>NZ_JBQFMP010000005.1:0-317068 GCF_056531905.1 Ruegeria sp. K11
GTTCGGTTGGTCCCGGCAGCGCGGGCTTTCCCCGCGCTGCCGGGCCCAAGGCCGCTTAGGGGTATCGGCGCAGCCGATGGCCCGTGGCGGGCGCGGGAGCGTTCCGGGGATCGGAGCGGCGTCAGTCTTCCTCGAACGGGTCCCATTCGTCTTCGACCTCGGGCAGGGCTTCAGTTTCGACCTGTGCCGCGCGTTGTTCGGGGGTTTCTATGCTTTTGATCCGGGCCTTGGGGAAATGCATCAGGACAGCCTGAACCAATGGGTGTTTCTCGGCCTCAGCCTTGATCGCCAGATCGGCAGCATCGCGCAGTTCGGCGATGGTTGCAGCCTCTCCGTTGGTCACGATCGTGACGGCCCAGCGGTTTCCGGTCCAGCGTTGCAATGCTGTGCCCAAACGTGCGGCAAGGTCCGTTGGCGCGGAATCGGTTGGGGTGAACTCAATTCGTCCTGGCTGGTATGAGACCAGCCGAACACTGTTTTCGACCTCGACCAGCAGTTTCACATCCCGGTTGGTCCGGATGAGTTCGACCACATGCTCAAAGTTGGGGTAGCGGGCCAGAGCCGTCTGCACATCCTGGGCCAATGCGGTGGTCGGGGCGCCTGCCCCGCCGCGCGCGGGCGGAGCATAGGCCGTGGCCACCGGGGCCTGCGCGGTATGCGACGGTGCGGGCAGGCCGCGTCCGGGTCCGCCATTGGGCGGCGGCGGGGGGGTATCCTGCAGCCGTTTTATCAGCTCTTCCGGGCTGGGCAGGTCGGCCACATGGGTCAGGCGGATCACGGCCATTTCGGCGGCCATCATGGCGTTGGGGGCAGCCGAGACCTCTTCCAGCGCTTTCAGCAGCATCTGCCACATGCGAGTCAGGACACGCATTGGCAGCGCCTCGGCCATTTGCTGGCCGCGGGCGCGTTCGTCGGGGGAAACGGTTGGGTCCTCGGCAGCGTCGGGAGTGATCTTGACGACCGAAACCCAGTGCGTGATCTCGGCCAGATCGCGCAGAACGGCCAGAGGGTCGGCCCCTTCAGCGTATTGGGCGCTCAGTTCGGTCAGGGCCCCCGCCGCATCGCCGCGCAGGATCATGTCGATCAGGTCCAGCACCCGGCCCCGGTCGGCCAGGCCCAGCATCGCACGCACCTGATCGGCGCTGGTCTCGCCCGCGCCGTGGGATATGGCCTGATCCAGCAGCGAGGTTGCATCGCGGGCTGAGCCTTCGGCGGCCCGCGTGATCAGCGCCAGCGCATCTTCGGCGATCTGGGCGCCTTCGGCGTCGGCGATCTTGCGCAGCAGGCCGATCATGTCTTCGGGCTCGATCCGGCGCAGGTCGAAGCGCTGGCAGCGCGACAGCACCGTCACGGGAACCTTGCGGATCTCGGTGGTGGCAAAGATGAACTTCACATGCTCGGGCGGTTCCTCAAGCGTCTTGAGCAGCGCGTTGAAGGCGCTGGTCGACAGCATGTGGACCTCGTCGATGATATAGATCTTGTAGCGGGCCGAGGCCGCGCGATACCGAACGCTGTCGATGATCTCGCGAATATCATTGACGCCGGTGCGGCTGGCGGCGTCCATCTCCATTACATCGACATGGCGGCCTTCCATGATGGCCACGCAGTGTTCGCACTGGCCACAAGGCTCGGTGGTCGGTTTGCTTTCGCCGTCGGGACCGATGCAGTTCATGCCCTTGGCGATGATCCGGGCGGTGGTAGTTTTGCCGGTGCCGCGGATGCCGGTCATGATGAAGGCCTGCGCGATCCGGTCGGCCTCGAACGCGTTTTTCAGGGTGCGCACCATGGCGTCCTGGCCGACCAGATCGGCAAAGGTTTCCGGGCGGTATTTTCGGGCGAGAACCTGATAGGCGGGGCTGGGCGTGTCGGTCATGTCTGCTTTCGCGGATTCGAGTTCTGCCGCAGCGTAGAGGCCGCTGCTGTCCGCGTCCACATCCGCAGCGCAGGAAATTTCTTTGGATTGTGGTGGCGGGGCGATAAAGTCGATTGCAGGTTTTCAAGGGTGGTTTTTTTGTGTGTTTTGAAAGGGTCGGCAAATGACTCAGCTGGTGGTTTACGCTCTGCAAGTGGGCGGAGGGACGCTTGCGCTGACCTCGATGCCGGGGCGTGGCGGGGATTACGCCGGAGATCTTGAGCTGATTGTGGCCTGGAAGCCGGGGCTTGTTATCTCAATGACCACCGAAGTCGAGATGCTGCAGGATGGTGCAAGGTATTTTGGCAGCGACATTCAGGGGCGTGCCAGCCGGTGGGCGCATTTGCCGGTTGAGGATTTTGGGGCACCCGGACCCAATGTCACCGCGGCCTGGCCCGAAGTCGGCTTAGCAGTTCGGCATTCTCTTGCCGGTGGCGGTCGGGTGCTGGTGCATTGCCGAGGCGGATGCGGGCGGTCCGGGATGATTGTGTTGCGGGTTATGGTGGAATGCGGCGAACACCCGGACGCCGCATTGGCGCGATTGCGCAAGGTACGCCCTTGCGCGGTCGAGACGGATGCCCAGTTGGCATGGGCGCGAGCCCCCGCGAATATCCGGGCTCAAAGCTGACCTCAGGCGTGGGCGCCTTCAAACTGCTGATCGGCAATCTCGGACGTTAGCGTCAGTGCCTCGATCATCGCGCAGGGCGGTGTGGCTGCGCGTATCGAAGGCAGGCCAGTGCAGCCGTCGCCAAACATCATGTCAGCATAGACATCCAGCGTTTCGATCTCTGCATCCGCTGTGGCCCCGCAAAAGATACGGACCTCGTCGGGGTTTGCCCGGAACCGCGCGGTACATCCGTCCGCGCAATGGGTCAATTCGCTGCTGCCTTCGACCTGAAATGTCTCATGCGTTACGGGGTGCGCGGTTGCCATGGCCCGTGTCAGGCCGCGTGCCATGCGGGCAAGTGCCGGGCACGGTTGGCCGGTGACTTGGCATACGGTTGCCGAGAATGTGTGTGTTTTGGTCTTCCAGATCATATATGCGCCCTCCGCGCTGGACGAAGGGTGAAAGACAGGTGTGACAGCAAGCTGACGACCCGCCCGGACACCCCGCCCGAGTTTCGGTTTTTGTTCAGATGGCAGGTCTCCTGACTTGCGGGTCGTTGCTTTGCCGGCCTTCCCAACCTTTCGGTCAGTGGCATTCCGGCATCGCTCTCCGCTTACAGTTGCGGGGGCAGTCGCGGCCTTGGTTCGTCCCGAGCGTCGTCGGGCAGAACCGCACCGTGTTCCCTTTTCATTTCGACCTCGGATGAGGTGCGAAAACCATCGGTTCATGGCTAGCGGCGGTGCAACATCCGAGTCAAGCGGAATACGATAAAATCGCTTGCGTACGGCGACCATGATGCCTGGACAATCCGGTGACGTCGGGTCTGTCTTGACATGAAGCTGTATGACAGGGCGTATTGAGGGGTGAACCGAATAGTTCAGTTGCGTCCGGAGGGTCGAATGTTGGACGACCAGCACGCCGTTTTGATCGAAGACATACAGCTTCCATCCGGTCCGGCGCGTTTGTCCGGTCGGTTGTATCTGCCTGCTTCCGAGCCCGAAACCGTTGTTGTTATGAACAGTGCAACCGGCGTGCCACGGGATTATTATCAGCATTTCGCGCATTGGCTGGCGGCAGAACAAGGGATGGCCTGTCTGACCTATGACTACAGGGATTTTGGACATTCGTTGACCGGGCACCTTAGGGTGTCTCGGGTGGCAATGGCGGATTGGGCGCTGGTGGATATGCCTGCAGCACGCGCAGAGATGCATCGACGGTTCCCCGGGGCGGCTTTGTGGACCATAGGTCATTCCGTGGGCGGTATGCTGGGACCGGTTCAGCCGGATATCGAAGCGATCGACCGGATGATTTGCGTCTGTGCGGGCATGGTCACTTTGGCAGATCACCCGTGGCCCTATCGCGCATTGGCGGGTTTGTTCTGGTACGGACACGCCCCTTTGGCGGTAAGAACATTGGGATACCTGCCGGGTAAGGCGCTGGGCTTTGGGTCTGACCTGCCTGCGCCGGTCTATTGGCAATGGCGTAAGTGGTGCACCTCGCCCGTCAGTTATCATCCCGATATCGGTGGGGCCCTTCCCGCGGCCACATGGCATGAGACCGGAACCCCCGTCGATCTGTTTGCTTTTGAAGACGATCAGATGGTGCCCCCAGACGCGGTTTGGAGGCTGGCGGATCTTTATGGCCCCAAGGCGCGGCGGCACCTTCTGAAACCGGCGGATTACGGCCTGCCCGGGATCGGGCATATCGGTGTGTTTGCGCGTCGCAACGCAGCGGTTTGGCCCAGCCTGATCCGGCAGAGTTAAGGCACCGGCGAATCGGTGCCCCAGTTGATCAGGTCCGCCGCTGCGATTTCTTGTCCTGCATGACGGATCGCACCATCTTGCCGAACGCCTTGTCCCGCGCCCTCGATTGAGCAACGGTTTCCGAATTGCGCTGATCCTCACGCCGCAATTTGCGCCAGCGGGCAACCCGGTCCGGATCCAACTCTTCGGATTCGATGGCGGCCAAAACCGCACATCCCGGTTCGGTCAGATGCTGGCAATCGGCAAACCGGCAGGCGTGAGACAAATCGGAAATGTCCGAGAATACCTCATCCACCCCGTCGCGCGCATCCAATAGCCGCAAGGCGCGCATTCCCGGCGTATCGATCAGCCAGCCACCATTGATCATCCGGTTCAGAGACCGCGCGGTTGTTGTGTGCCGCCCGCGTGCGTCGTCTTCGCGGATGCCCGCTGTGGCCGCGCTGTGCCCGGTCATCCCGTTGGCCAGAGTTGTCTTGCCGACACCAGAGGATCCAACCAAAGCCGAGGTCTGACCTGCCGGGCACCACGACAGCACCTGATCCACCTGCGCGGGGTCCAGCGCGTCGAGTGTCAGCACAGTCACAAACGGACCCAGCTTTTGAGCCTGATCCGAAAACGCGCAGGGATCGGGGCATTCATCGGCCTTGGTCAGGACGATCACCGGATAGCATCCGGCCTGATGCGCCAGCGCCAGATAGCGCTCTAGCCGGGGCAGGCTGAAGTCGGCATTGCATGAGCTGACAATGAACAGCACATCGACATTGGCTGCGATCAATTGCTGGGCGGCACCCGTTCCGGCCGCGCGACGTTGCAGAATACTGCGACGGTCCAGAACCTGGTGAACACGACCCTGCGCATCCGCCAGCACCCAGTCCCCAACCGCAAAATCGCCGGTTGGTCGAGCGGGGGTGATCAAAGGTATCTCACCCTCCGGTGTCAGTCCGATAAGGTGGTCGCGGTGCACAGCGGAAATTCGGTGCGGCACCAGAGAAGGATTTGCCTCAAGTTGCCCGGCAAAGAAAGAGGACCATCCGAGGTCCGAAAGAGAATTGGACATTGTTCTGCCTGTCATCAGGTACAACGATTCCAACAGATGGCGCACGCGCATCCGTCAGAGGTGTGCTCAGGCAGTCGGTGATGTCAGTGGTTCAGAACCGATCCGCCCGAGGAGCTTTTGAAACAATCATAAAAACCCTCCTGCGGCTGGTGGTTACAAGTGAGAGGTTGGACATCGACCCAAGCGGGGCTCGTTGTGGCTGCTTCCTTCCGGACCTGACCAGGTTGGCGAGGCGCTCGCCCGCGCCAACCTCTCAAACGCTGATATAAGTCCGCACAATGAAAATGGCAACCCGTCAGAGTGTCAGCTCCACCTGCAGAAAGCCATCGGCGTTCAGGCCAAGAGGCTGCGGATCATAGGTCTGTAATTCGTCCAGATAGGCGTGAGCTTCGGGGCTGGTGAGCGCCACCGCTTGCTGGCCGTGTGCCGGGGCAAAAGTGAAGGGGTGCGGCGCGTCCGCCAGCGGGTCTGTGGGCAACTGCCCGGCAACATAAGCGCACAATATGTCGTGAATCCTCAAGGTGGGCAGAGGGATAGGCGTGATCTGATCGACCAACGGGAAATTCCCTCCGCCGTTCAGGCGATAGTCATTTGATGCAATGATGAACTCTTGCCGGGGGTCGATGGGGACTTCGCCAAAACGCAAATCCCGAATTCTGGAGCTTTTCGGATCAATGACCCGTCCCGCCTCGTCAAACCGCGCTGACGCGGACAGGTCGATCTGGTAGGTCACCCCGTGCAAGACGTCCAAGTTGTGACCGGTGCGTTGGGGGTCGGCCAGCATTCGGGCTGGTCCGTCAGACAGACGGTTGTAAATCCCGGCTGACATGTCCAGCCAGTCTTTGATCTGCGCGCCCGAGACCACTGCCGCCCTTATTTCGTTGGGAAAAACATGCAGGTCAGCGATGTGGCGGACGGAAATTTCGCCTGCTGGAACATGCGTATAGTAGCCTGGCCCCGCGCGCCCTCCGAATTTCGCGGGGGCGGCGGCAGAGAGGATGGGGATGCCTTCAAAAGCGGTGCCGGCGAGAATGGGGCGCAGGGCCGCGGCTTGCGCGGCGGCGATCAAAGCCAAACAGCGATCCGGCGCGAAAAAAGAGAAAAAACTATGCAATGGCTGCGACAGTTGCCCAACGGGCTTCGCCACGCGTTTGCGGGTTTTTTCGTGCCCCGGAGTGAACAAGCGTAGCATTTCGGGATCTTCGGCGACGGAATCCCCGGCCTTGACAATTGGTCGCGCCTCGGTCCGGCTGTGGGTGATTTGCCAGGTGTTGGATGAATTCCGGACCAACTCCAGATCGATGATACCCAGATGAGAGCCGGCCCAGCCCTGCATCACCACGGGTGTGCCGTGGACCCGGCCCTGTTTCGCGTCGACATGGGGCAGGCCAGCATGTGCAGCACCGGGCAGCGTCAGGTGTGTATGCCCCGCAATGATTACATCAATCTGGGCGATTTTGGCCATCGGAATCACCGCGTTTTCCATTCCCGGACGAGGGTCCGCCTGGGCCAGACCGGAATGGGCAAGGGCGATGACCAGATCGCA
This sequence comes from Ruegeria sp. K11, assembly GCF_056531905.1. Classification (NCBI taxonomy): domain Bacteria; kingdom Pseudomonadati; phylum Pseudomonadota; class Alphaproteobacteria; order Rhodobacterales; family Roseobacteraceae; genus Ruegeria; species Ruegeria sp. K11. The sequence continues at coordinate 6,886 of NZ_JBQFMP010000005.1, forward strand.
TCCTTCATGTCGCAGTTCGGTTGCAACCTCCTGCGCTATTTCGAGCATGTCGCCCACGTCCAGACGACCTTCAATGCGGCGTGCCTCCCATCGTGTGGTCTGAGGGGGAATCACAGAAAACACACCGATCCGGATCGGAACATCGCGACCTGAAACCGATAGGGCGCGCTGCAAGACAACCTTGCGCAGAAGGAACGACTTGCCTGTCAAAGCTCGGACATTGCTACCCAGCGCAGGACAAGGGCTGTGCGCCAGAATCGCCTTCAAAGTATCGATACCAAATGCAAAATCGTGGTTCCCCAATCCGATTGCATCATAACCCAACGCGGCAAACGCCTTGGGCAGCGGATGCTCGCCCGGCGGTTGCTCTGCGGCCCAATCGCCAAGCGGAGTGCCCTGAAATGCATCCCCGTTGTCGAACAGCAGGACCTGCGCACCATTTGCAGTCGCCTCAGACCGCGCGGAACGTATTAACGTGGCTGTTCGGGACAGACCGACACCCGGGTCGGGCCGATCGACGTAATAGTCAAACCCGGTCAGATTCATGTGAAGGTCGGAGGTGGCCAGAATCCGGACGCGCGCGCGCGGAACCTGTTTCTGAGAGGGCGGTGGGGAGGGCTTCAAGTCTTCTACTTTTGGCTGTGTAAGTAACTGAATGTTCACTAAGCGGTAGATTTAGTGCAAATTCCGAGGCAATGCTGCGGTCATTCGGCGGCGCACGAAAATTTTTTCTGGCGAAATGCCGTTGCACCACAGCCGCCGACATGGCAGCCCTTTCAGGCGGCAGGCAGGGATCATGGAATGAAACGCGCAGAACAGGTGACCTTTGGCGGCTCGGGTCTGGATCGGGCCGCGCAGATACGCGCCGATGCAGACGCGTTGACCCAAGCCATGACCGACCAGGCTGCTCGGTGTCTTTTGCTGTGGCGCGGCAAGTTGCTGGTCGAGGGTGAGGCGCTGGATCGGCTGGCCATGGTCTCGATGTCGCACCCGCTGCTGCAAAGCGGCCCCGGCGGCATGATCGAAAGCCCGGTCCTGCTTGGCTTGTCCAATGATCGTGCGCCGGTCTTTGCGATGGATATCTCGAATTGGGCGGCGGAGGGGTTGGACCTGACCGGTGTCGGAGATTTTGTCGACCGCAGCACACAGCAGCACCCGGATCTGCCGGACGGTCAGGTCTTTGCCGAACTGCGCCGGATCATGACGCATCTGACGCCCCGCGATGCCGAATTGGCGGCAACCGCCAAGGCAATTGTCGGCTGGCACGAGACGCATAAATTCTGCGCCCGCTGTGGGGCGGCCAGCCAGATGTCGCAGGCCGGGTGGCAGCGCGGCTGCCCGTCTTGCGGTGGCCAGCATTTCCCCCGCACAGACCCGGTGGTGATCATGCTGATCACCCATGGCAATTCGGTGCTGATGGGCCGCTCGCCCGGATGGCCCGAAGGCATGTACTCATTGCTGGCGGGATTTGTGGAGCCGGGTGAAACGCTTGAGGCCGCAGTGCGTCGCGAGGTAATGGAAGAGGCCGGCGTGCCTGTCGGAGAGGTACAGTATCTCTCCAGTCAGCCCTGGCCCTTTCCCGCTTCGCTGATGTTCGGCTGTGCAGGCGAAGCGCTTTCGCGCGATATCCGAATTGACCCGGTCGAAATTGAAGACGCAATGTGGGTCAGCCGATCCGAGATGATGCAGGCCTTTGCCGGAGAACATCCGACCCTGATGCCCGCCCGTAAAGGCGCGATTGCGCATTTTCTGTTGCAAAGCTGGCTTGCCGATACGTTGGATTAAAGGCAAATCGCCACGTGAGAGGGCCGAGAAGACGCAAAAATGCAGTTTGTAGCGCACGAAGATATCGAAGCACCGATCGGCACGGTATTTGACATGGTCGCCGATTTTGATCGGTTTGAACGGATGGCCATGCGGCGCGGAGTTGAGGTTCGCCGTTTGAACGCGCAGGCCACACCTCAACCTGGTATGACCTGGGAAACTCAACTCAATATCCGCAACAAACCGCGTCAGATCACGATTGTCATGACGGAATTCGATCAGCCATCGCTGTTGCAGTTCGAATCCAGCAGCAAAGGTATGAGCGGCAACACGGCCATCGAGTTTCTTGCTTTGTCGCAACGCCGTACACGGCTGAGCGTCCAGATGTCGCTGGCGGCAAAAACCCTGCCCGCGCGCCTGCTGCTCCAGTCGCTTAAACTGGGACAGGCCCGATTCCGGCGACAGTTCCAGTCCCGCTTGAGCGACTTTGCCCGCGAGTTGGAAGAACGGCACTTGCACGGGTTCTAGTCTCGCGCTCGTCTGGGCCAAGGGGGGCTGCATGAGTCACATCATTTTTCTCCACGGCGCATCCAGTAGCGGAAAGACGACTGTGGCGGTTCACCTGCAAAATACAATTGATCAGCCGTTCTGGCACATTTCAATTGATCATCTGCGTGATTCCGGTGTTCTGCCTGTGGAACGGTTCAATAGTGGAGAATTTGTGTGGCAGTCCCAACGGGAGGCCGTGTTCGATGGCTTTCATCATTCGTTGGCTGCCTATGCCAACGCCGGGAATAATCTGATTCTTGAGCATATTCTGGATACGAGCGGGTGGGTGGAAACCCTGAAGCGGCAACTTGCCAGCCACGACGTTCTGTTTGTCGGCGTACAATGTCCGCTGGACGTTCTGGTTGAAAGAGAGAAAACCAGATCAAACCGACAACAGGGAAGCGCCGCGCGTGATTTCCACACGATTCACGTTGGCAGGACTTACGACCTCGAAATCGACACAACCAAAGATATCGAAGCAAACGCCGCATCCGTAATTGCGGCGTGGCGCGGCGGCAAGCGAAGGTCCGAGTTCAGTGTCCCCGAACTGCTCTAGCCGCGCGGTTGGGCCGCTGGATAGACGCCGAGGATTTCGACATTTGTGGTGAAATGCTCCAACTCGTCCATGGCCAGTCGGACGTTTTCGTCGTCCGGGTGGCCCACGATGTCCGCATAGAATTGCGTCGCGGTAAAAGACCCGTCCACCATATAGCTTTCCAGCTTGGTCATGTTGACGCCGTTGGTCGCAAAGCCGCCCATCGCCTTATAAAGTGCCGCCGGGATGTTGCGCACCTGAAAGACAAAGCTGGTGATCATACCATGGGTGCCGCGGCGTGACATGTTGGCCGCACGGGACATCACCAGAAAGCGGGTGGTGTTGTTGTCCCGGTCTTCGATATGACGGGCCAGCACATTCAGGCCGTAAATCTCGCCCGCCAGTTCGCTGGCCAGGGCCGCTGAATGCACCTCACCCTGTTCTGAGACTTCGCGGGCCGCGCGGGCGTTATCTGGGCTGACGCGGCCACGAATGCCGTGCTCCTTCAGGAACCCTGCGCATTGAGGCAACAGGACCAGATGAGAATGCGCCTCTGTGACATCAGCCAGACTGGCCCCCGGAACACCCAGTAGGTTGATATGTACACGCACGAAGGCTTCGTCGATGATGTGTAGCCCGCTATGCGGCAGCAGCCGGTGAATGTCAGCCACCCGGCCATAGGTCGTGTTTTCAACCGGCAACATCGCCAGATCCGCATCGCCGGACCGAACCGATTCGATGACGTCTTCGAAGGTGCGGCAGGGCAGGGCCTCCATATCGGGGCGGGCGTTGCGGCAGGCCTCGTGGCTGTAGGCGCCGGGTTCTCCCTGAAATGCGATACGATTGGTCATTTGGTCGATTCCGTGCAACAAGTTCGTGGATTGGGCGTTTAGTCGCGGTGTCTATACCTTGCCTCTTGTCAGGGGAAGCCTTAGACACCCCGCAGACAGCTGAAATGGACTCGCGATCAATGTTCGACACGATGACAGTTACCAAGGCCGCAGCAGGCCTGTTTGGCACCTTCCTGGTGCTGCTTCTGGCCAAGTGGGGCGCAGAGGCTCTTTACCATGTTGATGGGCATGGCGAGACGGCCTCGTACATCATCGAAACCGACAGCGCTGGCGAAAGCGCCGACGGCGAAGAAGTGGTCTTTGAAGACCTGCTCGCCGCTGCTGACCCCGAAAAGGGTGCGCGCGTGTTCCGCAAATGCTCGGCCTGCCACAAGCTGGAAGATGGCGCGAACGGCACCGGTCCTTACCTGTACGGTGTGGTTGATCGCCCGGTCGCATCGGCCAGCGGCTTCGGCGGGTATTCCCCCGCAATGCAAGCCCATGGCGGCAATTGGACACCCGAGGCGCTGGATGCGTTCCTGGCCAAGCCGCGTGATTACATCTCGGGCACCACCATGAGCTTTGCAGGCCTCAACAAGCCGCAGGAGCGTGCAGATCTGATTGCCTATCTGCAGACCATCGGCAACTGACCTTTCCTGATCCGGGATTTCTTGAAAAGCCGCTGTTTCGAACAGCGGCTTTTTTTGCGGATGTCGCCCAGGGCACGCAACCTTGCATCAATTGCGCAATCACGCCTGTACCGCTTTAAGAATCTGTGATTCAACAAATGCCAAAAAATCTGAGGCTGATCCGAATATGGCTAATGCGAGCTTTCTGCTGTCTACCGGGCGAACCTCCACCCAGAACATTGCATCGATTGCAGCCCGATCTCATCCAGATGCAATTGTCGAACATGAAAGTTTGGGACCGGACTTTTTTTCCAGACGTGTGTTTCGACGACCGCAAAAACTGCCAGGCGCACTGGGAAGAAACATACCCCTGCAGCGGAAACTGATAGAAATTGAGGATGCGATTGCCGGCGGTGTTTCTTATCTGGACGCGGGCTGGCCGTCTTATGCATGGCTGCCTTACCTGGCGGATCGTTTCAAGGGGTCTTTCAGATTTGCGCACCTGGTTCGAAATCCGTTCCATGTGGCGGCCTCCCTGACGACGCACGGCCTGTTTTGGCCCGAGATCAGGCGGGGGAAGCCCTTTGAACGCCGGGCTATGATCCACACCAGCGATTCCAATCTGCACTACAGCGAAATTGCAGAACGCGGGCAAGGGTTCAGCCCTTTCGAACGAAACCTGTTCCATTGGCTGGAGCTGAACCGGTTCGTGTTGGAACAGCATAACAGACAGGGTTTCATAGGGCTTTTTCGCTTTGAAGACTTGTACAAAAGTGGCGAGAAGGAAGTCACAACCCTTTTGGATGCACTTTTGGGTCCGGCAGTTTATGACCTGAACGCTCCGCCGGTTGACAATATCCGGTTCACGCTGCCCTCTCCAATAACGCCTCCGAACGGGCAACTTGTGGAGGCCGTTACAGACCTGGCCCGGCAACTCGGTTATTCTGAAAACGATCTGACGGTGGCCGCAGACGTAGATATGCTAAACAAGCGCTATGGCGAGCAACGTCTCTAGCGGGGTCATCATCAATGGGCACCCAGAATGTGCAGGCCAATTCACGATCAGCGATCCGATCCATCGTCAGACCCGGCGTAACCTTAGAATTCAGAAGGCCTGAGTAAAACGCTCGGAGAACACGCGAGGGGGGTGGGAGCATTGAACCTCAAAATCTCGTTGGTGCCAGAACGCATCCACAGGTTATTTCTGTGACATCGGTGGAATTCACCCCGTTTTGCGTCCGCAGTTCATGCGAACTAAGCCATTCACATGGTACCTGCCGATTACACAGCGGGCTTCAAGCTACCGGTTTTCTGAGCCGAAAAGGCGTGCGCCCTGCTCGTCAATCACCTGCTTCGCCTTTGCGATGCTGAAGCTTTCAGCCTGATCCCGGCTTTCAAAGACATCCGCACTGATCACCGTATGGGTCTTGCGATCTCCGTCTATGATCTTCTCGATACGGGCCAATAGGCGGTATTTACCGCCCTCGGGCATCAGGTCAGGGAAAATCTCGAACCCTTTGTACGAAACCGGCTCCGGCTCAGACTTTCCGCTGGCACCGAATAGTTTAGAAAAGAGGGACATTGGGCGGCTCCTTTCAGCATTGCCAGGACCGGAGACTAGCGCCGCTTAAGTCAGGCGTGAAGCTACTCCTGTTATCAAATCACTGATCGTCAATCTTATGGTACGCTCTGTTCGTGGTCTCCAACGTCCCGATCGACAGCGAAAACCGATTTCTCCGCCCCAATCTCACATTTGCGGATCGGCCCTGAAGCTGTTGATATTTTCTCGAATACGGATGTGCATTGGCACAAGCAACTGGGCGCGTCTGAACGCGCCCAGTTTCGTCAAGTCGCGACGTGAGATACCTCTTTGTCCGGCGAGTATATGTCCAAGATGTTCCAATGTCCGGTCGTTGGGGTTGGGTTATTGATCATTGGCACATCAAGCACGGTTGCCTTGCCACTGGCGATTGCCGCTTCCAGTGCAGGCAACAGTTCGTCGGCAGCGCTGAGTCTGTGCCCTTCCGCGCCGTAGGCTCGCGCTATGTCGGCATAGCCCGGTCCGTTTGCGGGTGCGGCGGCTGATCCGGGGAACGTGGTTCCATAGGTCAGACCGTAATGCGCTTTTTGAAGGCCGGCGATCGTTCCGAAGGCGTTGTTGTTCATAACCAGCCAGATGATGCCCAGATCAAGCTCGACCGCTGTCGCCAACATTGACGGGTTTTGACCAAACCCACCATCGCCAACGAGGCTAAGCACCACGCGATCCGGGGCTGCCAGTTTCGCGCCGATCGCGCCCGGAGGGCCAAAACCCATCGTCGCGAACCCGCCCGGGGTCAGTATTGAACCGGGTGTTAGGATATCGAATTGCTGTCCGACGCCGTTCTTGTTCCATCCCACATCCGTAGTGATAATGGCATCCTCGGGCAGTGCCTTGCGGGTATCTGCCAGAATACGCTCGGGCATCATTGGAAAGGCCGATGAGGTCGCCATTTCCACGTTGCGCGCTTTGAAGTCCGTCCGGAAGTCAGCGATCTTCTGTTCCAGCGCGGGGCGTTTGAAGCCCTCAGGATACATCTCGCGGGCGACCCGGTTGAGGACGCGCAAAGCGGCCTTGGCGTCCGCAACGACGCCGACCTCAGTGGGATAATTACGGCCGATTTCCTGCGGTTCGATGTCGATATGGATGACCTTCGAACCGGGAATGTTGAACGTATAGCCGGGATACCAACTGGAACAATCTGCCTCTTTGAACCGTGTTCCCACGGCGAAGATGTAGTCGGCGTCAAGGCAGGATTGGTTGACCAGTTCTGTGCCCCAAAAGCCAGTCATTCCCAGAACAAGCGGATGGTCGTCCCGCAGCGCGCCCTTGCCCATCAGGGAATGCGCGACGGGCAGTCCCATATGTTCAACGAATGCATGCAATTCCTCACTGGCTTGCGCCAGCAGGATGCCGCCGCCGACATAAGCGACAGGGTTTTCGGCTTTAGCCAACGCTTCGACAATCTCTCCCGCTGTCTCGTCGTCAATCGACGGTTTCTTGAGCGCGCGCGTGTTGTCGCGAATACGGTCGAAACTGTCCGAGGGGATCACCTCGGAGAAGATGTCCATGGGGACGTTGACCAGTACCGGCCCGGGCTGGCCACTTTCAGCGAGATGAAACGCCTTTTCCAGAATTTCGGCCATCAGGTCTGCCCGGTCGACCCGCCAGGCGCGTTTTACGAAGGGACGATAGATCTCCCACTGGGCGGCGTCTGCATGCAGGTTCACTTCCTGATGAGGATGTTTGCCGTAGTAGTGCGTAGGAATATCGCCCGCGATCACGACCATCGGGATACAGTCCAGTGCGGCGTTGGCGACCCCAGTGGCGCAGTTTGTCAAACCTGGGGAGAGGTGAGACAAGACCACCGAGGCCTTGACCGTCACGCGGGCATAAGCGTCCGCCGCATGGCTGGCTATTTGTTCGTGCCGTACGGTGACGAAATCGATGGGACTTTCCGCCAGCGCAGCCAGTACCGCGATGTTCGTGTGGCCGCACAGGCCGAAAACGTGCTTGACCTCACGGCGTTCGAGAAAGTCAACGATATGTTCGGCAACGGTTTTGCCGTCCAGTTTCGCTCCGTCCATCACGCGACCTCCTGTCCGTAGAACTCACCGAACAAGTCCGCCTCCGAGGGGCGATCCTCGGGGATTGGACGGCTGACCCAAGTGTAGTTCATCATATGTTTCATGGTGACGTTTTCATTGGTGATGTTGCCGCCCCAGATGCCGCAGCCCAGGCTGCTGGTCATGGGCATGCCATTGGTCCAGGCACCCGCATTGGCCTTGGATTGAGGCTGACGCACCATCATACGGCTGACCGGAGCCAGACGCGCCAACCGATCGATGTGATCGTCATTGTGGCTGTAGATGCCGCAGGAATGGCCCTTGCCCCCCGTGTTGTATATCTGGCTGACTGTTTCCAGCGCATCATCGAACGTGTCGAAGTGATAAAGCGCCATCAACGTGGTCAGTTTTTCCTTGGAGAACTTGTGCTGCGGGCCGATTTGCCCCTGATTTTCAACCATCAGAAACTTGCGATCTTCGGGGATGCTAAAACCGGCGACCTTGGCCGTTTGCTGCGGCGGACAGGCGATGGTCGGAAACGTACGGTTTCCCTTTTCATCCCACATGGCCGCTTCGAGCATGGCCTTCTCTTCATCCGAACACAGGTAGCCGCCCTCGGCTTGAAGCGCCTTGACCATATCGTCGTAAACTGAGCGCTGGATGATGATGTTGCCGTCGGCCGAGCAGCCCGACCCAAAGTCGGAGGTCTTTGAAATGCGAGTGTTCTGCGCGGCGATGTCCAGATCGGCGGTTTCATCGATGACGATGGACGAATTGCCCGCGCCGACACCATAGGCCGGGCGCCCAGAACTGTAGGCCGCTTTGACCATCGGCTTGCCACCCGTTGCCAGAGTCAGGTCACAAATTTCCATGAGGTGCTGTGTTAACGGGATCGATGGTTTGCGGATCGACTGGAATAGGTCTTCGGGGGCACCGGCCGCACGGCAGGCTGCGCGCATGACCTCGACCATCTCAAAGGTGGTATGGGCGGTTCGCGGGTGCGGGCTGAAGATGACCGCATTCCGGGCGTTTGCGGCGGACACGCCGGTCACCGGTGGCGTCATCGCAGGGTTGGTCATGGGAATCAAGGAGGCGATCACACCAGCAGGTTTGGCGTATTTCACGAGCCCCTTTTCTTCGTCGACTTCGACGATCCCCGTCGAGGGCGTGCGCAGTACATCACGCAGCACCATGTGAATCTTAAATCGCTTCGCAGGGCGCCCTTCGCGATCTCCGATACCGCTTTCGTCCACGCCTTGCTGGGCCAGACGCGTGAAGGTTTTCTCATTGCCCGCATACCACGCTATGGCCTGAGACAGGCGGTCCAGCCTGTCCTGATCCCAATCCTCGATTTCGGCCATGGCAGCGCGGGCGCGCGCCAGCATATCGGCCGCCATATTACGGTCGTTTTCAGTGAGCTCTTTGCCCATGATGATCCTCTTGGTGTTTTAGAATGGCTGCATCGGGCATACGGCGCTGTGACCGCGCCTCGCCGAATGTTTGCTTGGCGTGGCTGAGACAGCGACGCGCGTGTTCTTCATATCCCAACTCGGCAACGCGGCTTTGGTTGGGCAGTTCAATAGAATAGTCGACGGGCGGCATCCGTTCGATGATGCCGGTGAAATCGATCCAACCTTCGCCAGGATAGAGCCGCGCATCGCGCGCTAGCTGGATCATGCCCTCGCGCGTATCAGCGATGCCGGGTAGGCAATCGGAGATATGCAGGAAATGGAACAGGTCCGAAGGGACGTGCAAAAGCTCTCCCAGATCGACACGGCTGAGATGCAGGTAGAGCGTATCGACCAGAATACCGCCATTCGGCTGATCAGAGGCGCGGACAATATCCAGCGCCTCATCCAGAGTGCGCAAGCGGGAGAAGCTTGGGAACTCAAGGTCCACCGTCAGTCCATAGGGTGCTGCCAGTTCGCAGGTCTCAGAATAGACGTCGATCAGAAAGTCACGATCATCGCGGGTATTGGTCCACGCGCTCATGATCATACGTTTGGCGCCCAGTTCTCCGCCGATCTCCAGTGACGGCTCAAAACTGCGCGGATCGACATCTTCGGTGATACGCGCAAGCTCGACATCCAGGACTTTCAAGCCGGTGGTGGAAAGAGCCGTCTTGGTGGCCTGCACCTGCGCCTTGTCGATCGGGGATTGGGTGAATTCGCCGGGCACATGCATCGGAATGAACCGAGGGCTGACGGCACCGTAACCGGCCCGCGCGGCGATATAGACCAGCTCGGGCGGCGTACAGCCGATCAGCGTCAGATGCGCCAAGGAATAGAGAGAGGGGCTTGTGCCAGCCTCTTCGGGTTTCACCATGAACGACAGCTCCACGTGTCTGCGAATCTAAAATTCATCACACGTAGTAAAAAATATCTGATATTTTTTAAAATATCAACTTTTAATACTGGGCAGGAAATGAAAATGCCCGGGCAATAGCCCGGGCGTGTTTTACATTCGTGTTGGCAGGGCCTTAGAGAGTGACCCAGTTCCCTCCGGACTGGTGAGAGCGCACTGAGGCGTCAATAAACCGGACGCCATCTGCCCCTTGTTCGACACTGGGATAAGTAAGCCAATCGGCCGGAACAGTAACGCCATCCCGACGCGCAGCTACAGCCATAGCAAATTCCGTATAGAGGTTGGCCCACGCTTCGATAATCCCTTCAGGGAAGCCACGCGCGGTACGGATCAGACGTTCTGCGCCGGGTCCGATACCATGCCCGTGACCTCGGCTGATGGTACGATCCGGCTCACCGAACCGATTGAACTTCAGCTGTTCCGAATTCTCCAGGTCCCACTCGAGGCCTCCTTCGTTCCCGAATATCCGCAACCGCAACCCACCCCGATTTCCGGGAGCAAGGCGCGTCGCCATCAGGGTGCCCGGAACTTCATTTTGGTAACGGGTGAACATGAAAACTGTGTCTTCCAAAGGCTTTGGCGCGCCGCAAACATGGAATTCAGCCCGCAGATCGGTCATCGGCAGACCCGAGACAAAACTGGCGAGATGCGCGGCATGGGTGCCGATATCGCCGACGCAACTAGTCGGGCCAGAAATCTTTGGGTCCAGCCGCCATTTGACATGGGGCGCATCAGCCACATCATCGGGCGTCATCCAGTCTTGCATGAACTCGACGTGGATTTGGTTGATTTTACCGATGCCGCCTTCCGCCACGATTTGTTTGGCCTGACGGATTACTGGAAAACACGACATCGCATAGCCGACAGCAAAGATGTTTCCCGTGCGCGCGGTGATCTCTTCAAGCCCCTCGGCCTCGGCAACTTCGTTAGTCAGGGGTTTGTCGCACAGTACATCAATGCCTGCCTCCAGAAACGTTTTGGCAGCTTCAAAATGAACGTGGTTCGGAGTAGTGATCATGACGGCATCAACGCCATCCGGGCGTGCCGCCTCGGCCTGCGCCATCTCCTCGAACGACGCGTAGCACCGGTCGGCCGGCAGGAACCACTCGGCCCCGCGCGCTTTGCTGCGCTCCGCATCTGAACTGAGCGCGCCTGCGGCGACCTCCCACCGGTCGGCCATCCGCGCGGCCGTTGCCTGCGTGACAGAGATACGTCCGCCGCCAACGACGCCCAGCCTCAAACGACGAGACAAACGGGGGAAAGGTCCGTCAAAGTTCAGGTCTTCGGAAAAAAGTCTCTCAGCCATTCTGAATCTCCATTTCCGGGACCCGTGCGCCCTCGGGCAGCATTTCCACCGCCATGAAGATGCTGGGGGTAATCGTCTCGTATTGATGCCAGGGATAGTTGCCTTCAGCGTCATACATCGGCTTGTGCGTCGTGCCGGGGGCCATGAATTCTTCGAGGTAAAGGGTTTCAACGTCCCGTTCGCGGCATTGCTGCATTTTGCCAAAGCCTACGATTTGCGTATGCACTTCGCGAAACCCCGGTACCGGGCAGAACGGATGATCCTTGTGCAATCCGACATTCAGCGGCACCGAGCCCGAGTGGTACATGGTCAGTCCAACGTTACCCACGAAGACCTTCGGCGACATGTAGTGGCTGACACCGCGCAGTCGCTCCTCTTGGCGAACATCAAAAGCAGATGGCCATGTATCTTTCACCCATGCAAACAACTCGTTGTCATCGGCATGGGCGTCGAAATCGCGGACAATGACTGCACGTTCCACGCCGCTAAGCGTGCTGTCTTGCACGATCACGGAGGAAAGCGGCGCAATGATCTGATCCTCGACACAGAGATTTCGCCCCCCAAGGTTAAGGACGATGGCGCGACCCTCGATAGAAATTCTGCGCTCGTCAGTTATGTGCTGGACGCGAAAGAATGGCTGAGCAAAGTCGAGTGTCTCAATCGGCATGAACCAATTCCTTCCTCTCATCATTCAGGAAATCGACCGGTAAAGGCTCGGGTGCCGCGCAACGGCTTTCTATCGTCTGATAGGCGCCGAATTTCGGTGCCCGTTCAATCGCGTCCATGACTTCGAAAACGTGATAGGCCAACGCTCCACTTGCACGGGGTTGGCGTCCTTCTTGCGCCGCCAGGGCCAGATCCAAAAGGCCGAGCCCGCGGCTGTCTTCATTAAACCCATGTTTGTTCTCGACCACCTGCCAGTCTTCGCGACCGGTTGGACGAGGCTGATGAGACCAACGCGAGGTCTCCCGCGTTTTCAGCCAGACATCCCCTTGAAAGATATTGGCACCATGAACCGGGTCAGGGTCAGGGATGCTGATGGTTCCGTTTTCACCATAGATCTCGAACCGCGGAGTTTCGCTGTCCCAGACGTCGAAGCTCATGGTCATCGACCCTATAGCTCCGGATGAGAACTGAAGCAGGCTTAGGGAGTGCGTGTCCACCTCGACATCCATCCATTCACCGTTGCGAGGGCCATTTTCGATCATCCTTTTGTCGAACGTGCGCCGAGCCATTCCGGCAACCCGGTCAACGGGACCAAGGCAGCAGATCATGGCGGTCAGGTAGTACGGCCCAAGGTCCAGCAAGGGCCCTCCGCCCGCCTTATAGTAGAAATCCGGGTTGGGATGGTGGCGCTCCGTCCCGTGGGTCCCGACATGGGCAAAAACCCCTGTGGGTTTGCCAATGGCACCCTCGTCGATCAAGCGCCGAACGGTCTGCCAGCGACCGCCCAGAAATGTGTCGGGCGCGCAACCGACCAGTAACCCTTTTTCAGAGGCTGTGTGCAGAATCGCCTTACCATCCGTTCGATCCATAACCAGTGGCTTTTCGGAATAGACGTGTTTCCCCGCCTCCAGCGCGCGCAGGCTGATTTCGGCATGCGCCGCCGGAATTGTCAGGTTCAGAACGCAGTCAATCGTCGGATCGTCAAACACTTCATCTGGCGTGCAGGCCTTGGCGACACCGTATTGATCCGCTTTGGCGCGACTTTCCGAAGGATCAAGGCTTGCGCAAGCCACGACCTCGACGCTCGAAAATTTGGATAGTGTTATTAGATAGATATCGCTGATACGACCACAGCCGATAAGGCCGACCCGGAAGGATTTCGATGTCTCACGTATCATCATTCCTGTCTTCGTAGAGGGGTAAGTAATTCGGGGGCATCGGCCCTTTGTTCCGCCCACCCTGGTTCATCTGTTCCCATGCGTGGGCGAGTATTCCGACCGAGCGGGACAGGCAGAACAACCCTCGCGACAAGGGCGCAGGAAAGCCAAGCTCGCAGAAGACCACTGCTGTCGCGCCGTCAATATTCATAGCAATTGGCAGACCGCCGCGTTGACGACCGAGTTCGGCTTGAACCTCTTCCCCGATATCAGCAAAGCGATCCGATACAGTGTCTTCTGCCGCCGCATCACGAACAAGTTGCATCAATCGAGGCGCACGTGGGTCGACGGGTTTGTGGAACCTGTGACCAAAGCCCGAGACGATCTTGCCGTAAGTTTCGCGCCAGTTGTTCAGACCGTCCCGAACCGCATCGTTCAACGATGCGCCAGCATCCAGCCGGGCCGAAATATCATAGTACAGCTCTGCGCACTGCTCTCCTGCCCCGCCATGCACGTCGCCCAGCATGTTCACCGCAGTCGCCATCGCATTATTGAGACCTACCCCGCAGGTGGCGGCCATACGCGCTGCCGCGATTGAGGGAGCCTGTGGGCCGTGATCCACGCCTGCGACCAAAGCAGCTTCGAACAGGCGCGCTTGGGCGTCGCTGGGCAGATCGCCCCGCACCATCATCCAGATCATCTGCGGGAAAGATACGCTCCCGATCAGATCCTCTATGGCGTTGCCGCGAAAAGCGATCTGTCCGGGTTTCATGTCGATGATGGAGGTACGCCACCACTGGCGAACGGCGCGCTCATCGTCTGTCATCTGCGCGGTCATTGCGTCTGCACCTCTTTCACCGGCTGGGTTTTGCTTTGCGCAGCAAGGCGAATGGGTGCATTGCGCGCGCCATAACCGGCATAGCCCATACGGCGTTCAACGATTTCGAAGAAGAAGCCGTTAAAGATGGGGCGGCTGTATATCTGAAAATACTCGGCACCTGCTGCCCGATCGTAGAGAATGTTGCCCCGGCGCAGTTGGGCGATCAGGTCGTCTTCCAATCCGAAAGTCGCTTGCAGATCAGCGTAGTAGTTCTCCGGGATGGACAGGCTGGGAAAGTCGGACTTGAGCAACTGGGCTGAGGTTTCAAAAATATCATCCGACTGGAAGGCAATGTGCTGAACACCAGCCCCAAAGCCATCTTCAAGGAATGACGCTGCCAGAGTTCGGCGCCCAACCGCCCCGTTCAGGTTCAGGCGCACTTCGCCTTCGGGGCTTTCGATAGCCTGGCTTTGCACGACACCGGACGGGTCGGCAACGTTCACGATTGGCGACTTCGCCATCTCGAAAGTCGAAATGTAGTAGAGCAGCCAGCTTTGCATCTCATCGTGACGCATCGTCTGTGCCAGATGATCGATGCGGCGCAGACCGGCAGGTTGGGTCGCTTTGGTCTTGGCGACTGGCTCAAACTCGATGTCCCAAACCCGATGCAGATCGGATTTCTCATCGATGAAATGAACGACGTTGCCGCCAACGCCCCGAATGGCCGGGATATCCAACTCCCCGGTCCCCACCGGCTGTGAGAAATCCGGCGCGCCCAACGCGGTCGCCCGCTGAACCGTCTGATCCGCATCTTTGACACGCAACCCCATGTCACACACAGAGGGGCCGTGACCCAGGAACGCCGAATGGGCAAAACCTTCCTTTTCGGTATTCACAACGATGTTTATCGCGCCCTGCCGCCACAACTCGACGGACTTGCTCATATGCTTTCGCTCCATTCGAAAACACATTGCTGACAGCATATCTGCCAGCTGCTCGCCGCTTGTTTCGTCGGCTGTAAATTCGACGAACTCAAAGCCTGACGCATAGACGCGTTCCGGCAGGTCCGGGATGCTAAAATCGGTTCCCGGCTCGGTCCGGGATACCTCATCCAGGAGGTTCACCAGCGACCTGTAGCTGTCTCGGGCCAGTGTCCGGCCACCAGGTTGAGGCGCTGCTTCGTTGACGCGTGCAATTGACCAAGGCCCTTTGTATCCGGCGCGGGACAACACGCGAACGAAGCCCGCAAGGTTCAGCGATCCAAGCCCCGGCAGAAGCCCAAAGTGCCGTTTGAGCCTGCGAATATCCATCTCAAGTCGCGGTGCATCGGACAGCTGTACATGGAACAGCCGCTCTCCGGGAATGTCCCTAAGGCGGGCTGGTTTGGATCCGTCGGCAAGCGAGAAGAAGGAATTCAAAGCCAACCCCAAATGAGGGCTGTCGATTGCTTCGACGATGCCTAACGCCTGCTCATCCGAGTGAACAAGATCCGACCATGGCAAACCCATATAAGCCAGACGCATCTCCATTTCCTTAGCGATCTGGGCCGCCTCGCCAAGATCTGCGATTACCTGTTCTTCGGTCACTGCGACATCGGCCTCGAAGGCTGACCCGATAAGCAGCAATTCCGTTCCCAACTCGCTCATCAGATCGAGTTTGCGCTTCAGTCGATCAAAGGCGCGCTCCCGTCCACCGCCGGACTGGCCTTCAAGATTATGGAAGGGTTGCAGCAGGCAAATCTTAAGGCCGAGATCTGATGCAATGTTCCGAATTTGCGATGGCGGCCCGTCAAAAGCGGTCAAATCCGGTTCGTGTAATTCGACACCTCCGAACCCCGCGTCGGCGATAGCACTCAGTTTTTCGGCCAGATCACCGGGGATCGACGTTGTCGAAACCGAGAGGCACATTATCCCTGATATCCAAACATACGCGGCAACCACAGGACCAGATCCGGCATCAGCATCATGATCACCAAGGCGAAGATGAGAACCGCGAGGAAGGCCCAGATTTCGGAGATGATTTCGCGCAGCGGAATGTCCGTCACGGCGTTGATCACAAAGAGTAGAATGCCATAGGGCGGCGTGATCAGACCGATCATCGAGTTCACGACGACCAACACTCCGAAATGCACCAGATCAATCCCGAGCGCTTCGCAGGTCGGGATGAACAGGGGCACGATCACCAGAATGATCGTAGTTGCGTCCAATACGCATCCCAGTGCGAGGATCAGCAGGTTCACCAGGATCAGGAACACAATCGGGCTGACATCCGAACCTTCCAGCAAGGCTGAGATCGACTGCGGGATCTGTTCCTGAATGACGATGAAGTTCAGTATGAACGCGCCACCAATGACCACCCCGACGGCGGCGGAGGAGCGCGCGCTATCGACGAACACTTGATAAAGGCCACGGAAGGTCAGCGCGCGGTAGAACAACGCTGCCAGTAGCAGAGCGTAGAATGCAGCAACTGCGGCGGCTTCGGTCGGAGTGGTGACGCCGCCATATATACCGTACAGCAGGATTGCGGGCATCAGCAGTGCCGGAAACGCGTTGGCGGTTTTAGCCGGCAATTCGCGCAGAGGAACAGGTTCTTCCAATGCAAAGTTCCGCTTTCCGGCCAGGTAATAGTTCATTGCCATGAGGACGACGCCCATGATCAGGCCCGGCAGGATACCGGCCAGGAACAGCGACCCGATAGAGGCTTTCGACACAAGCGCATAAAGGACCATCGGGATCGAGGGCGGGATGATCGGGCCGATCGTCGCGGATGCCGCTGTGATTGCGGCTGCATAGCCCCGGCTGTAGCGGCCATCCTTGGTCATCATCTCAATGATGATCTTGCCGATCCCGGCGGCATCCGCGACAGCCGAACCGGACATACCGGAAAAGATCAGAGACGCCACAACATTGACGTGCCCAAGGCCGCCCTTGAAACGCCCGACGGCAGCGACGCAGAAGTTCAGCAGACGATCCGTGATCGACCCTGCGTTCATGATATTGGCAGCGACGATGAACAAAGGCACGGCAAGCAGGATCGTGCTTTTGTAGAAACCTTGCAGGATTTTTTCGCCCGCCAGCGCAACGTCCAGACCTGCGACACCCAGATACATCAGTGACGCCAAAAGGATGGAATAGCCGATAGGTGTCCCGATGCCTGCCAGAACGAAGAGGGTCAGCAGACAGGTTAGAAGTTCAAAACTCATTTGCTTGCGTCCTCGTCGTCTTCGCCGTCAACGCGGGGGTGATCGTCGACCACGTTAAATCCCACGACCATTTCAAGTTCGGTTTTAGGTGGGCCGTTGCGCATGATGTCGAAGAACAGCCAGCCATAGCGCGCAGCGACGACCAGCATGAACACGGCATAGATCGAGAACACGGTGCGCAGCGGTATCTTCTCGCCCGAGAACGGGTTGCGAACCGTCGCGGTCTTGCGGATTTTCATCCAGTCGATGTAGTCCCACGTCGGCAGGAAACTGTAGAGCATCCCGACCACAATCGCCGCGGCGGCCAGCATCGCAAAGACCTGACGCACGCGCATCGGCACCGAAAGGTAGATGATGTCGAACTTCACGTGATCTCTCTCGCGCACGATGAAGGCGCAGCTGAAAAAGATCACCCAGACCCAGAGGATGCCGATCAGTTCAAGCGTCCAACCGGCGGGGGTAAAGAAGTACCGCAAAAGAATTTGCAGAAGGAAGATCAGGAAGATTGCCGCCAGCATCCCGCCGGCAATCGCTTCGGTGAGTCGGGAGAACCCCTTTATGAAGCTTTTCATCGTGGTTCTCCCTCCCGTCTTCAGATGAGCTTAGTTGCCCAGAGCGTTGATCTGCTCCAGAACACCGTCCGGCCATGATCCGGCGAACTCGCTTTCCAGATACATCGACTGTACCTGATCGCGGAACGCCGCCAGGTCGGGCTCGTAGACCTCCATGCCCTGCTCCTTGAGGAAGCTGACAAGGTCCTCTTCTTTCTGAAGCTGCTTTTGCCGGCCGGATTCGGCTGCCGCATCCGCAGCTTCCTGAACCTTGGCCTGCTGTTCCGGTGTCAGCCCGTCCCAAACCTCTTTGCCGATGGCGATATAGTTTAGGTCCACCAGATGTGACGTCAGAACGATCTGGTTGGTCACTTCGTAGAACTTTGCGTCCACAACGGTCGGTAGCGGGTTGTCCTGACCGTCAACCGCACCGGTCGACAAAGCGGTGTAAACTTCCGAGAACGCCATCGGGGTCGGCGCGGCACCCAGCGCTTTACCAAGGAACTGCCATGCATCGGTGCCCGGCATCCGCAGGTTCACACCTTCCAGATCAGCCGGAGTGCTGACGGTCAGTTCATCCTTGGGCTGGCGCAGGTTCACCTGACGACGGCCCAGATACATGACCGACAGCAGTTTCACGCCCAGTTCTTCTTCGGCCTTTTGCTTGAAGGCATCCATCAATGGATCATTGAAGACTGCCACCTGATGCGCGGCATCCTGATGGACATAGCCTGCAGTAAAGATCGAAAACTCGGGGAAGAACTGCGCCAGTTCCTGAGCTGAGGTGATCGACATTTCCAGGTTGCCCCGGCTGATCGCGTCCAACTCAGTGCCTTGGGCAAAGATGGTTCCGTTATAGCTGGGCTCATAACTTGCGAAATCGGCGACCATCGGCGCGAAAACCTCGGCCATAGCGACCGAGCGCTGGTCAGTCTCTGACCCTGATGTTGCGAGGCGGAGTTGCACTTTGTCTGCCGCCAGCGCTCCGCTTGTTGCGGTAATCAGGACACCGGTTGCGATCAGGGCTGATACAGCAGCCCGACGGGTTAGATAGGTAATCACTTTGTTCCTCCCTGAAACATCATGAGCGTTTTTCTGTGATTCTCATTTTTGCCATTTTTATACATTTTTACAAGATTTTTTTAAAAATATATGATATTTTATTATGAGGCCGCTTTTACCTTTTCTGTCTGATAAACGCGCTCTATTCGGACGATCTCTCCGGTCCGACAGGAATTCTGAATAGCTTCAATGACTTGAAGCGTTCTAAAACCTTCCCACCCCGATACAATCGGATCTACTTCATGCCTTGCAACTTCAACAAAGTGACTGATTTGACGAACCAGAGGGTCAGAGGCCCCCTTCTTCAGCGCGGTTGATGAGATTGGCATCCACCAATCCCTTTTCTCGCTCTGGTAACTCCACAGTCGAAGATCGGGAACGGACAACGAACCATGAGAGCCGCCGATCATGTAGCTACTCTCAGTGGTCGACGGATAGATTGGATATTCCTGAGACGTCATCTCCCAGCTCCAGGGAGCAACGATGCTGTCGGACACACTTATGGTTCCTATCGCTCCGCTTTCAAACGTCAACAGTGCTCCTGCAACATCTTCGTTGTCATAACCGCGCAGCGATGCAGCCGACTGAGCCTGAACGGTCAAGACTTCTCCGGCCAGGTACCGCAGAAGATCCACATCGTGCACAAGATTGACCGAGATGGGCCCTGCACCGGGTTTCTTTCTCCAGGGCGCGGCATCAAAATACTCGTCTGGCTTATAGAACCAGCAGTTCGCATGGACAGCCCTCACATCCCCGATCTTCCCATCGACGATGGCGTCTTTCGCTGACCTGATCAGGGGATTGTGACGACGATGATGACCGACCATCAGCGGCACATTGGTCTTCTCCGCTGCTTGAATAAGCTCCAGCGCAGCCGCGGCTTCCACGGCGATCGGTTTTTCGACGAGAACGGGACAACCGTGTCGAACACACGTGAGGCCTTGCTTGACATGAAGCGTGGTTGGGGTCGCAAGCACAGCTCCGTCCGGTGTCTGACTTGAGAACATGTCCTCAAGCGTTTCATAGCATGCGACCCCATGCCCAATGGCGTAAGCTCGGCCTTCATCGCTGGGGTCGACCGCAGCAACAAGGTCAACATGACGCAAAGCTCGGATCGCGTCTGCGTGGCGGCGACCAACAAGGCCAAGGCCAACAATGGCAATGCGAAAGTTCTGGGACACTGTGTTTCCTTCCGGAAGTTTCGGACAACTCCGAAACCTGAATTTTCGATTGAGCGGCACCGCTCGCTTTGCCGCGACCGTATTTGGGTTTCTTCGATTCTGCAATAATATATGGTATTTTAGTTTTTATCATATTTTAACTTGGATTGTTGGTGCCGTCAAAAAATGCTAATTGAACGATGAAAAAGAAAATATCAGGTGAAACGCATGGCGAAACAGCCGTCTACGATTGGTGCAAGCACCTATCAGCGCATTAAGCGGGATATCATCTTCGGAGAATTACAGCCCGGTTCAAAACTGAAGCTGGACGCCTTGAAGGAACGCTACTCTGCAAGTCTTTCGACACTTCGTGAAACCTTGAACAGGCTTGCCAGCGATGGTTTTGTCGAAGCTCCAGAACAACGGGGATTCCTGGTTTCACCGGTCTCACGAGAAGACCTGACCGAGATATCAGAACTGCGTGTCTTGTTGGAATGCCACGCATTGGAGTTGTCCATTGCAAACAGCGACACGGACTGGGAAGGAAACCTGGTTGCAGCACACCACAAACTTCACCTGATGGAACAGCAGCTTCTCAAGGGCGACGAGTCCGAGAAGGAAACCTGGAAACGATATGATTGGGAGTTTCACCAAGCGATGATCGCGGCCTGCAATTCCAAGAACCTTCTGTCTCTGCACTCGATCATCTACGACAAATATCTGCGGTATCAGATGCTCGTGCTGACCTATCGCGGTGAAGAGGCCGTCAAGGAGCACAAGGGCATGTTCGATGCCGCATTGGCCAGAGACGCCGATAAGGCCACGAAACTGTTGGAAAATCACATCCGAAACGGCCTCACCCACACGTTGGAGGCTATGTAAGGCGGCATGCTGATTGTTTGCTTCGACGTCTTCAGGTCAATTTGGCGGGGGTCCGCTCAAAATTCTGCGTCAAAATCGAGAAGCCTGTGAAACGATCCAAACCTGCCTTTCACCCGCCATTCAAAATGCTGCAGTAGCGGTCCGCATCGCAAACATTCGCCGCAGGGGCGAAATCAAATGCAATCCGAACTGGAAATTTGCGGACGGATCGGACCGATACATTTGCAGATATTGCTTGCGCAGCATTTGTTCGCATGTGCTGTGCCCCCGTTGCTGTCTTGCGGCATGTGTAGCGAGACCGTTCATTGACAGCAGTGGAATTGGCCAGGATCGAAACTGTACATGTGCCGCAGTCTTGTTCGGCAACCGAGCCTGATCGACTCAGGGGCGCTGCAAACCACCACGCCCGCTGCGGGGTCTGCGGAAATTGGGAAGCGTGTTATGCTACATCTCTCAAAATCGGTTGTCACCTCCTCGTACGATTACTTAGACGCCGTCGGATTTACCTATCATTGTCGAAAACTTTTCAAACTCGTCGTCCGTGATCGCTGCAGTTTCGGCAAAGCCAGGGTAATCTCCGGAAATGGCAGCTTGGTGGAAAGCGGTCAGTGCGGTCCGGCGTTGAGTCCGGATCTGCTCCTGTAACGTGTGAAGATTGCCGAATGCGCGGGCGTGGCGCGGGCTTTCGGGCTGTTCACCGCAGATGTCGTTCTGGAACAGATAGATTATATCGGCAACGGCGCCCGATCCGAGCGACGACGTAATCAGCGTTGTACGTTTGCTGATCTCGGCCATCACGCGGTCGCAGATCACCTCTGCCTCAACAGAAAAGGCGCCAGCATTCTCCATGTCGCGGAAAGATTGCCAAAGTGCCATAGCTTCGCCGGCCGTCTTGCCAATGGCGCGCAGGCCACCGTTCCAGGTCGACCGACGCGGAACGAGACCGAGGTGGCACATGACCGGGATTTGCTCTCGCGCCAGCAATTCGACGACGTGGGGACCTCGTGCGGTATAAACCGAGTCTGCGCCCTGTTTCATGGCCCGAAAGGCCGCCTTTAGCACATCATTTTCCGTCGGGTGATCCGGCATTGGGATCGCGGCTGTGTAAAAGTGATTTGGTGCACCGCGGCGGACCGCCTCGGCATTGACCGCGTTGCCCATCACCAGATCGATCCCGGCATCTGCCGCCGCCGCTGCCTCCTCTTCGGAATTTGCCGTGGTTTGGGTGAGTTTTCGGACACCCTTCAGCGCCTGAAGATCGGCGGCTGTGTAATTGCGCAACGAAAACTTCGCGTCCCAATCATAGATGCGTTTCATCCGAATTCTCCTGTTCAATTGCCAGCTCTATGCCAGCCCTTTCGGGGCCAGATCACCAATGGATTTTTCTTCGGCACCAGCCGTCTGCCGGCGAGTGGTTCTGGCCGATGCGGGCAATGGCGTGTCGAACGTATAGTCAGAGTCGCTCTTCTGACGCTCCCAAGTGTCGAGCATTTCGCGCCATGCCTCGCGTAATGAGCGCGGCTCTGGCATGTCGGCTTTGATCTCTTCGGCCAGGAGCGGCAGGTTATAGCAAGGCACACCGGCGTACATATGGTGTTCGGTGTGCCAGTTCATGTGCCAATAGAGGAATTCGACAAATTTCGGCAGTCTAATGGAGCGCGTATTCTTGCGGAAATCCGTTGTCGCTTCGGTCAGCCCGCAATGCTGGGTCAGCCCGACGAAGTAGCTCAGCCAGTTTGCAATGTAACTTGGAAGCGTCAGGATCAGTGGCAATACCCATTGGCCCGTGGCAATCGCCACCACCAGAACGAGGCCATGAAACGCCAGTTGGATGCGCGACCACTCCATGGATTTACGGGCTTGGTCGGGTTGATCTTCGTGCAATGCATGAAGCCATTCGTTCGCGGGAACCTCACTTGAGGGCAGCTTCCCGACCGCATCCAGCATCGTAATCCAGATGGTCGACAAAATGCCACCCTTTCCAAAGGTACGCCCAGGCTGTGTCAGAAGGTTCAGCGTGAACATTTGCAAGAGGAAGGTTCGGCCCACATTCGGATGAACAGGCAACAGAACTTCGCGGTCGCCCTCGGGATGCAGTGTATAGCGGTGGTGATGGGTATGACTGGCAGCATAATCGAACGGGTTCCACCAACTGATCATGCTAAAAAGGTAAAGGAAGAAGTCGTTCAACCGCTTGCTCTGAAACACCGTACCGTGGCCCAGTTCATGCACGGCTGTTCCGCGAAAGAATGAGGCAATCGTGCCATGCGCAAAAAGAGCGATCGGAAACAGAAGCCACAGACCTTCTGCCCATGTCAGGTATACCGCGGCACCCGTCAGGCAGAACAAGGCGAAATGGCCGCCGGCTTGTATCCAGCCTTTCTTGTCGTCGCGCTTGGACAATTCGCGGAAGCGATCGGGGCGCATCTTGGAGCGGTACCATTGCGGGTTCAGTGTATTTCTTACTTCAGAGAGCGGTTGAAAGGGCATGCTTTTCACCTTCAAGCTTGGCCGGTATGCCGCGAGACCAGGCGATCCCCAGGGACGCTATTTTCCGGTATGTCATGGCGAAACGAGCCGGTTCTCGCTGAAAGAACCCTTCAGGCTTTGACATGGTGCGTTTCTTGTCCGTTTCCTTCGACGCTGGTATGTCCAAAATCGTGTAGTTGCGCATCGCCAGTTTGCGGGAGA
This sequence comes from Ruegeria sp. K11, assembly GCF_056531905.1. Lineage (NCBI taxonomy): Bacteria > Pseudomonadati > Pseudomonadota > Alphaproteobacteria > Rhodobacterales > Roseobacteraceae > Ruegeria > Ruegeria sp. K11. The sequence goes on from NZ_JBQFMP010000005.1 coordinate 30,660, forward strand.
AGCCACAAATGCGGTTCATGGTACAATGCATTGCTCAAGCAAAGGCGCTTTTGGCGCCACCGGACTTTTGGACTTGAAAGATCGAGCTGATGTCGGCCGCCGGTGGGTAGGGTAGCCGAACCGGGACCTCCTTCATGCGCGGTTGTAGGACGGGTTCCCCAATGATCATCCTTTCCAACAAGTCGTTCCATTGGTCTTGCTGTGACAGGCGCTGGATGTAGGCTGATCCACCCATGAGCGGCCAGGCATCTGCCGCGCAGCATTCATAGAACAGCATCAGCCTCGCACGATCAGACGCATTCGGGGCCGAGCCGTGCAAGGTCCGCGCATGATGGACTGACATACTGCCGGCCTTGCCAGTGATCGTGACAGCCTTCTCGATCTGGAATTCCGGGTCAGATGGGTCCACTGCGCCGCAAAACACACCTTGCGTGCTGTTGTGGTCCAAAACCGGGCCTTTATGGGAACCCGGTATAACTTGAAGCGGGCCATTTTCTTCGGTGACGTCTTCCAGAAACACGCCTAAGGCCAACATGTCGTCATTCGTGTGGGGATAGAAGGCCCAGTCCTGATGCCATTCAACCGCCGCCCCGCCCCCAGGCGCCTTTGCATTCAGTTTAGATGTTTGCAGAACCGCGTTTGGTCCGACCAACTGTCGTAAGACCTCCGTAATCCCGGAGGCCTTCAAAACGTCCCAAAAGAATGGGTGCTGTTTATGTGGCAGTTTGATCCGCGTCAGCTTGGGATTCTCGGAACAATGACCTTCGTCCAAGTCATAGACGTCGTTGCTTTCAGTGACATACCGTGAGCGGTCTATGAACTCATGCGTGATATCCTGCATGCGTTGAAGCTGTTCGGGCGTCACAACATCTTCGACAAGAAGATAGCCATTCTCGAAGTAGGATTCGATCTGTTCCTGTTTCAGCATTCTGGTTCCTCCCTGCGATGTTTCTGGTATCGATACCATTCTTGATTTGGTATCGATACCAAGTCAACTAGGTCAGTTAATGAGCCAACGTAGGAGACGAGCCTTGGGCAAAGGCAAATGGGTTACAATGAAGGATGTCGCCGATCGTGCGGGCGTGGGAACGATCACCGTGTCCCGTGTTCTGCGAACCCCCGAAAAAGTCTCAGTAGCAAAACGCAAGCGGGTTCAAAATGCGATCGAGGAGCTCGGATACCTCCCCGACAACACGGCCGGGGCGCTTTCATCTAGCAAGAGTCGAGTGTTTGGAGCCATCGTATCCACAGTAAACGACTCGGTGTTTGCACAGACTTTGGACGGCCTATCGAACACCCTGCGAGCAGCGGGATATGAACTGTTTCTGACCAGCACCAACTATGATCCGGACGTGGAAGAAGACGCACTGCGCGCGCTTCTCGCCCGCCGCCCGGATGGCATTGTTCTAACAAGCACGTCCCATTCTGCGGGGGTCACAAAACTCCTCAAGTCTGTGAATATCCCCGTTGTCGAAATTTGGCAGTTGCCGTCTCAGCCCCTGGACATCGCCGTTGGCTTTTCGAATTTTGAAGCCGGATACGATATGGCGCGTCATTTGATCGACGCTGGCAGAAAAAAAATCAGTTTTCTTGGAGGCCATGAGCCACAAAATGAGCGCGGGCACCGTCGCCGAAACGGGTACATCGCTGCGCTTAGGGATGCTGGCTTGGCACCGATCATGTGGCCAGACGAAGATCAAGACCTGTCTTCCGGCATTGAACTTGGCGCTGCATTTTTTGAAGGTTGCCTGAAGGCAAATTCTGACATCGACGCGGTCATGTGTGTAAGCGATCAGGTGGCGGCTGGTGTTCTTTGCGAGGCTAGGAGACGTGGGGTTGATGTCCCCGGAGATCTTGCCGTTACCGGCTTTGGTGGGTTTGAACTGGCAATGCCAACTGGCTTTGACCTAACCACCATTGACGTTCCCGGACTGGAAATCGGAGTAGAAGCTGCCAAAGCGCTTCTCGATCCCGAAGCGGCAAGAGTCAACAAGATCAAGGACCTTGGCTTCAAATTGATCGAGCGCGGGACAACTTAGGAACGTGGTCGGACGTTTTGCTTTGTGTAAAAAAGGAGCGCTACGTCCCCTGTCTCTCGCGTTGCCTGGCGATATCTGCTGTGCCTTGCGCGAATGACCGCGTTTTTTGGCACATTTCGGAGCTCAAAATAATGCGCTCGCGGTAAGTTCTGTGCTGCGTGCGCACGCAGCGAGAAATTCGCACTAGGAAGCAGAGCAACATCTTGTCGATGCTGGATAGTTCACTCAGGCCTGAACGGCCGTTTGCAGACGTTAAGAATTGTTTGAACCGCCGCATCACAGCGTTCCTAAAGCAGTCGTTGGATTTGCTTCGTATCATTGTTTAGGCTCAAGAAACGGGTCATTTGGAATACGCACAATTCGTCTCAAGCCGTACCCGACGATCAGGGGCGCACCGGCACTTTCGGGCCGATGAAAGCCTTGCAGTGGCCTTGTTCGATCATGCGTGCTGGTGGCGCGACGCAGCGGTCACTTCATTGCAAGCCCGTGGAAAGCCTATCGCGTTGTCTACGCCAGCCAAAGCGTCTCTGGTGTGATTGCAGCAGTAGAAGCCGGGATCGCAGTGGGTTTGCTCGGTCGCTCCTCGCTGCACGGTGGTCTATCGGTGGTTAACGATGCATTGGGCCTCGGAAACACGCTTGCCTCAAAGCTGGTTATGGCATCCAGCAAGCCGAAAGACCAAGTGCCTCAGGACGCTATGAAAGCCGCGATCCGAGCCGCATTTATGGCCAGCCCATGAAAAGACCGACCTTCGCTACGCTACGTCGAATGGGCAGGCCGGGTTCAGACCAGTCTTCTGAAGGTTTCTGTAGGTCAACAGGTCGGTCCGGATGGCATCAAGGCCAGCCTAGCGGACGTTACCGCAATTTGGCAACCTGGCGCTGAACGACTGCTTTAGGTGCATCGCGACCGCAGTGAAAAACAGCGAAGATAGGGAGGCTAATTCCGACGCAGATGCACTGCCGCAGGTTGAGTGAATAAAATGCACACATTGCGTGGAGTTGAATTGGTGAAAGAATGCTTCGACCGAGACGACTTGCATAATCAAACGACATAGCCGACGTTTTGAAACGGATCTGGAAACACCCTGTCTCACAGACAGTTAAAGGCTGCGTTGCAGAATGAGGTCAATACGGACTCAAACCGGGCTTACTGCGCGTTCGCACAACCAGATGGTACGATCTCTCGTCAACGTCGCGGCGGGGTGTGGCGGATCGGAGAAGTGTGCGCGCTTGAACGAGATTGTCACAGTTGGCTTTTGTCCAAACATGGGACGCAATCGACAAGATTATCTCGTCTCGGGTAAGGATGCCGAAAACTTGCTACACGACTTTTCAACTGACGCGGTTTGAATTGGCCCGCGCAATCGGCGGTGACCTACCTTTTTGCGGTTGTCACCAAACTGAATCCTAACCGTCACAAAACCGCAATGAACCACGGCCATGCCACTCTCATCCAAGTGAGAGAGGAACCCACCGATGTCATTGCGCTGTGTCTGCCTGACATCTGCCCTAGCCCTGACCGCCGGTCAGGCCATGGCAGAGATGAATTTCAACCGAATTGCATCCTTCCCCGTTGTCAAAAACATGGCCGAGGGCGCGGATACCGCGCGTGAAACCTCGCCAGAAATCATCGCGGCGACTGCGGACGGTATGACGCTGGTCTACACCGACAGCCCGCTGGGCGTGATCGGCATGGTCGACATCACCGATCCTGCGAACCCCACCCCTTTGGGCGCGATGGAAGTCGGTGGTGAGCCCACCTCTGTCGGGATTGTCGGCACAACGGCATTTGTCGGCGTGAATACCTCCGAGAGCTACAGCGCGCCGTCGGGCAAGCTGATCTCGGTCGATATCGCTGGCAAGGTTGAAACCGGCACCTGCGACTTGGGTGGTCAGCCCGACAGTGTCGCCATCGCCCCCGATGCCAGCTTTGTTGCCGTGGCGATTGAAAACGAGCGTGACGAAGACCTGAACGACGGCATCATCCCACAGCTTCCCGCAGGTGAGCTGGCGCTCGTGCCCTTGAAAGATGGCGCGCTGGATTGTGCCGGCATGACGATGGCCGCTCTGACCGGTCTGGCTGAGGTTGCGCCCACCGATCCCGAGCCTGAGTTTGTGGACATCAACAACCTTGGCGAAACCGTCGTCACCCTGCAGGAGAATAACCACATCGCTGTTGTCGGCAAGGACGGCACTGTCATCAGCCATTTCTCGGCCGGGGCGGTTGATCTGGAGGGCATCGACGCCACCGATGAGCGCGGCGCGCTGATCTTCACCGAAAGCCAGCCCGGTCGCCTGCGCGAACCGGACGCGGTGAAATGGATTGATGACAACCACTTCGCCACCGCCAACGAAGGCGACTATGAAGGCGGATCGCGAGGCTGGACCATCTTCCACAAAGATGGCACCGTTATTTACGAAAACGGCACCGAGTTCGAGAAAGCCATCATCCAGATCGGCCATTACCCCGACAAACGGTCCGACAGCAAAGGCGTTGAGCCGGAAAGCGTAACCGCAGCCACCTTCGGCGGCACACCGATGATCTTTGTGGGGGCCGAGCGTGCCTCGGTCGTGGGGGTCTATGACGCCACCGATCCGGCGAACCCGGTGCTGAAGCAACTGCTGCCGTCGGGCGTTGGACCGGAAGGCTATGTGGCGATCCCCGGCCGCAACCTGCTGATCTCGGCCAATGAAAAGGACCTGATCGAAGACGGTGGTCCGCGCGCGCATGTGTCCATCTTCGAATATCAGGACGCCCCCGCCGCCTACCCGCATCTCACGTCAGAAGGCGCGGATGAGCTGATCGGATGGGGTGCTCTGTCCGGTCTTGTCGCGGATGAGGACGGCATGATCTATGCGGTCAATGACAGCTTCTACGGCTTCCAGCCTTCGATCTTCAAGATCGACCCCAGCAAGACCCCGGCCCGCATCGTGGACGTGATCCGTATCCACCGTCAGGACGGCAACCCGGCGCAGAAGCTGGACCTTGAGGGCATCACGCTGGACGGCAAGGGTGGCTTTTACGTCGCCTCCGAAGGCCGCACCGACCGTGTGATCCCGCACGCGATCTATCATGTCGGCGCGGAAGGTCTGATCAAGGACCGCAAGGGCGAAATCGGCCTGCCTGCCGAGTTGATGGCGGTCGAGAAACGCTTTGGCTTCGAGGGCATCACGAAGGTCGGCGACACGCTGTGGATGGCGGTTCAGCGCGAGTGGAAGGACGACCCGGAAAACCACGTCAAACTGGTGGCTTACAATCTGGAAAGCGGCGAATGGGGTGCCGTGCACTATCCCAAAGCACAGCCCGAAACCGGCTGGGTTGGTCTGTCGGAAATCGTGGCCTATGGCGATCATGTCTATGTCATCGAACGCGACAACCAGCATGACCATCGCGCCGTGACCAAAAAGGTCTATCGAATCCCGCTGTCGGAAATGGCCCCAGCCCCGCTGGGCGGTGAACTGCCTGTTGTCAGCAAGCAAGAGGTCCGCGACCTGCTGCCCGACCTGACCTCGACCGGCGGCTACGTTCTGGACAAGATCGAAGGTCTTGCCATCCTGCCCTCGGGCGAGGCGTTTGTGATGACCGACAATGACGGCGTCGACGATGCCTCGGGCGAGACGATGTTCTGGTCGATCGGGTCGGTGACGGCTGGGAACTAGGTCAACCTGCGCGCAGTGACGCTGCTCTTGGGTCACACCAAGATTGACAGTACCGTCCGTTAGGTCGGCGTTGCGCTTGAAGATACGTTGGCCATTTCGGAAGTCATTGAAATCTGACCAATAGGGCCGCCTTCGCGGGCGGCCCATTGCTGCCGTTCGACCCTGGTCGCCTTCGCTGCGGTGCGGCTTGCCAAAACTACCGTTCGCTGAAATCGTAAAGCTGGAAAGTAGACGATGATTTGAAGCAAGGCTCTGAGCAGAGATGTGACAGTAATGGTCGATGTTGCGACTCAATCCAACAAAACAGCAATTGTGGGATTGTGCGATTTGTTGGAACCCAAAAGGGGGTGGTGATTTGGATGGCCTTTATGTACTTCGAGGTTCTCACGTGCAAACCATCACCCCGGCTCGAACATCTGATCAGTCGGACTTGGTGATCTCCAATGCTTGTTCCCTCAGCCAATTGACCGCTGGATTGAAGCGGCTGCGCTCGTGGCGGACCAGGAAATAAGGAAAACCGCAACTTGGTTGAAACGGCGCTGAACAAAGAGAGGTCAATTTCTGGACTTGCATTGCCAGCCGCTTGGGGACAGCTGCAACCGCATCCGTCTGCCCTACCAGAAATGGCAGTGTGGTGAAGTAGGGCTGCTGGAATACGGTCTTCGACCCGTCTCCGTCTTGCCGCATGATCGTATCCGGTTTCAAACCTGTAGTACCCGGAAAATTGAACTCGATTAACCGATAAGGCGACACGTTCTTTGGTGTAAGAGCCCGTTTTGATGACGCATGTTTCTCAAGCGGATGGCCTGGTCGGAAGAGGACTTCGTAGGTTTCATCAAATAGCTTTTGAACAAGCAAATCGTTCCTGGCATCCAAATCCGCGTATAGCAGCAAATCAATTGCTCCTTTTTCCAGATCGCTAAAGCTTTGCGGCACCAGTGGCGAGACATCGAACCTTAATGCTGGTGCGGTGACGGCAAAGATTTCCATCATTGGTCCCAGGACCGCCGCGACGCCGTAGTCTGTCGAAGCGATGCGGTAGCAATGGTTGGACTGTGCCGGATCAAAGGAGGACTGCCTGAAAACGTCAACGATTGCCGACAGTGCGGCATCGACAGAAGCGCTCAGGCCCAGAGCATGATCCGTTAACTGATATCCAGACTGCGTTCGGATCAGCACCGGGTCACCAATCAGGTCGCGTACCCGCGCGAGGATTCGACTGGCGGCAGGCTGGCTGATCCCCAGATGCATGGCCGTGCGTGTCACGCTGCTCGTGCGAAGCAGGAGTTGCAGAAACCGAAGAGTCCGCAAATCCAGAGAAGTTAGACCATCATTCACTTTATGCATGACCGCCATATTATCTGTGTCATCCCAATTATGCCGATTGCGAGCTAACTGACAAGCAAGCCCAACCGGGCCCCTCCGATCAGGCGTTCTGCCCATGATCGTTTGGGTGCGGGGGCCATCAAATTGACTACGAAAGGACAGCGACAATGATTACACGACGCGTGTTCAACCCAATTGCCATCGCAACACCTGTGACCGGAGCTCTCGCAGCCATGTCCAGTGCCGCGGCGTCGTCCGGTGACACAGATCAATCGTCACTTGGCTCTTATGATGCTCAGACGGTGTCCTTTGACAGTTCTGGGGAAACCCTTGTTGGAAAGCTGCTATTGCCTGCTTCGGAAGGACCTCACCCGGCAGTCGTGATCATCGGGCCTGTTGCATTTGTCAAGGAACAGTCACCGGTGCAATACGCATCCCGCCTGGCATCGCGCGGGCTGGCCGTTCTGATATTCGATCCGCGCTTTCACGGGGAAAGCTCAGGCACACCCCGACGCTACGAGTCTGGTGAAGCCAAGGTTGAGGACTGCCAAGCCGCCCTCGGTTTTCTCGTAAACCAGGAAGGCATCGATGCAAACCGGCTTCATCTTCTCGGGATCTGTCAGGGCGTCAACTGGGCGATTGAAACAGCAGTGACAGATGATCGCGTGGCCTCTCTCGGGATTGTCGCGGGCCACTATCTGACCGCGGAGACCGCAAGAATGTACCTCGGCAGCGATGCCGTAGTTCAAGCGCGCATGAAACGCGCGACCAAAGCCGCCACTGATTTCGCAAAAACAGGGGAGGCAAGCTACATTCCAATCGTCGGTTCTGAGGATGCCCTTCTGACAGCGACAGCCATTGCAGACTGGTACCTGCCCTGGGACAACAGGGCCCCTTGGCTGGCTTTCAAAGGGGGTTGGGAAAACCGCATCACTGCGATGAGCGAAGCGGGCATTTGGGGCTGGCGGATCGACGAAACAGCCCCTCAACTGAGTCTGCCAGTATTGATGATCCATGGCGACAGAGCTGCAAGCGGCCCCGACATTCCGCGCCGCATTTTTGAAGATATCGGGTCAGAGCAGAAGACATCGCATTGGATCGACGGCGCCAATCAGCTTCAATTTTACGAAGACCCGCTGATCATTGACGCCGCCGTCAACGCGCTTGTTCCGCATTTTCTGGCCTTCGGGTGAAGCCTTTGATGCAGACCGCTTGGTTCGTTGCGGCTGCCCCGGAGCAATCATTGCCGGAAAAACGGGCGGCAACATCAATGCGTAATCACACAGGAGAATTATTGAGATGAAAGTTCTTTCGTTATTGGTCGCTTGCACCGCGGCCTTCCCTGCTGTCGCCGAACAGGAGCTGCCGCCCTTTACCGAAGCGGTTTTGCCGATGGGAAACGATGTCTATGCCGTATCGATTGGACCGGGAGGGCCAGATGAAGAGTTCGGCTCGGACGCCACTAATGGCGGGCTTTATAAGCTCACTCCTGACGGCGCGACCGAAGAAATCAAACTCTCGGATGGGCAAGGCCTGCGTAACCCGACAGGAATGGTGCGCTCTGGCAACCAGATTGTCATTGTGGATGGCAATGAGATCATCTCTACCGCGCTGGATGGCACGGTAAACTGGCGGCAGGCTCTCGATGACGATGAAGTCTTTCTCTACGATATCGAAGCCCTCGACGACGACACCCTTCTCGTGAGTGATTTTGGGCGCGGCGCATTCCTATCAGTCGCAACCCAAACCGGACAAAATCAACCTTACCTCGGCGATTTGCGCATCAATGGGCTCGCCCGCTTTGCGATTACAGAGACAGGGATTTACGCGGTATCCTGGGGCAGCGACGACGCCTGGGACAGTGCATTATATTGGGTTCCGCATACAGACAACGGGGATACCGCTGTGATTGTTTCAAACGGTTTCGGTAACTTGGAATCCGTTGGAATCGTTAGCGACACAGTTGTTGTCGGAGGATATCGGGGTCACGAAGAGTATCCGAATTCGAAGCTTTTGCGCGTTGCAACTGATGGGACCATTCATCCGCTGAGCGCCGGGGCTCATTCGCGTGGGATTTCCGATATTCACTTCGATGGGTCGTCAATATGGCTGACTTATTTCTATGACGCATCCTATGCAGAATTGCCGTCTCAGGCGGTACAAAAACTCGACTAATAGACGGTTTCCATGGCACCAGACTTCCACCTTTAGCATATACACTGGGAGCTAACTGGCGGCCCAAAGCCGACCTACACGGCTTGGTCAAGATGCTACGGCGCGGCCCTTCGAACCGGACATTCGTTGCGAACGCGAAACTTGAGGCCAATCGAATTCACAGTTTGCGGGACTTTGCTGCCATTTAACCGCAACCCAACAAGGACAGAAGACGGCCAAATGCGGCCGTCGATGGATCATATTCGTAAAACGTCACGTGAGTGAAATGCCAAATTTTTGCCCCAGTTCCAAACTACCCGTTTCGAATGAAAAAGCTGATTTTGATTTGTTTGCTTGCCGTTGTCCTGACGGCCTGTGACAGTCAAACACCCCGAGAAAGAATGTTTGATGAATTGAAGGCGCAGCGCAACGTCGTCACGCCTTTTCCAAAACCGGGCTTCACATATGCCAGCTTCGACACTGGCCACGGCTATCAGGTCGAGTATCTCAGCCCCAACGGACGTGCTTATCTCTGGTATCCAGGTAATCGGAAATCAGTAATTGGTGAGTGGAAGGCCCTATTGGATGAAATCTGTTATCGCTACGGATCGAACACCTTCAATCCACAAACTCTACAGCGAGGCGGTTCTTGGAACTGCGAGTATGCCGGGGTTCTGGAGTATCGCGTCACCGCTTACCAAAGGGGCGATGTTTTTAACTTGAAGTCTGGAAGTCTCCCCTACATCAGGGAACGTTGCGACCTGCCCAAAGGATTGGCGCAAATAAAAGAAGTGAGTTGTAAATGAGAATTGTCCTATCTGCGTTGGCGCTTGTTCTTCTGAGCCACTCAGCCGCCACCGCATGTACCAACATGAAGCGTCTACCTGTCTTTAACTACAAAAAGCATGCAACCGGCGAGCCGAATTTTTCAGGACCGAGTTCGAAAAACGGGCGTTTTATCGTTGTTCGCCATAGCAGCGGTATTTCCAAAGTTAAGATATACGCAAAACGCGGGGCAAAGGGCTTGTATACGCGCAACGGAACAGGTGAACCTCTTCCTGTGACTGTGGCCGTTACAGACAACTTATGCACGCAAGGCAGTAAGAACCTCTTTACCAAAAAGTTTCATGCCCGCTTGAAAGATACCTATACTACGCAGTTTTATGCACCTTTCTCGGCGGCGCAGAATAAGTCTCAAGCAATTTCACTGGCCCAAACCGTACTTCGGGCAACCTATTGCCCCAAGGGTGAAATCAAGCTGAACCACAAATTTCAATATGTGGACAAACAAGGCAAAAAACCTGTTGTCAAAACCGCTCCCGCAGCGGCCCCATGGGATAGTCCGCCGTTCGATTCACAGTGGACAATTCAACTGACGTGCTCGGAATGGCGCAAGCTTCAATAGGTCCCAGCCAAGTGTCTGGACCAAACCGCATGCGGTCACTTCGGCTTGTTCCATCGATGAATGCTCGTGTGGGGGATGATTTGCTGCGGCAACGTCTATTGTGATGATGGTGCACTGTAGGGCCGTCAAACAACTGCGCAAATCCGCCATTCAAGCCCTACGCAGCATCAGGTACTTTGGGGCTCGCTGTCAGGTTTCGCCACGCCATGCCCGAACGGCCGGTTCCGGTCTGGGTCAGAAATGCTTGACGTTTGGGCCAACAATGAATGACGCCGCGCGCTGTTAAGATTCAGGAAATCTCGCATCGAGAGACAGCTATCAGTGACGTTCCACACTGATACTGATGAACGTCACACGAACCTGACCCAACCGTCACAATGCGACCAGGACAGGGTGAACGATCAACATCAGATGGCGCACTAAGCCGAACAATCCTTTTGCAATGAAATTGGCGACGAGCTGCAGATCGACACTGAAGATCACCTTCGCTGCAACACGCGTGGAGGGACAAGACGCGGACGAAAGGTGAATTCGCTGCAACCAAACGAATGCCAGCTTCAACATTCCAAGCCTATGCATCCCCCGATGCGGACTCTAAGTTCTAGAAGTCAGCAGTTTGAAGCTCGCAAAGCAAAAAAACAGACCCAATCCAGTTTCGACCCATCGCCGCGCTTTCGCGAAACCAGCCACCATGGGCTTGGTCGAGAATGCGACAGCATAAGCCATATGACCAGCAAAAGAGATGATACCGGTTCCGAACACGATCACGCCACCAATCCACCATGGCGCTTCGGGTGACAGTCCCAATGAAATCGTCGCAGTCCAGGTCAGCGCGGCCTTTGGGTTGGTCATTTGGATCAGGAGACCACGACGGAAATAGGCACTGGAACCTCCATTGAGGGACAGAGCATTAGCATCGATATTGCGGTCAGACATTGCCGAGCGGAACGCTTTGAAAGCGAGCCAAAGGAGGTATACAGCGCCGGCAATTTTGATGACAGTCATCAGTGAGGCGTAAGCGACCAATACGCTCGTCAGTCCGCCCCAAGCGAGCAATCCCCAAATCAACGATCCTGTTGCAATACCGAGCGCCAACGATTTACCCGCATCGCGATTGACACTCATTGAGGTGCCCATGATCGACAGAATATTAGGACCGGGACTGAACATACCCATTATGAAAACACCGTAAGCGACAAGGATACCCGGCAGGGCGATTGCGAGAGCTTCCAAAGGTTCTTTCCATTCAATTTTTAATGCGATCACTATCCGCGACCGTCGACACCGGATCAACCTCTTTCCCGCGCTTTGCTGCCTGTGTCGACATTCGTGCACCGCGCAGCATCAGTTAAAGTGGGCTAAATATTACCGTTCTCTGCGGTTTACATGGTTGGCGGGTCGCAGCCCGAACGGACCTTCAAATTCCAACTTTGCAGTTCTCGTGTTGCGGATAAGTTTGGCATCATTCTGCCAAGATCTCAGCGTCGCTCGCCACTGTAATCTGACATTGGCTCCGCAACTACAATAGCTTAACACAAACTTTGCGCCTAAGACTGTTACCAAGCTCTGTTTCAGTTCATTCTGCCGGAAATAGTTTGCGTTGGCAGTTCTCCAAAGAATGCTCTGTAGTCTCGCGCGAACTGTCCCATGTGCCAAAAACCATAGGCGTTTGCGATGTCCGATATACTCTCCTCGGGCGAGCAGGATACCAGTTCATGGCGTACTGCACCGAGACGGGCTCTTAGATAAAACTGTTTGGGACTTAACCCGTATGTTTCCTGAAAGGCGCGCCGCAACGTGCATGCGGAAACCTGAGTGTCGGCACATACTTCGCCAATTGAAACGTTGTCCATCAGATGGGCACGCATGAATTCAACGGCCTTTTGCGCCAAGCGGGTTCTGTTCTTGCTGTTGCCCCTATCACTCCAATTCTCGTCGTTCACTAACATTTCCAGAAGCTCTAGGATCAGATCGCTCTCTTCACCTTCAGAGCTGGGGCCTGTCTCGGACCCTATGAGAAAACGCGCTTTGTTTTTGATCTGAGAATGAAGTCTGCCGGCGTCACCCACGAGAGAACGCGAAGCGTTTTTACGAACGGTGCTGATATCAAGGCCGCAATCGTCGGCGATCCGTTCAGCCCTTCGTATGTCGATGCCAAAGGTCAGGCCTGTGAGCGTTGAATTGCTCACGCCTTCAAAAGGGTCTCCGCTACCAAAATTCATCAGAGCGGTGTCTGAGGGGTAGCCGTTTAGCCAAGTCCGTACACTCCCCTTGTCTGGTAAGCCAAACGCCAGAATGTCGGGACGAGATACTCCTGTTTGGTACACGGCTTTGTCAAACGACAAATCTATCATCTGGAGGCCAGCCCCGGCCCAAACGGATACCCTCGAATTCATGCTTCCTTTTTCAAGTTGGCGTAGTTCGACATCCCACTGGGAAAGCTCACGGAATTGCGAAGGATCCTGCAATAAAAGTGTATTTGGAGCGCAGGTTTTTCCCTCATCTGATCGTTTTTTGATGTGGTCCATTCCGCCGCTCACGTAATTGTCATGCAATGTTATCTCGCAAACGTAGGCTTAGGCAATTGCAAGGCAAGGTAGTCAAATCGGGGGAAAAGAGGTTTGGACGTCCATCTTTGCCTGATGACATAGCGCGCACTGAGCGTGTCGTAACCCTCCTCACCAAAAGCGAAAAAGATCTGTTGCGCTCTCAGGCTGAGGACAGCGAACTCTCCCTCTCGACCTACTGCCACCACCTGATCCTTGAAGGTCTGAAAACACATAAATCATGAAACAGGGGTATCTCATGAAGTCAAAACTGTTCCTTTCCACGCTGGTCTTTGCCGGGTCCGCTTTCACGGCGGCAGCTCAGGACAGCAACATCGTGCATGATGCGGAATACTATGTGCTAAAGCAACAAAACGAGGCCGTTTGGGTCGAGAACGACGCACAGGTTGATCAACTGCTGGCCGATTTTCGTGAGAAGAACGGAGGGAACCCTCCAAACATCTTTTACATCCTGATTGACGATATGGGTTTTGGCGACATGGGTATGCCCGAGATGAACGCCATACGCGGGTATTCGACTCCCAATATCAACGCGCTGGCAGAAGAAAGCATGCGGTTCGCGCGCATGTACACCGAGCCGTCCTGCACCCCGTCGCGCGTGGCCTTCATGACGGGTCGCCAGCCATATCGCAATGGGATGGGCGATACCGCCGTCGATATTTCGGGTTTTGGCCTTGCCGATGAAGAAGTCACAATTGCCGAAGTTCTGAAATCCGCAGGCTACAACACCTCGCATGTTGGCAAATGGCACATGGGCGACATTCAGGAATCTTGGCCTACTTATCAGGGCTTTGACTACGCGGCGTTCCCCATCCATCAGCAGGGCCAGTTGGCCATCTTCAACGAAGATGCAGCCAAGGAAGAAATCACCATGGCCATTGGGGAAGACAACTACAACTCCAAATACACGTTGGATGATTGGTTTCGCCCTGATCCGGGACACATGATTACCGGCCTTGAAGCTGTTATTGGTGGGGACGTCCGCGAAGTCCATATGGAACCGGGTGAGAAATGGACCCAGGACAAATACAATGAAATGAACATCCGCTATCAGGCGCAGGCGATGGAGCAGCTACGCCTGCTTGCAGAGCGGGATGAACCTTTCTTCCTGCAATACTGGCCACTTGTACCTTTGTCGACAACGCGCACTACGAAAGAGGCGTTCACGACACCCAACGGCGGTACATTCGTGGAAAGCATGGAAGAGCTGGATGAGTGGATCGGTGTCATTCTTGAGGAAGTCGACACACTTGGGCTTAGAGACAATACTCTGATCGTTTTGATGGGCGATAACGGTCACTTCACCAAATATGCTCCCGGCAGTGGGTTTTCACCTTTGGTCTTCCGCGGCGGCAAGGCCGATACCTCTGAGGGAGGTGTTCGGGTGGACGCGTTTGCCCGCCTGCCCGGCCTGATCGAGGGAGACTCGATTGTATCGGACATCATTCACATCTCTGACCTATTCACTTCAATCGCCCGTATCGGTGGAGCCATGGATGCCATCCCGCGCGACCGGATCATTGACGGAGTCGATCAGACGTCCCTGATGTTCATTGGCGATACGCATGGGCGCCGAGATCATGTGCTGATCTACTCGATCAACTCGCTGAAAGAGGTGGTGAAGGAACACATCAAGCTCAAGGTTCCGGCCAAAGGTGAAAACGCCATCGTGGCCAAGTTCTACAACCTGTTCCGAGATCCTCGCGAAGAACAGAGCGTATCGACAGAGATCGGCGCGTGGGCAGGTCATGAGTTCAACCGGATCATTGCCCGCCACCTGAAATTCAAGGAAATGTACCCCGATCAACCGGCCGCAACGGGACGCCCCTACGAAGGTATCGTGAACCTTCGCCCTGAAACCGTTGCAGCGGTGGATGCCTTTGTCGCCAAGCGGGACATTCAGCCCGAATAATAGGCGGCTCCCGCACAAATCGCGCAAACCCCGCGTTGCAAAACGATTCACTCAACGCGGGGTTTGACAACCACATCAAAGATCATGGGAACAGTATGAAACTCCAAGCGCTTGCCCTGTTATTGGCAACTGGCATTGTCGCGGCCCCTTCATTGGCAGATGAAAACGCCTCGAACCCTTTGGCCGCCGCAAACAACACGGACATCCGCTACCAGTATTTCGATCTGGGCAATGGTGCTGATCGGCAAGATGTCTTTATCGACGGCGCATACATGCTGCGGCCTGATCTGAAACTGAAATATGAGTTGCACTACAACTCAACGAATGTGACCGGAACGCGGTTCACTGACTTCGAGAAAGCAAGCCTAAAAGCGATCTATTTTCCCTCTCAGAGACCGCTCAACGACACATGGGCCATCAAGTCGGCCATTGGTCTGGAGTGGATACTGGACCTTGGCGACCCGGAAAAAGGGATCGGCACCGGGTCTGACCAGATCGCACCTTTCGGCGGCTTCGCCTTTGCAAATACAAAATCAGGGCTGACGCTGATCCCCTTGCTCCAGCATTTTGCTTCGTATAATGGCCCGACCGACATCAGCCAGACCGCGATGCGGTTGATTGCGCTGCAACCGTTTGGCGATGGGTATTGGGCCAAGGCTGATATCAAGGCACCATATGACTGGGAAAACGATGCTTGGCCAGCGACCGCTGAACTCCAGATTGGCAAGAACCTCAGTCCGGGCATAGCGATTTATGCCGACTTTCTCATCGGAATAGGGCCCGACCGCCCTTACGACAAAGGCGCAGGCCTGGGTCTGCGGTTCAACTACTAATGCACCCTCAATCAACTTCGGTGGAGATCGTCTATGCCAAAGCCCGAAACCCTGTTTAGCCTTTTGTTTTCTGCGTCCCTCTTGACCTTTCCCGGGACCGTTTTGGCACAATCCCTGCCTTCCCCTGGACAGGATGAAGCAAATTGGCGTCACGCCGCATCATTCTATCTGTTTACTCCACTTCGCACTCGGGGAACCTCAACGGTCGCTGGGCAATCCGCTGAGTTGGATTTGAGCCTGGGAGATGTTCTCGACGTTCTGGATTTTGCAGCAGCAGGCCGATACGAGGCGTGGAAAGGTGATTTCGGTATCATCGTTGATGCGAATTATGTCGGCATCGAACAGGATGCCAGCCTACCGGGGTCACTGAACGCAGATGTAAATGTTGACGTCCGACAAAAATGGTTTGGCATCCTCGCTGCGTATCGCGTTGCGGACGGGACTTACGGGGGAAAAAAACAAAGATACGCAGTCGATATCCAAGGCGGTGCGCGCTTCAACTCGATCCGACAGGAAATCTCAATTACAACTCCTGGTCCCATGACGCTTCCAGTTTTGGGGGGCGATGAAGGTTGGATAGAACCTGTGGTGGGCGCAAGGGGCATGTGGCGCTTGAATGAAAAATGGACCTCTATCGCGTCTATTGATTTGGGCGGGTTCGGCGCCGGAGGAAACGATTTGCAGATTGGGGCCAACGTGGGCTTCGACTACCAACCCTGGGAAAAGGTCGCTCTGACGTTCGGTTACCGCTATTTCAGTATTGATTATAGCGACACACTCAGTTCAGGCGAATTCGCATACGACGTCACGCAGCAGGGACCGTATTTCGGGCTGAAGTATTTCTTTTAGATTGTATGCCCGATTGTAGATCGGCGAGACTCGATGCCTTTTTCCTAAACCCATGCTGCCTTTCACGCTAATTGCCACATCGGTAACTCTGGGCTCAATATTGCTGTCCAGCGCACTTTGAATGATTTGCGGAACGCAGCTCAAAGCCGCATGTGCTGCTATTGGACGGAATACCGCTTTGAGCATTTTGCTACACTTTGCAAAGCCCGCTTTCTGCGCATTGCTGTAATTGGGGCATCTCGCAGCATCGGTCAAATTGGGCTCAAAGCAGTCATCTTGTGGATTTAGTTGGTCTATATCGCTCCAACGACGGCACAGTTGGACGAAGCCCCAACGTCTCGTAACACGTCCCCATCGTTTCGTCTGGCACACTAGTCAAAAAGTCCAAATACCCCGCGCTTGGTATGCGTGGGGTATAAACAAAACAGCGCGGCGCGCAGGTGAGGCCGGGGCGTGGGGTGCGACATTCCGACACGGCAGATGCTTGGCGGGGTCTCTCAGTGGATGCCGAGCAATGCGAAATCCTATAAGGGGGCAGATACGGGGGCTGAGAGTATCGGGGTTCACTAATTCATTGTTTTTATGAGAAAAGTGGCGGAGACGAAGGGATTCGAACCCTCGAGACGATTCCTCGCCTACTCCCTTAGCAGGGGAGCGCCTTCGACCACTCGGCCACGTCTCCGCTGGCCGGTATATCCTTGGCTGTGATCCAGTTACAAGGCGATTTTCTGTCATCATTGAAAATTTCTGCATTTAGGAAAATGTCGATGCGCGGCGCGCCCGAACAAAACCAACTCTGTGAATGCTGTGTCCAATGCGTTCATTTTATCCGGAAACAACAGCCCGCATACAACAACTCCAGCGCTCGGACTTGCCAATCGGGCGGTTTACGCGCATATTTGTGCAGTTTTAAAAGACAAATAGACTAAAAAAGTTTATTATCTGAGGCAAGATATCGGGCGCGGGGTCGTTTTGGCTCCAACAGGAACCTTTGGGGGAAGGGGACTTGGTTTTGGCCTGGTTAAAAGTGTGTCTGGTTATTGTAACATTGATGGCGGTGCCCAATGCGGCGTTTGCAGTCATAGGTAAAGTGCTTCGCGTCTCACAGGGTGCAGAAGTTACGCGCGCGGGAAAGACCGTGCCTTTGCGGGAAGGAATGGAGGTCGCATCCGGGGATGCGATTGCAACCAACCGGACCGGTCTGGTTCAGCTTCTTTTTGTTGATGAAACAAAGATTGCTGTTGGGCCGAACGCGCAAATGGTTCTGGATGTGTCCATGTTGCGCGGCGGGCGCAAGGCCAAGAACTTCACCGTTCGGGCGTTGGGTGGCAGTTTCCGGTTTATCTCGGGCAAAAGTCGCAAGCGCGCCTACGCGATCAAGACCCCGTCGGCCACAATGGCCGTCCGGGGCACAACTTTTGATATGTGGATCACGTCGGGCGACCAAAGCGCAATGCTTGTGATCGAGGGAGCAGTGCGTATGTGTGGGTCCGGCGGATCCTGCCGATCAGCCAGCCGCCAATGCAGCATGTTTGCCACAAGCGCGGGTGGCGCGGTTGGCCGACCTGCGGATCGGGTACAATATGACAAAGCTTTGAAAGGCGGGTTTCCTTTCATTCAATCTCAGCAGGGGTTGCTGCCTGCTTTCCAGGCGGATTCTGACGGGTGTCGCGACGGGGCTGTTCGAAGAGTTCGGCAACGCGTTGAAACCGACCCACCAGAGCGAAACCGCCCCGCTCCGGCCCCTGTTCGGAGGGCTGGTCAGGTCAAGGCGGTTGCAAAGGCGGCTAAACCAAAAGAACCCGAGCGTGAGGAACGCCGAGAGCCAGAGCGTGAGGAACGGCGAGAGCCCGAGCGTGAAGAGCGGCGTGAACCCGAGCGCGAAGATCGTACCGAGGCCCGGTCCGAAGCAAGCCCAGAGCGCGAAGCCGGTGCACAAGCGACCGCAGGCGAGGTCAGCGCCTCAGCCGGATCGGAAGGGGATGACAAAGAGACGGGCGCCAGAGCAACCGCAACCGCAGGTAATGTGACAGCCGTTTCGCGGTGACCGGTTGGACAGAACGCCTCGCGCAAGCGCCAAGGAGGATCACGTGGCGCGCAGAACGATAGACAGAAAGGCGCGGATGCTGGCCTTCCGTCTGGTGGGCATCATTCTGATCATGTTCGGCTGTTTCATTCGCGTTGCGGACCCCTACCCGGTGCAGATTTCCCGGCTGATCTATTTCGACGCTCTGCAACGGATTTCGCCACGTGTCTATGATCCCGATCTTCCTGTGCGCGTCGTGGACATAGACGAGCAATCCCTGACAGCCTGGGGTCAATGGCCCTGGCCGCGCACCCAGTTGGCGCAGATGGTTGACAGATTGGCAGATTACGGGGCCGCCGCGATCGCCTTCGACATGCTGTTTGTCGAGCCGGATCGGTATTCTCCGTCCAGATTGCTGCAGGATCCGGCGCTGTCGGGTGTTCTGAGCGTGGACTCCGACGCGACAGAGTTGGACAATGATGTGAAATTCGCGGCGGCCCTTGCGGGTTATCCGGTTATTCTGGGTGTTGCCGCTCGGATTTCCGATGGCGGGGCGGTCGTGGCCCCCAAGTCCGGGCTGATCGAAATCGGCGAAAACCCCGCAGCCGGACTGACCGACGTGCCCCATTGGACTCCGCTGGCCCCGCCTTTGGGCGATTACGCATCCGGTGTGGGCGGGGTGAACGTGTCTCCGATCGGCGGTCTGGGCGTGGTTCGTCGGGTTCCGGTTCTGTGGGCCGGTCCGGGCGGCGTCATGCCTGGGCTGGGCGTTGAGGCGCTGCGGGTCGCACTGGATGAGCCGGTCTACTTCGCCGAAGGTGCACAGGACGAGGCCGGTATCATGCTGGGTGTCGGGCTTGCGGATTACTGGATGCCAACCACCGAACATGGCGAAATCTGGGTGCGGTACCGCAAGGATCATCCCGATCTGTATCTTTCTGCGGACGATGTCATGCAAGACCACGAGAACCCGCAATTGCGCGAACAGATCGAGGGGCGGATCATCCTTGTCGGAACTTCCGCAGCGGGGCTGTTTGATATGCGCGAAACCGCGCTGGGCGAATCCGTGCCGGGTGTTTCTATCCACGCGCAGATCATTGAGCAGATTCTGCTGGGCGAAATGCTCAGTCGCTCGGATGTAACATCGGCGCTGGAATTGGTGGCCTTTGTCATCCTTGGGGTTGTTGTAACGGTGGTGATGTCCAGCTTTGGTGCCGTGGCCTCGTTTGTGGCGGGTGGTGTCGCGGCCGCTGTCGTGATGGGCATCAGTTGGATGGCGTTCCAGAATCAGTTGGTCCTGTTTGACGCTACATTTCCGCTGATTGGCGGGATGGCCAATTTCGGATTGCTGGCCGCATATCAGTTCGCGTCGACCGAGCGTGAGAAGCGTGTGATCCGCCAGACCTTCTCGCATTATGTCGCGCCGGAAATACTGGATGAGATGGAGGCCAACGGTCACCAATTGCAACTGGGCGGCGAGACGCAAGAGATCACCGTGATGTTCTCGGATATTCGCGGTTTCACGCCACTTTCCGAAACGGTCTCGGCCACTGGTCTGGTCGCGTTGTTAAATGAACTGTTCTCGGAAATCGGGGATCGCATTCTGCTAGAGCGCGGAACGATCGACAAATTCATCGGTGATGCCGTCATGGCGTTCTGGAACGCGCCGCTTCCGGTTCCCGATCATCCCTGCAAAGCCGCGCTTGCGGCGCTGAACATGCGCCAGGCCCTTACAGTGTTCAATGACTCTCCGACCATGCAGGGACGCCCGCCAATAGCGCTGGCGACCGGTTGTGCGACAGGCACCGCGTGTGTCGGCAATATCGGTTCGCGCCGCCGGTTCAACTATACGGTTATCGGGGATGTCGTAAACGTGGCAGCGCGGATCGAGCAGACCTGCCGCCACGTAGAGTACGACATTCTTGTCTCACACTCAGTGCAAGCGGCGACCGGTTCGGACCTGGCGGTGCTGGAGGCCGGGTTTATAGATCTCAAGGGGAAAAGCGAGCCAGAGCCGGTATATCTTCTGGTCGGTAATCGCGACGTGGCCCTGAGTGACGCGTTCAAATCTCTGGAAAGGGCGCATGAGACACTGATAACCGCGATCAGAAACCGCGAGACTCAGGATGAAATACTTAGATACTGCAGTGATTGCATCCACTTGTCGGCAGAGGTCGAGCGGGGACTGGTTGATTTCTATCGGGCGATTCCCGGGCGCGTGGCAGATTTTCGCGCCGATGTATCCGCGACGCAGGTGGTGTTTAGCCATCACAATGGCCCCAACAGAGCCACCGGTTAGATTGGAATTTGCTGGGCAAATAAAATGGGCCGCTGTTGGTAATTCAACAGCGGCCCGTCTGATGGAACAAAGAGGTCGGTCTCGCCCCCTCGAATACTATCTAAAACATAACGGGCTAAAACTTTCGATATACTCGAGACCGCCCGGGTGTTCTCATCAGCACAACCTCACATTGCACCAAATGCGCAGCGGGTTCAGTGAACAAGTTCACATTCGTTGAAAATTAATTGCTTATCGCCAATCAAAAAATCCCGGACCGGCCTTGGCCAGCAAATCTGCAGCCATTTTCTGACCGATGGACGCCCCGTCCGAGGCTGGGCCCGTTGCTTCAAGCGCGATGGATTCCGACCCGTCCGGGCGCAGGACTTCGCCGCGCAGGTGAAGGGTGCCATCCTGGATTTGCGCCAGCCCGGCAATAGGCGTTTCGCACGAGCCGTCCAGCCCCAACAGCAAGGCGCGTTCCGCTGCAAGCCGGTTACCGGTTTCGGTGTGGTGTATTGCGGCCAACATATCAGCGGCGCGGCTGTCGTCGGCGCGCCGTTCAATCCCGATGGTGCCCTGCGCAATCGCGGGCAGCATGTCGTCGGGCGAGATTGCCGTGGCCGGAACCTCGTCCATCTGTAGACGCCGCAGCCCGGCCATTGCGAGAAAGGTGCAATCGGCCACCCCGTCGGCCAGTTTCTTCAGCCGGGTCTGCACATTGCCGCGAAACTCGACCACGTTCAGATCGGGTCGCCGATTCAGCAGCTGTGCACGCCGCCGCAGTGAAGACGTTCCGACCACTGCGCCTTCCGGCAGATCGTGAATGGAGCGCAGGCTGGGAGAGATAAAGGCGTCGCGCACATCTTCGCGCGGCAGGAACGTGTCCAACACCAGCCCGGCCGGTTGCTCGACCGGCATGTCCTTTGTCGAATGCACCGCAATGTCAATATCGCCGCGCAACATCGCCTCTTCGATTTCCTTGGTGAAAAGACCTTTGTTGCCGATCTCTTTCAGCGGGCGGTCCGCATCGATCATGGCGCGGTTGTCGCCGGTGGTCTTGATCACCACGATCTCGAACGCGTCTTCGGGCAGGTCGAACGCTTTGCTCAGACGCGCGCGGGTTTCATGTGCCTGCGCCAGCGCCAGCGGCGATCCACGGGTACCGATTTTGAGAGGCGAGGCGGGGGTGGGCAATGTGAGACTCATGCGCACAGCTTTAGTCGCGTCACATTGCCCTGACAATGGGGGCAGAGCTTGACAAATTGCCACTGAGGGACGACCGGTGACGCCAAACCGGAAGATTGGGGACAGGCATGGCCGAAACAAAGACATTGCTGCGGGCGCTGGCGGGCGAGGTTCAGGACGTTCCGCCGATCTGGATGATGCGCCAGGCCGGGCGCTATCTGCCCGAGTATCGCGCGACCCGTGCGCAGGCCGGGGATTTTCTGTCGCTGTGTTACAACCCCGAACTGGCGGCCGAAGTTACATTGCAGCCCATTCGCCGCTATGGCTTTGACGCGGCGATCTTGTTTGCAGATATCCTGCTGGTACCGCAAGCGCTGGGCGCTGACCTGTGGTTTGTCACCGGTGAAGGCCCGCGCCTGTCAAAGATCACGCAGCAATCGGACTTCGATGCGCTGAAACCGGTTGAGGATATCCACGAGACGCTGTCGCCAGTCTATGAGACCGTGCGCATCCTGTCGCGGGAATTGCCCTCCGAGACAACGCTGATCGGTTTCGCAGGTGCCCCTTGGACGGTGGCCACCTATATGATCGCCGGGCGTGGCACGCCGGATCAGGGGCCGGCGCATGCGTTGCGTGAAGAAAACACCGCTCTGTTCGAGGCTCTACTGGATCGAATTACTCTGGCGACCATCGAATATCTGTCGGCGCAGATCGAGGCCGGGGCCGAGGTGGTCAAGATTTTCGACAGCTGGGCGGGATCTTTGAAGGGCGAGGCGTTCCGGAAATACGCCGTTGAACCTTGCCGGGCGATTACGCAGGCGATCAAGGCGCGTCATCCGGGTATTCCAGTGATCGGCTTCCCGCGTGAAGCGGGTGAAGGTTATGTCGGCTTTGCCAAGGCCACGGGCGTCGATTGCGTGGCGTTGGACAATTCCGTGTCGCCGGACTGGGCGGCTGAACATGTGCAGGTGGATGGCTGTGTGCAGGGCAATCTGGCCTCGTCGCATATGGTGACGGGCGGGCAGGCGCTGGTGGATGAGACCCGCGCGATTTTCGAGGCGTTCTCGAAAGGCCCGCATATCTTCAATCTGGGGCATGGGATCACGCCGGATGCGGACCCTGAGAATGTTCAGTTGATGATCGATACGGTGCGCGGGCGGTGATCGGGTGAGGGGGCCAGCCCCCTCTTGGCCTGCGGCCAATTCTCCCCCGGGATATTTTTAACCAGATGAAGCGGGCGGGAGTTCGTTCAGGATGTCCTGCGTGTGCTCTCCGCGTTTGGGGCTGGGTTTAGGGTGCCAGTTGCGGGTGGAGAAGCGGGGGGCGGCGGCGGCTTGTCTTGTACCGTCGTGGTCCAGCCATGTTTGCCGGGCGGCATTCATGGGATGTGCCTGGGCTTCTGTGGGGGACAGGACAGGTGTAACGCAGGCATCTGTGCCGTGAAACAGCGCGGCCCAGTGATCGCGCGGCTTGGTGGCGAAGATATCGGCGAGCCGGTCTGAAAGTCGGGGCCACGCGGTATGGTCATATTGCTGGGCGAATTCCGGATCATCCCCTAACTTCATGAGATCAAGGAAACAGGTGTAGAATTTCGGCTCGAGGCACTGAACCGAGATATGGCCGCCGTCGGCGCAAGTATAGCTTCGGCTCCAATGGGGGCCATCCAGCAGGCTTTGGCCGCGGGTGTCTGAGAGGTTTCCGGTTTGCCGCAGGCTCATCAACAGGTTCATCATATGGGCTGAGCCGTCATAGATGGCGGCGTCGACCACTGTGCCAACCCCGGTACGCTGCGCATTGAGCAGGCCTGCCAAAAGACCGGCAACCAGATACATCGCGCCGCCGCCGATATCGCCAACCAGAGTTGCGGGTGTCACAGGGGCCTGACCGGGGGCCGAGGCGTACCAGAGCGCTCCAGAGAGCGCGATATAGTTCAGATCGTGCCCGGCGCTATGTGACAATGGACTGTCCTGACCCCAACCCGTCATGCGCCCATAGATCAGTTTGGGGTTCAGATCGTGGCAGATGGATGGGCCAAGCCCGAGTTTTTCCATCACTCCGGGGCGGAAGCCTTCGATCAACGCATCTGCCGTGGCGATCAACTTGCGGGCCACATGAAGGTCTGCGCTGTCCTTCAGGTCCAGAGCGATTGAGCGTTTGCCGCGATCCAGCAGGGACCGACCCGGCATGCCGGGCGTCACGGGCGCGCCTTTGCGGTGGATGGTGATCACGTCCGCTCCCATATCTGCAAGCAACATGGCAGCAAAGGGCCCGGGGCCCAGCCCTTCGAATTCAATGATACGGATACCGTCAAGCATATCGTCCTCCCCAATGCTCAGGGTTTCCGGGGCGATGCTGGAATGCAAGCCGGAAATGTCTGGCGGCAGGCAATCTGATTCAATCGCGCCGTCCGAGGCCTCGCTGGCCCACATCTTTGCGGAAATGCCCTGTTCTCTGATCAGTTGCCGCGATAGGGTCTGGGCCAGAATGAGGGCATGAATGACGACGATACTATCGATCCGGGATCTGCGAAAATCCTATGCGGATGGGTTCGAGGCACTCAAAGGTGTCTCGCTGGACATTGAAGAGGGTGAGATTCTGGCCCTGCTCGGCCCGAATGGCGCGGGCAAGACGACGCTGATCTCTACGATATGCGGTATCACCACACCAACCTCTGGCAGCGTGACTGTTGGGGGGCACGACATTCAGACCGATTTTCGCGCAGCCCGCCGGATGATCGGACTTGTGCCGCAGGAAATTGCGCTGGAACCGTTTGAGAAGGTCTGGAACACGGTGCGCTTCTCTCGGGGCTTGTTTGGGTATGGCTCAGACAACGCCCGGATCGAGGAGATCCTTCGCAAGCTCTCGCTGTGGGACAAGCGCAAGAATGCGATCAAGGAACTGTCGGGCGGAATGAAGCGCCGGGTGCTGATCGCCAAGGCACTGGCGCATGAACCGCGTGTGTTGTTTCTGGACGAGCCTACCGCAGGCGTGGATGTCGAACTGCGCAAGGACATGTGGGAGATTGTGGCCGAGCTGAAACAGGCCGGTGTCACCATCATCCTGACCACGCACTACATCGAAGAGGCCGAGGCCATTGCCGATCGTGTCGGGGTCATCGACAAGGGTGAGTTGCTACTGGTACAGGACAAAGACACTTTGATGGCTCAGATGGGGAAAAAGCAGATCGAGGTGATGTTGACGGAACCGATCTCGGCCATTCCGGAAAGTCTGGCAGCACATAGCCTGACGCTGAGTGGCGCTGGCGATGCGCTGTTTTATACCTATGACACAAATGCGGACCGAACTGGCATTACAACATTGCTGAACGATGTGGCCCAGGCAGGGTTGGTCTTGCGCGACGTGCAGACCCGGCAGTCGAGCCTTGAGGAAATCTTTGTCAATCTGGTGTCCGGAGAACCCGCATGAACTGGTCCGCCATCGCCGCCATATACCGGTTTGAAATGGCCCGGTTCTTTCGCACTCTGGCGCAGAGCTTTCTGTCGCCGGTTCTGTCGACTTCCTTGTATTTCGTGGTCTTTGGCACCGCCATCGGCAGCCGCATTCAGGAGGTTGAAGGCGTGTCTTATGGCGCGTTCATCGTGCCCGGTCTGATCATGCTGTCCGTGGTGATGCTGGCCATCTCCAACGCGTCCTTCGGGATTTACTTTCCGAAATTCCTGGGCACGATCTACGAGCTTTTGTCGGCCCCGGTGAATTTTATCGAGATCGTTATCGGGTATGTGGGGGCTGCAGCCACCAAGTCGCTTTTTGTGGGGCTGGTGATTCTGGCCACGGCCACATTCTTTGTGGATTTACGCATCGAACACCCCATCGCGATGGCTGTGTTTCTGATCCTGACCTGCCTCAGCTTTTCCCTGCTGGGTTTTATCATCGGTATCTGGGCCAGCAATTTCGAGCAGATGTCGCTGGTGCCGCAGCTGATCGTGACCCCGCTGATCTTTCTGGGGGGCACGTTTTATTCGATCTCGATGCTGCCGCCGGTCTGGCAGACGATCACCTTGTTCAACCCGGTTGTCTATCTGATTTCGGGCTTCCGCTGGTCCTTTTACGGTCTGGCCGATGTTCCTATCGGGTTCAGCCTTTTGGCAATTCTGGCGTTCACAGTATTGTGTTTGGGAATCATTGGCTGGATCTTCAAAACCGGCTGGCGCATTCGCAGCTAAGTCAGGTTGGCCGTTGCATTTTTGCCCATCACACTCAGGAAAATGTGTTCACGTCACATTTAACGCCCGGACCGTCCCTTGTTTACCGGTTGGGCGCACTCTACATCGGCACCCATGAAGTTCAGCCTGCCATTTGTCAAAAAGCACCCTTGCGTCGCCATTGTCCGCCTGTCCGGTGCAATTGGAATGGCCGGGCGTGGGTCGATGTCGGATGCCGGTTTGGCGCCGGTGCTTGAAAAGGCATTCCGCAAGGGCAAACCCGCCGCCGTCGCGCTTGAGGTGAACTCGCCCGGCGGTTCCCCGGTGCAAAGCTCTCTGATCGGGGCGCGCATCCGGCGGCTGGCGGATGAGCTGGATATCCCCGTCTATGCCTTTGTCGAGGATGTGGCGGCCTCGGGCGGGTATTGGCTGGCGGCGGCAGCCGATGAAATCTACGCGGATGACAGTTCCGTTCTTGGCTCGATCGGGGTGATTTCGTCGGGGTTCGGCGCGCATGTCTTTCTCGCCCGGCAGGGGTTCGAGCGGCGGGTTCACACGGCGGGCCAGTCGAAATCGATGCTCGACCCGTTCGCGCCGGAAAAGAAAGAAGACGTCGCACGTCTGAAACGCCTGCTGGGTGATATCCACGAGAATTTCATTGCGCATGTCAAATCGCGCCGCGGCGGCAAACTGGACGAGACCCAGGATTTGTTCACGGGCGAGGTCTGGCTGGCGCGGCGGGCGCAGGAGTTGGGTTTGATCGACGGCATTGCTCATCTCAAACCCAAGATGCAGGACCGTTTCGGCGACAAAGTGAAATTCCGCCGTTACGGATTGAAGAAACCGTTCTGGTCGCGCTTTGGGGCCGAGATGGCACAGGACGCCATTGCCGGGCTAGAGGAGCGGGCGGCCTACGCGCGTTTCGGTTTGTAATGTGATCATCAAGGCCGTCACTTTGTTTCTGGTCGGCATGGCGGTGCTGGCGATGTTCGGAAAGCTGCGCTTTCCGGGGCAAAAACGGCTGAATTCGGCCAGATGTTCGCGCTGTGGCCGGTTCAGAATTGGCAAAGGTCCCTGTGCCTGCGAAAAGGGGGGCCGTTCATGACAGCATGGCTGTTTTCCGGCCTCGGACTTCTGATCCTGTTGTTGGCAGGGGATGCGCTGGTGCGTGGTGCGGTCAATCTCAGCCTGCGTCTTGGTGTGCCCGCACTGATCGTCAGCCTGACCATAGTGGCCTTTGGCACCTCGGCACCCGAGTTGTTGATTGCGATCAGCGCGATTCAGGAAAACGCGCCGGGTATTGCACTGGGCAACGTTGTGGGGTCGAACACCGCAAATATTCTGCTGGTTCTGGGTTTGCCCGCGCTGCTGGCGACCTTGCACACAAGCGAATGCGACAGCCGCAAGAACTATGTCTTTATGCTGCTCGCTTCGGTTCTGTTCATCGGATTGGCCTTCTGCGGAGTTTTCAACCTGATCAGCGGTGCCATTTTGCTGGTCGCTTTGGGCCTGGTGCTCGGCAATGCCTTCCGCGAGGCCCATGCCCACCGCAAAGCCTGTGGTGAAGCCTGCGCCGATGACGAGGAGCTGGAAGGGTTGGAAGAAGCCGACCCGGACATGCCTTACTGGAAGGTTTCGATTTATCTGATTCTGGGCCTGATCGGGCTTCCCATGGGGGCACATCTGCTGGTCGATAACGCGACAATTATTGCTCGCGATTATGGGGTCAGCGAAACGGTCATCGGTCTGACACTCATTGCCGTGGGCACGTCATTGCCGGAACTGGCCACCACCGTGATGGCCGCGCTGCGCCGTCAGGCGGATGTGGCGCTGGGCAATGTCATCGGGTCGAACATGTTCAACCTGCTGGCCATTATCGGTATCGCGACCTTGTTCGGACGCATCCCGGTTGATCCTGAATTCCTGCGATTTGATCTTTGGGTCATGCTGGGCTCATCCCTGTTGCTGATCCCCTTCGTCTTTTTCAAGAAAGACATCACACGCGGCTGGGGTATGGTGTTGACACTTCTGTATGTAGTCTACGTCATTTCTCTGTTGGCGTAAGAAGCAGGGAGCGAGCCTTATGACCCGAGCGTTGGTGACCGGTGCCGGAATTCGCCTTGGCCGGGCGATGGCCCTGTATCTGGCGCAGCGCGGGTATGATGTCGCCGTCCACTTTGCGACTTCAGAACAGCCTGCACAGGCGGTTGTGGCCGAGATCAAGGCTCTGGGTCGGCACGCCGTCGCATTGCAGGCGGACCTGCTGGACGAAGCGCAGGTGGCCAAACTGTTGTCCCGCGCGGCCGAAGGGTTGGGCGGGCCGATTACGTGCCTCGTGAACAACGCCTCGATCTTCGAATATGACAACATCCACACCGCAACACGCGCCAGCTGGGACCGTCATCTCGACAGCAACCTGCGCGCGCCATTCGTTCTGACGCAGGCGATGGCCGAGCAGGGTCTGGAGCCGGAAACGGACGACGTGGGCGAACCTGTTGCAACCGGACTGATCGTCAACATGGTCGATATGCGCGTCCGCAAGCTGACGCCCGAGTTTATGTCCTACACCATCGCCAAGATGGGTCTGTGGGCGCTGACGCGAACCGCAGCTCAGGCGTTGACGCCTGCCATTCGTGTCAACGCAATCGGACCCGGGCCAACGATGCAGGGGCACCGGCAAAGTGCGGATCACTATAAGGCGCAGCGCATGAATACCGTGCTCGAGCGTGGAGCAAACCCATCCGATATCACCGCGGCGCTGGGGTATTTTCTGGACGCGCACGCGGTTACCGGACAGCTTTTATGCGTGGATGGCGGTCAGCATCTGGGCTGGCAAACTCCTGACGTTCTGGGCGTGGAATAGACAACTCGGATGCAAGTTTTGCACCGCTCTCGTTTCTGTTACCAGCGCGTTACAAAAATGTCTTATCTTTCATACACTTGCCTTATGAAATAAAAAATATATAATAAAAACAATGTGTTATTTGATCGCCTATTTTTTAGGCAAATCAAGGAATCCTTAATGAAACAAGGGAAATTCCGGGCGACCCAAAACTTATCTGCACAGTTATCCACAGAAACCGTGGATTTGTTTTCTCTTGAACTGGAACGCTCAAGATTGCAGCCGGGGTCAGAGAATCATATCTCTGGCGTATGACCACCGACAGCGACTCACCTTCTGACATTCAATCCACCGGCTATTCCTGCATTCAACGGTATGCAAAGACATTGGACGGATCGCCCGGCGTATACCGGATGCTGGACGGTGACAGTCGGGTTTTATACGTGGGCAAAGCGCGGAACCTGAAGGCGCGGGTGTCGAATTACACGCGACCCGGGCATTCGGGCCGGATCGAGAAAATGATCGCCGCGACCGCTTCGATGATGTTTCTGACCACGCGGACCGAAACCGAAGCGCTGCTGCTGGAACAGAACCTGATCAAGCAGCTCAAGCCAAAATACAACGTGCTGTTGCGCGATGATAAAAGCTTTCCCAATATTCTGGTCGCCAAGGATCACGCCTTTCCGCAGATCAAGAAACATCGGGGGGCAAAGAAAGAGAAGGGGGCTTATTTCGGCCCTTTCGCCAGTGCGGGTGCTGTCAATCGGACGCTGAACCAGCTGCAAAAGGCGTTTTTGTTGCGCAATTGCTCGGATTCGATGTTCGACAGCCGCACGCGACCCTGTCTGCTCTATCAGATCAAGCGCTGTTCGGGACCGTGTGTGGGTTTGATTTCGGAAGCGGATTACCGTGAAAGCGTCAGGGATGCTGAGCGGTTCCTCTCGGGCCGGTCGACCAAAGTGCAAGAGGATCTGGCGGAACAGATGATGGCGGCTTCTGAGGCGATGGAGTTCGAACGCGCCGCCGGTCTGCGTGACCGGATAAGGGCGCTGACACAGGTACAGACCTCTCAGGGCATCAACCCGCGCGGCGTGGTCGAGGCGGACGTGATCGGCCTTTACATGGATAGCGGGCAGGCCTGTGTGCAGGTGTTCTTTATCCGCGCAAATCAGAACTGGGGGAACAAGGATTTCTACCCTCGGGTCGGGGCCGACGTGTCGCCTGCCGAGGTGATGGAGGCCTTTTTGGGCCAGTTCTACGACAACAAGGAACCACCCCGGCAACTGATCCTGTCGGACGCAATCGAAAACGCCGATCTGATGCAGCAGGCTCTGTCCGAGAAAGCGGGCCGCAAGGTGGAAATCCTTGTCCCGCAACGCGGCGAAAAGCAGGAACTGGTCGCCGGTGCCCTGCGCAACGCACGTGAATCGCTGGCCCGACGGATGTCGGAAAGTGCCACGCAGGCCAAGCTGCTGCGCGATGTGGCCGAGGCGTTTGAGCTGGACGCGCCTCCGGCCCGGATCGAAGTCTATGACAACAGCCATATCCAGGGCGCGAACGCCGTGGGCGGCATGATCGTAGCGGGCCCCGAAGGGTTCATGAAAAATGCTTATCGCAAGTTCAATATCCGTGGCGACGACCTGACCCCTGGCGACGATTTCGGCATGATGAAAGAGGTCCTGACCCGCCGTTTCACCCGCCTGCAAAAGGAAGATCCCGACCGCGAAAAAGGCATGTGGCCCGACCTGCTGCTGATCGATGGCGGCGCCGGGCAAGTGAGTGCGGTGCGCGAGATCATGGTCGAACATGGCGTCGAAGACATTCCAATGGTTGGTGTCGCCAAAGGTGTTGACCGGGATCACGGCAAGGAAGAATTCCATCGCACCGGCCAGCGTCCCTTTGCGCTGAAACGCAACGACCCGGTGCTGTATTTCATCCAGCGTCTCAGGGACGAGGCACACCGCTTTGCAATCGGAACCCACCGGGCGAAGCGGGCCAAGGCGGTCGGCGCTACGCCTCTGGACGAGATCCCTGGCGTGGGGGCTGCGCGCAAGCGCGCCTTGCTGACTCATTTCGGCAGTGCCAAGGCGGTCAGCCGGGCCAATTTGGCGGATTTGAAAGCGGTCGAGGGGATATCAGCCGGGCTGGCGCAGAAAGTTTACGATTTCTTCCACGACAAGGGCTAGGTGCGGCGTCCCCGCCACAGGATATACAGCCCCGAGGCCACGATCAGCGCGCTGCCGATCCACATGGTGCGGTCCAGCCGTTCGCCGAACATCATAACGCCCAACCCGATTCCGAACAGCAATCGCGAATAGCGAAACGGCGTGACGGCCGAGACTTCGCCGGTGCGCATGGCCTTCATCAGGGACGCATAGGCAATGGCCCCGCACAGGACCGCCCCGGCCATATAGAGGCTGTGTTGCGGGCTGAGCGCGACAAACGCACCGCCTTCGAAGAACCAGAACAGACCCCCGGCAAGAACCACGCAGATGAACCCGTAAAACCCCAGCACCTCGGTGCCCAGCGTCGCTGGCGCGGCGCGGCTGGACAAATCGCGGCCTGCAAAACCGAACATGCCAAGGACCGCCAGAATGGACAGCGCCGAGAAACTGTCTCCGGTGGGCTGAATGATGATCACCACTCCGATCAAACCGATCAGAATAGCGCTCCAACGTCGCCACCCGACAGTCTCGCCAAAGAACACAGCAGCCCCCGCAACAACGACGAGGGGCGTGGCCTGCAGGATCACCGTCGCCGAGGACAGCGGCGTATAGGCGATCGCCAGCACATAGAACAACCGGCCCAGAACCTCGAAACAAGCGCGCACCTGCATCGCGCGCGACCGCACGTCGGGGTGAAACAGGCGGGTGCCGCGCTGCATGGCAACAATGGCGAAGATGACAGATCCACCCAGTCCGAACAGGATCAGAACCTGCCAGATCGGCAGGGCGACTGCGGCGGACTTCAGCAGCGCGTCCTCGACGGCGAACATGGCCATGGCGCCGATCATCCAGGCGCTGCCGATCAGGTTTGACCTGGGGTCGGTTTTAATATGAGTTGTCATGTACCTTGCCCCGGTCTGATGTTCTGCGCAATCTGACGTCAAACCGGCCCGAGTCCAAGGGCTGCGGCGCTTTGACCAACCATCTGTGATTGGGGATGTTTTTCGACAGCCTGTCTTTTCTGTCCTGAAACCGCGATGTAGGGTCGGCATTATGAAGTGGAACCTGCCCAATATTCTGACTCTGCTGCGTCTGCTGGCTGCACCCGGTCTGGCCGTGATGTTTTTGTATTTCACCCGACCCTATGCAGACTGGTTTGCGCTGATCCTGTTCCTGTCGGCTGCGATTACCGACTGGTTCGACGGTTATCTTGCGCGCGCGTGGAAACAGGAGACCAAGATTGGCGCGATGCTTGACCCGATTGCCGACAAGGCGATGGTGGTGATCGCGCTGATGATACTTGTGGGGTATGCTCAGGACAGCTGGACCGCCTGGCTGGTCTTGCCGGCCACCGTGATCCTGTTTCGCGAGGTTTTCGTCTCGGGTCTGCGCGAATATCTGGGCGATGTTGCCGGTACGCTCAAGGTCACCAAGCTGGCCAAGTGGAAGACGACGGCGCAAATGGTTGCCATTGCGGTTCTGTTTTCGCAGGGCATCTTTGAACAT
This sequence comes from Ruegeria sp. K11, assembly GCF_056531905.1. NCBI lineage: Bacteria > Pseudomonadati > Pseudomonadota > Alphaproteobacteria > Rhodobacterales > Roseobacteraceae > Ruegeria > Ruegeria sp. K11. Next base: position 63,575 of record NZ_JBQFMP010000005.1, read on the forward strand.
TATGCGGTGATGTCGACCTTTGGTATGGATGCCGATCTGGTCGAGCAGGTGATCTCGGGCCAGGTTGAGGACGTGAATCACCTGCGCTGGCATCTCACCGGCATGTACTGGTCCGGACAGATCGGGCTGTGGTTGTTGTGGATTGCCGCCACGCTGACATTGATCACCGGCTATGACTACCTACGTAAAGCGATGCCCCACCTGAAGGAGAGCTAACGGATGGACGTGCTGTATTTCGCCTGGGTGCGCGAACGCATCGGCCTGCCGAAAGAAAAGGTCGAAACGCAGGCTGCCACGGTCAATGATCTGGTCGCAGAGTTGAGCGCGCGCGAGGATCGCTATGCCGCCGCTTTCGCCGATCTGTCGGCTCTGCGCGTGGCGCTGGATCAGGAATTGTCGGATTTTGACGCTCCTTTGACTGGCGTGCGCGAGGTTGCGTTTTTCCCACCCATGACAGGGGGCTGACATGCGCGTCGTCGTTCAGGAAGCGCCCTTTGATCTGGGGGCCGAGGTCAACGCCTTTGCGTCGGGCGATGAGGCGGCAAACGGCGCTATTGTGACCTTTGCCGGCGTCGTGCGCGATCTGGCCACCGGCGATCTGGACGTGATGGAGATCGAGCATTACCCCGGCATGACCGAGCGGGCGCTTGCCAAAATCACCGAAGAGGCGCAGGCGCGTTGGTCGCTGGGTGATGTGCTGGTGATCCACCGCCATGGGCGTCTTGCGCCGGGCGACCGGATCATGATGGTGGCCACCGCGTCGCCTCACAGAAAAGATGCGTTCGAGGCAGCAGAGTTTCTGATGGATTACCTCAAATCCCGCGCGCCGTTCTGGAAGAAGGAAATCACCACATCCGGTTCCGAATGGGTGGCCGCCAAGGACGAGGATGAAGACGCGTTGACGCGCTGGTAAATCAGTCTGCGTTGTTGATACGGCCGCGCAGTTCCTCGGCCTCTTGTCGGGCGGCGCGGACGACTTCCATTGTAGCGGCAAGTTCGGCCTCGGTCTGGGTCAGCTGATTGGTCAGCTCGGCCTCGCGCTGTTGCAGATAGGTGATGGCCTGATCGCGGGTTTCTTCGGCCTCGTGCAGCTCCTGGCTCATGCGATCCAGATCGGCCACGTCACTTTGGCGCACGCGCGACAGACGGTGGGCCAGCCAGTTGGCAAACCAGCCCATGCAGAAGGCTGCGAACAGGATGATGGCGGTGGCGATGATGAATTCGGTTCTGTTCAACTTACTGGTCCTCTGCGCCCGCATCCGTTGCGTCGGTTTCAGGGGTCTCGGCCTCGGCTTCCATCGCCTCAAGCCCGGTTTCGGTGTTGGCGACCGGTTCGGGGCGGATCAGGCGGAATTCGATGCGACGGTTTTCCTCGCGCCCATCCTCGGTATCATTGTCGGCAATGGGCTGCGTCTCTCCATAACCGACAGCGGTATAGCTTGAGGTCGGGATCCGACGCCCACGCAATTCGTTCAGAATCGATTGCGCGCGCGCCTGGCTGAGCTGCTGGTTCATCTCTTCCCGCCCCTGACTGTCAGTGTGGCCCTGAATCTCCAATCGGATCGGGCCGCAATCCCGCAGAATATCGGCGATCTGATTCAACGCGTCACGCGAATCCGAGGCGACCGTGGCCGAGCCGGGTTCAAACGCGATCTTCGTGCTGGCCTGAACTTGAGCAATTTGTTCTTCGCAGAGCTCGGGGTCGGGCAGGGCGTCCTCGGGTTCAGGTGGTTCCTGATAGGTGATCGAAAGCGTGAAATCCTGCGCATCGCCCAGCTTTTCCGACAACAGGCCCGCGATGCGGGGTTTTGCATCGGGATCATGACTGAGCCCCGAAAGGGTCACGTTGTCCGGCGTGACCGTCAACACGCCGTTATGCAGCTGCGACAGCGCCTCCAGCCCCGCCAGGACCCGCACGGGCCAGTCAGCCGGCAGATCAGACACGATGCGGGTCGCCATATGGACTTGCGTCGATCCAAAGGCCGCTCGGGCAAAACTGTCGACCATACTGTGCAAGGTGTCGTCGCTCAGGCGTCCACGCAGTTGCACCAGCCCTTCCGGGCTGCGGGTCGCGGTGAATTCAACCGGGCCGGTCGCGTCTTCCATTTCCGGTTCAGGCAACACCGCATGCAGGACGAACACGTCAGGCAGAGCGTTTTCCAGCTCACCCACGACGCGGTCAAACAGCGCCGTGCTGGTGCCCTGCGCCGCCACCAGAGTGATATCGGCATCCGACAGCGTAACCGAGCCCTGACCAATCTCTGCCAGTGCTTTGATGCTGAGTTCCGCCGCGTCTGCCCAGCGGGGCGAGGGTACGCCGAGGCCAATGGTGCAGCTATAGGGCCCGGTCAGCCCGGCCTGTTGGGCCGCTTCTATGATGGCCTCGCGTGCCGTCTCATCCTGCGCGGAACAGGCGTCGAATTGTCCGCCCTCATCATTGATCAGATAGCGCAGTGTAAAGGGTGTGAGCACCGGACGGGGCGCCGAGATGTCCAGCCCGATCCGCAGGCCGGGAGGGGCCGCCCGGCTGAGGTCTTGTTCCAGCCGTTCCTTTTCCTGCTGGCTTTCCGCGATGGCCGTGATCCGAACCAGCCCGGGACTGGCAGAGATCTTGGCGCGAGGCAGGCTTGTCAGTGCATCCAGCGCAAACCCGATGGCATCATCCCAACCTTCAGGCTTCGGATAGTCCGCGCTTTCCATAAGGTCCGACACCGATCCGTCCTGATCCAGCCTTTGCAGGCGGTTGATCATGGCCTCACGGTCTTCGGTGGCAGGCACCAGACCGATAACGGAAACCCCGCTTTCATTGCGCAGAATTTCCGCCGAGAACCGTGGCGGCGTCAGATCGGCGGTGGGCGCGACCTCCATCTGGTCGATGACACGCGACGTATCAACTTCGGTTCCCGCAGCGGTCAGCGCGTTGAACCGGGTGGCTTCGTCGGGGGCTGTTCCGGTCAGAACCACGCGCAACCCGTCCGATTCGACCTCGGCCCAATCATGACCCTGAAGGTTCAGTGCCCGGCGCACCGCCAGTTCCGAGGCGTCCTCGATCTTTGTCACAGCAATGCTGGCGCCGAAGACGGACAGCGCGGCAGAGACCGCGAATATCAGCGTGACGGCGAGGGCATAAGGCAAATGCATGGGTTGGGTTGCGACTCCTCGGGCCTTGGGTTTCGGACTCATACCCAGCCGGGCGGGCGGGTGCAATCAGAGCATCAGGGCGACGCAGAGGAAGATCAGCGGAATTAGGCCGGTGTCGCGGTTGGCGCGGAACAGTTGCAGCAGTTTGGCATTGTCTTCGGTATCCAGACCCCGCAATTGCCACGCCATATGCCAGCCCATCGCCCATGGCCCCGACAGCGCAACGACCAGCGCCAGGATCGATGCCCGTGACAAGGTCGCGTCGATAATCGCCAGACCCATAAGGCCAACGGTGGCAATCAGGAAATACTTCAGCCATTTCGCGGTGTCTTCGCCAAACAGCCGGGCGGTGGATTTGATGCCGATCAGCTCATCATCTTCGGCGTCCTGATGGGCATAGATGGTGTCATAAAACAGGGTCCAGGCGATGCCGGACAGATAGAGGATGATCGCGGGCCAGCCGACCGTGCCCGTATGCGCGGCCCAGGCCAGCAAAGCACCCCAGTTGAAGGCCAGCCCCAGAAACACCTGCGGCCACCAGGTGAACCGCTTGGCAAACGGATAGATAGCGACGGGCAGCAGCGACAGGACCCCCATCGCAATCGCGGCCCGGTTGAAAGTCAGCAGAATCACCAGCGCCAGCAGGCATTGCATCCCCATCCAGATCACTGCCTGACGCACGCTGACCTGACCCGAGGGGATCGGGCGCGAGCGGGTGCGTTCGACCTTGCCGTCGAATTCCCGGTCAGTGATGTCGTTCCACGTACAACCCGCGCCGCGCATCAGGAAGGCCCCGATGGCGCAGCCGATCGCGATCCACAGATCCTCCCACCGCGGTGACCCATCGCTCAGGATCGCCAGCGCCAGACCCCACCAGCAGGGAATCAGCAGCAGCCATGTACCGATGGGCCGGTCCGCGCGGCTGAGCCTAAGGTAGGGCCGGGCAAAGGCGGGGGCATGGGTGTCGACCCAGTTGCCACTGACCGCGTCCGCGACCTGGCCGTCTGGTGTTGGGGCATTGCCTTGCATATGTAAGGTCTCATGACTGCGAAGATCAGACTGTATGTAGAGCACCCATTGGGTCAGGGGCAATCGGTTCCTTTGACGCGCGAACAGGCGCATTACCTGTTCGGCGTCATGCGCCTGTCCGTGGGCGGGCAGGTGGCGCTGTTCAACGGGCGCGATGGCGAATGGCTGGCCGAGGTGGTCGAGGCCGGGAAGCGCGGCGGGTCACTGACCTGCGCCCGGCAGACCAAGGTGTTGCAGATGCCACCCGATCTGTGGCTGCTGTTCGCGCCGATCAAGAAGGCACGCACTGATTTCATCGTTGAAAAGGCGGCGGAAATGGGCGCCACGCGGATCATGCCAGTGCAGACCGAGTTCACAAATTCCGAACGCATCCGGCAGGACCGTCTGCAGGCCCATGCGGTCGAGGCCGCTGAGCAATGCGGCGGCACATTTGTGCCCGAGGTCACCGATCTGCAACGGCTCGACCGGGTGCTGGACGCATGGCCCGAAGGCCGCCAGCTGATGTTCTGCGACGAGGCCGAAGTCGGCTCGGCCCTGCGTCTGGCCGCACATGAAAAGGGTCACCCTTGGGCCATTCTGATCGGCCCCGAAGGCGGATTCTCGGAACGTGAGCGCAAGCGACTGAGCGGCTTGCCTTTCGCTCATGTGGTCAGCCTCGGCCCCCGCATCCTGCGTGCGGATACGGCGGCAGTTGCGGCCATGACCATGTGGCAGCAGGCGCTGGGGGATTGGGCATGACGTGGCGCGCCGCTGAGGACAGCGATGTGCCGCTGATCGACAGGTTTCTGTCGCAGCACATCCAGACCTCGATGTTCCCGCTGGCCAATCTGCGCGATTACGGCCTGCGCGCGTCCGACCCCCGCGCGCTGAAAGTCTGGGTGCTGGGCGATCCCCTGCGTGCCGTCTTTGCGATCACGAATGAGGGCATGGTGCTGCCGCAATGCCCCGACTGCTCGGACAATGAGCTGGCCGGGGCGATTGATCTGATCCGGGGGCATCCGCTGTTCGGCCTTGCTGCCGAGGCTGGGCAAGCGCGGCGGATCATGAGGCTTGCCGGCTGGGATGACCGGCCCGCGACGCTCAACGGTGATGAGCCGGGGTTTGCGCTGGATCTGGAGCAACTTGTGCTGCCCGATCTGACCGGTGCGCGGCTGGTGCCGATGGGCGATCTGGATCGCTCGGTCACCGAAGGCTGGCGGCGGGACTATTTGATCGAGGCGATGGATTTCGATCCCGCGCGCGCCGCCGATCAGGCTGGTAAAGACTTCGACGCTTACACGGCACGAGACTCGCATCGGGTGCTTCTGGTCGATGGCGAGCCCGTCGCCATGACCGGGTTCAATGCCCGCCTGCCCGAGATCGTGCAGATCGGTGGCGTCTATACTCCGCCCGAGTTGCGCGGGCGCGGCCATGCCCGCCGCGCCGTTGCCCTGCATCTGCTTGAGGCGCAAAACGTCGGGGTGTCCCGCGCGGTGCTGTTTGCCGCTTCCGAATCTGCAGCGCGCGCCTATATCGGTATTGGGTTCAAACCTGCGGGGCACTACTCGCTGATCCTGTTCACCAATCCAAAGGACACGGCATGAGTTTCATCCGACCCGAAGCCAAACTGGCCCTGTGGCGCTGGCGCGAAGTTCTGGTGGCGGGGTTTGTCTTGCTGCTGGGCCTCAGTTGGATTAACGGCCCCGGTGGCCTGCTGGGCTGGATGGGCTGGGTGCTGGTCGTAGTCGCCGCGGCGTTGGCGATCATCGGCGTGCAGCGCGCACGGTTCCGCACCGGCGCGGGTGGGCCCGGCGTTGTGACCATCGACGAAGGTCAGATCACCTATCTCGGTCCGCTCGACGGTGGCATCGTCGCCACGCGCGAGATCGAGCGGCTGGCGCTCGACCCGACCTCGCGCCCGGCAATGTGGGTGCTGGATCAACCCGGCCAGCCGACCCTTCACATTCCGGTGAACGCCGAAGGGGCCGAGGCGCTGTTCGACGTATTCTCGAACCTGCCGGGGCTGAAAACCGAACAGATGCTGTCGGAACTCAACGGTGGTGCGGCGCATCCCGTGGTGATCTGGGAGAAGACGCCATCGCGCCCGGCGCATCTGCGCCTGCATTGACACTGGCGGCATTTCCCCCCACGACTGACCCAAAGACAGACACAGCAGGATCGGAGACCGGTTCATGTCCATCCCCCAATCCGGCGGCGGGCCGATCGAACGCCATGAGCAACTGGCCGAATATCTGGAATCGGGCTGTAAGCCCAAAGAAGATTGGCGCATCGGCACCGAGCATGAAAAGTTCGGCTATTGCAAGGACACGCTGAAACCTCTGCCGTTCGAAGGCACGCGGTCCATCGTCGCCGTGCTTGAGGGCCTGCGCGACCGCCACGGTTGGGCCGAGGTGCGCGAGGCCGACAAGTTGATCGGGCTGGAAAAGGACGGCGCCAATGTCAGCCTTGAACCGGGTGGCGCGCTGGAATTGTCGGGTGCCCCGCTTGAGACCATCCACGAGACCTGCGACGAGGTGAACACCCACCTGCGTGAGGTGAAGGATATCGCCGATGAGATCGGCGTGGGCTTCATCGGTCTGGGGGCCGCTCCGATCTGGAGCCATGATGAGATGCCGCTGATGCCCAAGGGTCGCTATCGGCTGATGAACGACTACATGGAAAAAGTCGGCACCATGGGTCGCGCCATGATGCGGCGCACCTGCACGGTTCAGGTGAATATCGACTTCGGGTCCGAGGCCGACATGGTGCAGAAACTGCGCGTGGCCTTGGCCCTGCAGCCGGTGGCGACCGCGCTGTTTGCGAATTCTCCGTTCTTCGAGGGCAAGGTCAACGGCCAGAAAAGCTGGCGCAGCTATATCTGGCGGCATCTGGACGACGCGCGCACCGGGATGTTGCCTTTCGTGTTCGAGGACGGCTTTGGGTTCGAACGCTACGTTCAATATGCGCTCGATGTGCCGATGTATTTTGTCTATCGCGACGGCCAGTATATCGACGCGCTGGGCATGTCCTTCCGCGACTTCCTGCAGGGCAAGCTGCCTGCGCTGCCGGGTGAAACGCCAACCCTGTCGGATTGGGCTGATCACCTGACAACGGCTTTCCCCGAGGCCCGCATCAAGAAGTACATGGAAATGCGCGGTGCCGATGGCGGCCCATGGCGGCGGCTCTGCGCCTTGCCTGCCTTCTGGGTTGGCCTGACCTATGATCAGGGCGCGCTGGATGCGGCTTGGGATCTGGTCAAAGGCTGGGACGCCGAAACCCGCGAAAACCTGAGAATCGAGGCCGCCAAAGATGGGCTGCAGGCGCGGGTTGGTGACATTCACATGCACGATCTGGCGCGCGAAGTGGTCTCGATCGCAAATGCCGGGCTTGCTGCCCGCGCCCGTCCGGGGGCCGGTGGGCTTGTTCCAGACGAGACGCATTTCCTGAATGCGCTCAAGGACAGTCTGGAATCCGGCAAGGTCCCTGCGGATGAGTTGCTGGAGCACTATCATGGCGATTGGAACGCAGACCTGACGCGGATTTATCGCGAATACAGCTATTGATCAGTTAACGCTGCTGCATCTTTGGCGCAGCGTTAACGTTCTGTTTTCCGGCATCGGGTCCGGCGAATGTCATCATTCTCGTGCCGTGACAAGGCTGTCATAGTGCCTTCGACGCAGTTGGCACATGCATGGCCCGCATCAGCGAACTTCACTATTCGAACGCTACCCGGCAAGCGCGGGCGTGTCCGAGTTTCCTGAGGTTTCACTGGACCCGACCCCAATACACTGGTCTATGAAATGCTCTCTCCCGGCGACAGCGGCGCGACCTGCTTCACCGCCGGGACGATGGTGGACACCCCCGAGGGCCCGCGCCGGGTCGAAACGCTGCGCCCTGTTGATCTGGTGCTGACTGTGGATCAGGGGGCGTGCCCGGTCCGGTGGATCGACGACCGCACGGTCCCTGGGCAGTACGCGGTTCGCGTCTGTGCATATCTCGGTCGGGGTTCAGGGGGCAGAGCGCGACAAAATGTGTCACTGCAACACCATTCGACAAGTACGGGCCGGTCCGCAAGCGACGGTTCTGACCGCAACCTGATCCACGCCCTCTTGCTTTCGCGGGCTGCTGTGATAGCAGAGCTTCAACAGTATTCAGGGGACCGTCATGGACGATCTTAAGGCAAAATATCTGGGCCAAATCGCCGAGGCAGGCGACGAAAACGCGCTTGAGGCGATCCGCGTCGCTGCCGTGGGCAAAAAAGGTGAGGTTGCGCTGAAGATGCGCGAGCTGGGTAAGATGACGCCCGAAGAGCGTCAGGTCGCAGGCCCTGCGCTGAACGCCCTGAAGGATGAGATCAACTCGGCGCTGGCCGCCAAGAAGGCCGCGCTAGCCGACGTCGCGCTGGACGCGCGTCTGCGCACCGAATGGCTGGACGTCACCCTGCCGACCCGCGCGCGCCGTCAGGGTTCGATCCACCCGGTCAGTCAGGCGACCGAGGAACTGACCGCGATCTTCGCGGAACTGGGGTTCTCCGTCGCCGAAGGGCCCCGGATCGAGGATGACTGGTATAATTTCGACGCTTTGAACATCCCCGGCCACCACCCCGCGCGGGCCGAGATGGACACGTTCTACATGCACCGCGCCGAGGGCGACGAGCGCCCGCCGCATGTGCTGCGCACGCACACGTCTCCGGTGCAGATCCGCTCGATGGAGAAACAGGGCGCGCCGATCCGCGTCATCTGTCCGGGCGGCGTCTACCGCGCCGACTACGACCAGACCCACACGCCGATGTTTCATCAGGTCGAAGGGCTGGCCATCGACAAGGACATCTCGATGGCGAACCTGAAATGGGTTCTGGAAGAGTTCGTGAAAGCGTTCTTCGAGGTCGACGATGTCGAACTGCGCTTCCGCGCCTCGCACTTCCCGTTCACCGAGCCGTCGGCCGAGGTCGATATCCGCTGTTCCTGGGATAACGGTCAGCTGAAGATCGGTGAGGGTGATGACTGGATGGAGATTCTGGGCTCGGGCATGGTCCACCCCAAGGTCATCGCCGCCGGTGGCATTGATCCTGAGGTCTATCAGGGTTTTGCGTTCGGGATTGGGATCGACCGTCTGGCGATGCTGAAATACGGCATTCCGGATTTGCGGGCTTTCTTTGACAGCGATCTGCGGTGGTTGCGACATTATGGGTTTGCCGCGCTGGATATGCCGAACCTCCATGGTGGTTTGAGTAGGTAAGTGTATCCGCTGGGCGTATATCTGGCTCGCTATTTGGATTGGTGGGATGCTCGGGTTGCGAAGACCCCATTCCGTTGGCTGCTGGGTTTAATGCTTGGGACACTTCTACTCACACGATTTGCTATCTTGTTAGTAGGCCCCAGTGCTGTCTTTCTGGGTTTCATCCTTTTTGTAGCCGTATGCCCTGGTATTTGGGCTTCCTACATTCGCTTCGGTATGAAAATGCGGCAACGACAGGAAGAAAAAGAGCGAATTATGCGAGTGCAGAGCGGGACCAAGAACGGAAAGTAGAAGGCGCGGAGCAAAGGCCGATAGGCCGCCGTGCTATCGCCAGACCGCCCGGACGGGCTGGCGATTTGTCTCCGTCAGTGCAACGTTCGTACAGTGCTCGGATTTGGCAGGCATAAAGTGCCCAACACAGTCCGAAGATCGCCATCCCGCGGTCTGGCGATAGCACGGCTCGTGATCTGACATGACAAATGGGCCGTTGCGCGGCTTGTTACAGGCTCGCACGGGGTTGTGACGTGACAGTTGGCGTCAGGTGGCTAGGCTCCGGCCTATGATTTACCGACTGCTTTTCCTGCTGCTCACCGCTACCCCGGCACTCGCCATGGGGCCTTGGAAAACCGACTGCCACGGCGATACGGCCTGTGAGGTCGGCGACCGCTCGTATCATGTGCTGGAGCCCGAGGGGTGGGACGGCGAAACGCCTCTGCCTGTGTTGCTGCACTTCCACGGCTGGGCGCGGCAGGGGACTGTGGTGGTGAACCATCAGCGCATCGCAGGGGCGACCAAGCTGCGAGGTGTGCTGCTGGTGGCCCCGAACGGGTTGGGCAAAAGCTGGGATTTTTGGTCGGCGGACACGCGGGATGTGCCTTTTGCAGATGCGGTTCTGGACGACGTGGCAAAGCGCTATCCGATTGACCCGGAACGCATCTATGTCTCGGGCTATTCCTTCGGCGGCGCAATGGCGTGGCGTTATGTCTGCCAGTCGGGCAATGACATTGCGGCCTTGCTGGCTGTTGCGGGTAGCATTCGCCAGACTGAGCGCTGTCCCGAAGCCCCGCGCGAGGCGCGCCATGTGCATGGGCTCAGCGATACGGTGATGGATTTTCCTTATGGCGAGGATGGTGACACGACCTATCCGGTGTCGCTTTGGCGTTCGGCCTATGACTGTCATGACGCCACCCCGCGCGGGGATTGGAGCGTGGTGCCGATCCTGACCCTCAGCCGCGTGGAGTGGACCGATTGCGCGCGCGGACAAGTCACGCTGGACACCCATCCCGGCGGGCATTTCATCCCCCATGGCTGGATCGGGCGGCAGTTGGACGAGCTTTTGGGCCGCACCCCGACCTATCCGTAAGCCGCAGCGCTTGCACCTTGGTGCAATCTTTGCCATTGCCTGTGCCGACTGGATGTTTGCCAAAAAAGGCCCCGAGCAATGAAATTCACTCTGTCCTGGCTGAAAGACCACCTCGATACGGATGCGTCGGTTGATGAGATCGCCGAAGCGCTGACCGACCTTGGCCTTGAGGTTGAAGAGATCGTCAACCCGGCGGACCGTCTGGCGGGCTTTACGCTGGGCCATGTGAAACACGCGGAAAAACACCCCGACGCGGACAAGCTGCGCGTTTGCACGGTGGAAACCGACGAGGGCGATCTGCAGATCATCTGTGGCGCGCCAAATGCGCGCGAAGGGATCACCGTCGTTGTGTGCAAGCCGGGCATGTATATTCCCGGTCTGGATATCACCATCAATGTTGGCAAGATCCGGGGTGTCGAGAGCTTTGGCATGATGGCATCGGAACGTGAGCTGGAGCTGTCGGACGAGCATGACGGTATCATCGAGCTGCCCTCGGGCGCGGTGGGCGATCGCTTCGTGGACTGGCTGGCCGAGAATGAGCCGTCAAAGGTCGATCCGATGATCGAGATTGCGATCACGCCGAACCGCCCGGACGCGCTGGGCGTTGAGGGGATTGCGCGCGATCTGGCGGCGCGCGGGCTTGGTACGCTGAAACAGCGGGATTACGTGCCGGTTCCCGGTGATTTTGAATGCCCGATCAAGGTGACGATTGATGAGGACACGCTGGACGGCGCGCCGCATTTCACCGGGCGTCTGATCCGGGGCGTTAGAAATGGCCCCAGCCCGCAATGGCTGCAGGATCAATTGAAGGCCATCGGGCTGCGGCCTATTTCGGCGCTGGTGGATATCACCAACTATATGACCTTCGACCACAACCGTCCGCTGCACGTGTTCGATGCGGACAAGGTGCAAGGCAACTTGCGGGTCCATCGCGCCAAAGGTGGTGAGACGCTGGTGGCGCTGGATGAGAAGGAATATGCGCTGCAGCCCGGTATGATGGTGATTTCGGACGACAAGGGTCCGGAATCGATTGCCGGTGTCATGGGCGGTGAGGAAACCGGATGTACCGAAGACACTGTGAATGTCTTCCTCGAAAGTGCGTTCTGGGATCACGTGCAGATCGCGCTGACGGGTCGGGCGCTGAAGATCAATTCGGACGCGCGCTATCGCTTTGAGCGTGGAGTGGACCCTGAATATACTCGCGAAGGGCTGGAGCATGCGACGCAGATGATCCTGGACATCTGCGGCGGTGAGGCCTCGAATGTGGTTGAGGCGGGCAAGGCACCGAACCATGCGCGGGCCTATAAGCTGGATGCGGAACGGGTGCAGTCGCTGGTCGGGATGGATATCCCGGAAAGCGAGCAGCGGCAGACTTTGACCCGTCTGGGCTTCCGTCTGGAAGGCGAGATGGCGCATGTGCCCAGCTGGCGGCCTGATGTGATGGGCGAGGCCGATCTGGTGGAAGAAGTCGCGCGGATTGCGTCCCTGACCAAGCTTCAGGGCAAGCCGCTGCCGCGCGTGACCGATGGTATTCCCAAAGCTGTGATGACGCCTGCGCAGCGACGTCAGTCGATGGCGCGGCGGACCTGTGCGGCGCTGGGCTACAATGAATGCGTGACCTATACGTTCATCGACCAGGCCTCGGCTGCGTTGTTCGGCGGTGCAAACGATGCCACCCGTCTGGAAAACCCGATCTCGTCCGAAATGAGCCATATGCGCCCCGACCTGCTGCCGGGACTGTTGCAGTCCGCGGCCCGCAATCAGGCGCGTGGATATGCGGATGTGGCGCTGTTCGAGGTGGGCCCGGTGTTCCATGACGGAGAGCCCGGCGATCAGAAAACCCAGATTACCGGCTTGCTGGTGGGTCGGGATGGGCCAAAGGACGTGCACGGCGCGTCTCGCCCAGTTGACGTATATGATGCGAAAGCGGACGCAGAGGCTGTTCTGGCCGCAATTGGTGCTCCGGCCAAAGTACAGATTCTACGTGATGGGGATGCCTGGTGGCATCCGGGCCGTCATGGCAAGATTTGTCTGGGTCCGAAAAAGGTGCTGGGTGTCTTTGGGGAATTGCATCCGCGCGTGCTGCAGGCTTTGGATATCAAAGGCCCGGCTATGGCGTTTACCATCTGGCCGGACGAGGTGCCCATGCCCCGCAAGTCCGGAGCCACCCGTGCAGCGCTGGAATTGCGCGACCTGCAGGCCGTTGAACGTGACTTTGCCTTTGTCGTGGATGAAGCTGTCGAGGCGCTGACACTGGTCAATGCAGCGGCCGGCGCCGACAAGGCGCTGATCGAGGATGTGCGTGTCTTTGACGAATTCATCGGTGGCAGTCTGGGTGAGGGCAAGAAATCTCTGGCCATCACCGTGCGTCTGCAGCCGACCGATCAGACCTTGAAGGAGAAGGATATCGAGGCCGTCAGCGCCAAGATTGTCGAGAAGGTTGCAAAAGCCACGGGCGGAACGCTGCGGGGGTAAGGGTGGACGCCTCCGGCGGAAGTATTTTGGAAAAGATGAAGGGGCCTGGGTAATCCTTCCCCAACTGCGCCCCAAATGCGGAGGAGAGCCGGATGTTGAAGGTTTATCTGTCGGGTGAAATTCACACCGACTGGCGCGAGCAGATTGTCGCTGGCGCGCAAGGGTTGGATGTGACGTTTGACAGCCCTGTGACCGATCACGGGGCCAGTGATGATTGTGGCGTCTCGATTTTGGGGGCGGAGCCGGATAAATACTGGCATGACCACAAGGGCGCGATGGTCAACGCGATCCGGACGCGCAAAGGGATTGCCGATGCTGATGTCGTCGTGGTTCGGTTCGGTGACAAATACAAGCAGTGGAATGCGGCTTTTGACGCAGGTTATGCGGCTGCCTTGGGCAAGTCGTTGATCGTTCTGCATGGTCCGGAGCATCAGCACGCACTGAAAGAGGTCGATGCGGCCGCGTTGGCGGTGGCAGAAGAGCCTGCGCAGGTCGTCGATGTGCTGCGTTATGTTTTGACCGGAAAACTGCCCGGCTAACGGGTTTGGGTGAGGCTGTTGTGCCTCACCCTTTTGGCATTATTCTGTCGCTGGGATGCTGAGCCCACGCTGTACGGCGGGGCGGTCGAGGAAGCGGTCGACATAAGGTTGCAGGTTGTCGAACCCGCTCCAGCCTACGATCTCTTTCACCCCGTAATAATCCAGACCACGCAGCCAGGGAACGATCGCAATGTCGGCGATCGTGTAATCTCCGGCGATCCAGTCCTGTCCTTCGAGCTGCGTGTTCAGAACATTCAGCAAGCGCTTGGCTTCGGCGACATAGCGTTCGCGGGGGCGGGGATCTTCGATCTCTTTTCCGGCGAATTTGTGGAAATAGCCCAATTGTCCGAACATTGGTCCAAGGCCGCCCATCTGGAACATGAGCCACTGCGTGGCGCGATGTTTGTCGGCAGGGGATGCGCCCAGAAACTGGCCGCTTTTCTCGGCCAGATATAGCAGGATCGCGCCGCTTTCGAACAGGCCAAGAGGTTCGCCGTCGGGGCCATTGGGGTCGATGAGCGCGGGGATCTTGTTGTTGGGGTTAAGCGACAGGAATTCGGGGCTTTTGACATCCGCATCGGCCAGCGTGACCAGATGTGCCTCGTAGGGCAGGCCGGTTTCTTCCAGCATGATCGAGGCTTTGACGCCGTTTGGCGTGGGATAGGAATAGAGTTGGATTTTGTCCGGGGACTTGGCGGGCCAGCGGGCGGTGATCGGGTGTGTTGCGGTGTCCAGCATGACGTGCTCCTGATTAAGCTTCCGACTGAAGGTAGGGATGAAACGAGGGTTCTGCCAGCTTTAGCGGTGTGCGCCACCGGTCATTGGCTGTGTAATTTGGAACAGCGGGGAAAACTGGCGCATCTCTGCCCTAGACCCGGGAGTGCCAATTCGTCACAGTTTCGTGAGACCCGCGATGGCGTTGCGGGGTTTGACGCGAAAAGGAGATGCGCGTGAATGAGGTCGTAACACAGGTGGGTGCGTTCGCCCCGCTGATTATCAATGCCATCAAGGCGTTTGTGGTGCTGATCCTGGGATGGATCGTTGCCGGGGCGATCGGGGGGATGGTGCGCAGGCGGATCAACGCGACGCCGCATATTGATCCGACGCTTGGGAATTTTGTGGCCAGCCTGATCAAATGGGCGGTTCTGGCCATGGTGCTGGTGGCCGTTCTGGGCATATTCGGGATCGAGGCCACCAGTATTGTCGCTATTTTGGGTGCTGCTTCGCTTGCAATCGGCCTGGCCCTGCAAGGCACGCTGAGCGATCTTGCCGCGGGTGTGATGCTTGTGGTTTTCCGGCCTTACAAGCTGGGTCAGTATGTAGATATCGGGGGAACAGCCGGGACCGTGAAAGACCTGAACCTGTTCACGACCGAGCTTGTGACACCTGACAATGTGCAGATCATTGTGCCGAACGGACAGGCCTGGGGATCCGTGATCACCAATTTCTCGGCGCATGACACGCGGCGGGTCGATCTGGTTTTCGGGATTGATTATGGTGACAGC
The DNA here is from genome assembly GCF_056531905.1 of Ruegeria sp. K11. NCBI lineage: Bacteria > Pseudomonadati > Pseudomonadota > Alphaproteobacteria > Rhodobacterales > Roseobacteraceae > Ruegeria > Ruegeria sp. K11. The sequence continues at coordinate 78,844 of NZ_JBQFMP010000005.1, forward strand.
GCGGATGAGGCGATGAAGATCATTATGGATGTGGCCACGTCGGATGAGCGCATTCACAAAGACCCGGAACCCTGGGTCCGCGTGACCAATCTGGGAGACAGTTCGGTAGACCTGACGGCACGACTGTGGTGCGACGCGGCGGAGTATTGGGATGTGAAGTTTGAGCTGACCAAGGCCATCAAGGAAGCCTTTGATGCCAAGGGTGTCTCGATCCCTTACCCGCATTCGGTCGAGATTCAGAAAAAGGGCTGAATGCTCCCGCCCGTCGGGCGGGCATTGGAAATACCCTTCTTCGGTTGGACAAAGCGCCGCGCGTACCGCGCGGCGCTGATGTACCCGCGCAATGGGATCACGAACGAAACAACGCCGCACCAAAGGCGCGGCGCTGTTTTTTTGACGCTGCAATCCCCCTCAAAAGAGGGGGCTTTCAGGGGCCGGAGCGCTTATGATTTGATGGCGACACCGGGCGAGACAACATCGATACCCAGTGCCTTACCGACCGCGTAGTAGGTCAGTTGTCCGGCATGGACGTTCAGACCAGCCATCAGATGTGGGTCATCCTGACAGGCGGTTTTCCAGCCTTTGTCCGCCAGCGACAGCATGAACGGCATCGTCGCATTGCCCAGGGCGATGGTCGACGTGCGGGCCACAGCACCCGGCATATTGGCGACGCAGTAATGCATGATACCGTCGACCTCATAAATCGGCTCGGCGTGTGTTGTGGCTTTGGAAGTTTCAAAGCATCCGCCCTGATCAATTGCGACATCGACCAGAACCGCGCCGGGCTTCATGGACGAGAGTTGGTCCCGGGTAATCAGCTTTGGCGCCGCCGCGCCCGGGATCAGAACCGCGCCAATCACCATATCAGCGTCCTGGATAAGTTCTGCGGTGGCCCCGGCTGTGGAGTACTGGTTCTTGAAATGGCCGCTAAACACGTCGTCGAGATAGCGCAGTCGCGGTAGGGATCGGTCCAGAACGGTGACGTCTGCGCCCATACCCGCTGCGATCTTGGCAGCATGGGTGCCGACCACGCCGCCCCCGATTACGACCACCTTGGCTGGCCCGACACCGGGAACACCGCCCATCAGCACGCCGCGCCCGCCATTGGCCTTTTGCAGTGTCCACGATCCTACCTGCGGGGCCAGACGGCCAGCCACTTCGGACATGGGTGCAAGCAGCGGCAATCCGCCATTGGCGTCAGTCACCGTTTCATATGCAATTGCGGTACAGCCCGACTCCAGCAGATCATGGGTCTGATCCGGGTCCGGGGCGAGGTGCAGATATGTGAACAGCAGCTGCCCTTCGCGCAGCATCTTGCGCTCGCCCGCTTGCGGCTCTTTGACTTTGACGATCATGTCGGCGGTGGCGAATACCTCGTCGGCAGTGTCCACGATCCGCGCGCCTGCCGCTTCATATGCGGCATTGTCAAAGCCTGACCCTGCTCCGGCCCCGCTTTCGATGATCACTTCGTGGCCACGTGCCACGGCTTCGCCAGCGGCGTTTGGGGTCATGCCAACCCGGAATTCTTGCGGTTTGATTTCCCTGGGGCAACCGATTTTCATGAGAGACTCCGTTCATAAACTGCCCAATTTATGGGCAAACCAGGACGCAATTTCTGTGAAACCCCACTTGTCAATTGCCCAAAATACGGGAAATTATTCGAGATATGGTTTGAGTTCTGCAATGGATGTGCGCGAATGGCGATAGATACAACAGATCGAAAGATTCTGGCGGCCCTGCAACGCAAAGGCAGGATGTCTAACGCCGAACTATCAGAACAGGCCAATCTGTCCCCCTCGGCCTGTCATCGACGTGTGCAGCGACTTGAGGCAGAGGGGTATATTCGCGATTATGTTGCTTTGCTGGACGCGCGGAAAATGAACGTTCCGACGACTGTCTTCGTCGAGATCACCCTGCAAGGTCAGGCAGAAGAGGTGTTGGAGGCGTTTGAAAAGGCGGTGGCCCGCATCCCCGATGTTCTGGAATGTCACCTGATGGCCGGAACCGCCGATTATATCCTGAAAGTCGTTGCCGAAAACACCGAGGATTTTGCACGAATTCATCGGCAATACCTGTCGCGCCTGCCGGGGGTATCGCAAATGCAGAGCTCGTTTGCACTGCGGACGGTTTTCAAGACAACTGCGCTTCCGGTGTGACGGGCCTCAGGCCGGGGCGGGATATGTGAATAGAACCAGATGCGCCATGTTGAAGATGAAATGCATCGCAACCGGTACCCAGAGGCGACCCGTTGCATGGTACCCCAACCCGCAAGCCAGCCCCAACAGACTGGCGAAGGCAACCAGTGCAGCGCCACCCGGAGCATGAGCCAGCCCGAACAGAAAACTCGCACCGATCACGCCGGCAATTGATCCAAGCCGGGCCGACAAAACAGATTGCACGTAGCCGCGAAAAAATGCCTCTTCGGCAAGGCAGGTCAGGAACAGGTTCGACAGTGCGAACAGCAGCCACCATTCAGGCAATGCGGTTTCGGGTCGGATCGCCCCAACCGTAAGGCCCAGCGCAAACAAGATGGGAAGCAGCACCAGCCCAAAAGTCAGAGGAAGCAATTGGGTCGGGTGTTTGACGGTCAACAGGGCGGGCCAGGCCAGAAAAACCGCGAGGGCGACTATAGGTTTGTCCAGATTGAGAAACAGGGTAAAGGCTGCGCTGTCAGGGCCGGAACGGACCTGATCCAGCACCTGCAGGTTGTGCACTCCCGGCAGCAGGTGCGCGCCCAGCACCACACACCAGATGACGAACGCACCGTGCCCGGCGATAGCAGGCATGCCATGCAGCTTTGGTAATTGTGACGCGCCCAGCAAACCCAATAGAACGACGCATAGCGCGGTCGGTGATATCAGATTCAACGACACTGCGATGACCAGAAACAGCGCAAGCAACAGTGCGGATAGTTCAGTCCAGCGGACCCAGCCCGCAACCAGCGCAACACTCAGAACCAGCCATGGCCAGGTCACCGGGAGCATGTTCCAAAAGAATGTCATGACACCTCTGCATTGCCACGGTCTTAGATGCGGTACGGCGGCGCGAAATGGCAATGCAAAATTGCCCGGCATTGACCGGCCGAGGGTCAAACAGTGCGCATTGCGTCAATTCCACAACTTGTAACTTGTGGCGGACAAGGCCAAATTGTCACTCTGACAGGCGTGCACGGTCCTTTTTGATCGACATCCGCCGGTTACACAGCCCCGATATGATCCGCGCCCGACAGGAAAGAAGGAGTAGGCATTGGTTTACGAGAACGACAGCGCCCCGAAAGACTGGCTGGAAGCCGAACTGGAAGACACGCTGGACGAGGATTTTGAGATCGAATTCAGCGAGCCCATGCTTTCCATGGAAATCCGGAAGATCTACAAGGATCAGCATCCGGACATGTTGGACCGCAAAGTCTATTTCCGCAATCTGCTGCGTCTGCAAGCCGAACTGATAAAGGTGCAGGATTGGGTTGTGCATACCGGGGCGAAGGTTTGCATCCTGTTTGAGGGGCGCGACAGCGCAGGCAAAGGTGGTGTTATCAAACGGATCACACAACGCCTGAACCCTCGGGTCGCGCGCGTCGTGGCCTTGCCAGCCCCCAGCCGCCGGGAACAAAGCCAGTGGTATTTCCAGCGTTACGTGCCGCATTTGCCTGCCGCCGGTGAGATCGTGTTGTTCGATCGCTCATGGTACAACCGAGCCGGTGTCGAGCGGGTGATGGGGTTTGCCAACGAAGATCAGGTTGAACAGTTCTTTCAGGACGTTCCGGAATTCGAACGGATGCTGGTGCGGTCAGGGATCATATTGCTGAAATACTGGTTCTCGATCACCGACGAGGAGCAACAGTTGCGATTCCTGATGCGCATCCATGATCCAATGAAACAATGGAAGCTTTCACCCATGGATCTGGAATCCCGCATTCGATGGGAGGCATATACCAAAGCCAAAGAGGATATGTTCTTCCGCACCAATATCCCCGAGGCTCCGTGGTACATCGTCGAAGGCAATGACAAAAAACGCGAGCGCCTGAATTGCATCGAGCATCTTTTGACCAAGATTCCTTATGATGACGTGCCGCAGGAAAAGGTGAACCTGCCAGACCGGCGGTATAACCCGGAATATGAACGCCGCATCCTGCCGGATGAGTTGCACGTTCCCAAGATTTACTGAATGGATGCCGAGAGGCAAAAAAAGCAACCCGCCAAATGGCGGGCTGCTTCTTGAGTGGAAACGCAAACCTGTATCAGATCAGGAAGTAGTCACTGTTCAGGCTACTGAGGCTTATGTCCTCGAGGAGGAGCGTATTGCCTAGCCCATCGTCAATCAGAACATCCGACCCTGACTGTTGCGCGTGATTTGCCTTGAGATCACCAAAGCTGGTGATGGAATCCAAGGCCCGCAAGTCAACTTTGTCTTTCTTGCTCAGATCGGTGATCCGGTCATTCCCCGAGGTGAAAATGAACCTGTCGGCGCCGCCTCCACCGGTCATGATGTCATCGCCAGCGCCACCATTCAGCTTGTCTTTTCCGCCGCCGCCTTGAAGGATGTCATTCCCTGCGCCACCGTACAGCTTGTCTTTTCCGCCGCCGCCGTTCAGCAAGTCATTGTCATTGCCGCCGTAAAGCTTGTCTTTCTTGCCACCGCCATACAGCTTGTCATTTCCGTCCTCGCCATACAGACGGTCTTTTCCGCCGCCACCTTTGGCGATGTCATCCCCGTCCCCGGCGTAAATCTTGTCTTTCCCGGAGCGCCCGTCCATCCGGTCGTCACCTGTGCCGCCGTACAGCTTGTTCCCCTTGGATGAGCCGACCAGTATGTCATCCCCATCTTTGCCATACAGGCTGCCGCCTTTCTTGAGGACAAGCCAGTCATCCCCATCGGTGCCTGTCTTGCTGCCTGATACAACTTTCTTGACCGGGTTTGACGCTGTGTCGTTGGGTGCCGCCGGAGTGCTGGGCGCACCAGGGGCGGGTGGTGCGCTGGGCGTAGGTGGCGGTGTACCGGGCCCGCTTGCTGATCCGCCGCTGTCCAGCTGAAGCGGTGCGGACGTCCGGGCAAAGTTCTGGGTGGCCATGATGGCGTTCCAGCCATTGAAATCCCCGGTTTCGATGCCGATGCCGATCACGGTAACATTCGGGTCCAGAATATTGGCTTTATGGCCGGGGCTGTTCATCAGGTTGGTGTGCAGATTGATCACGTCATCCGCCAGACCCGGTGCTCCGCGAATGCTCTGCCAGGCGATGTTCTCGGCTGACCGCCAACTGCCTGAAAAGTCGAAACCCGCGGCTTGCATACGCTGAGTGGCGCTGGATCCGCCAACACCGGTGTGGCTGAACGTGTCGGTGTTCAGCATCCATTGGCTGTGATCCTCAGCCGCGTCATTCAGACGAAGCTCAAGCTGAACGGGCTGCAAACCCCGGCTTGTGCGTTCACCATTAATAAGCGCGAGCATTTGGCGTTCGAGTGTACTTGCAGTGGACATGATTCTGCCTCCGGTCAATTTTATTATTTTGCCGGGACATTAGTGGCGAGAATTGGGCGGCGAGAAGACACAATTTTGCCCTGATCATAGTTGGGCGGAATGCCACCACAAGTTGATGCAGCATGTGCAGAAACCTGCGCATCTCCGGGTTGCCAACCGGTGGGATCGAATTTGCCGAGGGGGTTTCAAAACGACAAACCCCCGGGCGATGCCTCGGGGGTCGTCAAATAGTGTCATCCAAAGCTGGACGAGCGTCAGGTGCTTAGAGCAAACCTTCGCGCTGGGCTTTCTTGCGTGCCAGTTTACGGGCACGGCGGATCGCTTCAGCTTTCTCGCGCGCTTTTTTCTCGGACGGCTTCTCGAAATGTTGCTTCAGCTTCATTTCACGGAACACGCCTTCGCGCTGCAGCTTTTTCTTCAGGGCACGAAGCGCCTGATCGACGTTATTGTCGCGAACACTAACCTGCATGTGGTTGTCACCACCTTTCTAGATAGAGTTGCAAGGAAATTGCAGGAAGTGGCCGTATAGCAAAGCGCCCCTAACTTGTCTAGTACTGGTGCAAGAACCCGGAGAGCCGACATGACCGCGACATTTGAAGACAATAAAGAGCAATTGTTGAACGCAATTCTGGACCATGTTCCGTTTGACGGCTGGTCCGAGACCAGCTTTCGTGGAGCGATTGCAGATTGTGACATGGATGTCGGGCTGGCCCGCGCAATCTGCCCGCGTGGGGCTGTTGATCTGGCGTTGGCGTTTCATGCGCGGGGCGATCAGGCTATGCTGGAACGTCTGAAATCCGAAGATCTGAGCGGTTTGAAGTTCCGCGAGAAAATTGCGGCCGCCGTTCGGTTTCGGTTGCAGGCGGTGGACGACAAAGAGGCGGTGCGGCGCGGCGTGACCCTGTTTGCGCTGCCCATTCACGCCGCGGATGGGGCCAAGGCGATCTGGGGCACCTGCGATCTGATCTGGAGCGCACTGGGTGACACGTCTGACGATGTGAACTGGTACACCAAACGCGCGACGCTTTCGGGGGTCTATTCCTCGACATTGCTGTACTGGCTGGGGGATGATTCGCCCGCGCATCAGGCCACGTGGGAGTTTCTGGATCGCCGAATTGACGGGGTGATGCAGTTCGAGAAACTCAAGGCGCAGGTCAATGGCAATCCGCTGTTCAAACCTTTCCTGGCAGTACCCAACTGGGTGGTGTCGCAGGTTCGCGCCCCGGCAAAGATGCCAGTCGATCTGCCGGGTGCGTTGTCTCCCAGAAAATAGCGGCTGGGCCTTGCCTGACCCGACTGCTAGGCATGGCGCAAAGGAGATTTGTTGATGACCCAGACAATGCGCGCCGTTGAGATTACGCAGCCGGGTGGCCCTGACGTTTTACAGATGACAGATCGACCCATGCCCGAAGCAGGTGTGGGTCAGGTTGTGCTGAAAGTCGCCTACGCCGGTGTGAACCGCCCCGATGCGTTGCAACGGGCGGGGGCTTATGATCCGCCGCCGGGTGCCAGCGACCTGCCGGGGCTTGAAGCTTCGGGCGAGGTTGTGGCCATTGGTCTCGGTGTCGAAGGTTTGACCCTGGGCGATCAGGTCTGCGCCTTGTTGCCGGGCGGTGGTTATGCCGAATATGTGGCGACACCTGCGGCCCACTGCCTGCCGGTTCCTTCGGGACTCGATCTGAAACAGGCCGCGTGCCTGCCGGAAACGTTCTTCACGGTCTGGTCCAACGTCTTCACCCGCGGGGGACTGAAGGCCGGTGAACGGTTTTTGGTCCATGGCGGGTCCAGTGGGATCGGGACAACGGCGATCCAACTGGCCAATGCCTTTGGCGCGCGAGTTTTTGCGACCGCCGGATCAGCCGAAAAGTGTGACGCCTGCGTACGGCTGGGGGCCGAAAAAGCGATCAACTACAAGGATGAAGATTTTGTGGCCGCCATGCGTGCCGAAGGCGGCGCGAACCTGATCCTCGATATGGTGGGGGGCGATTACATCCCGCGCAACGTCAAGGCGTTGGCCGAGGATGGGCGGCTGGTTCAGATCGCTTTCTTGCAAGGTCCCGTGGTCGAGCTGAATTTTGCCATGATGATGGTCAAGCGTCTGACCCTGACAGGCAGCACGCTGCGCCCGCAAAGTGATCTGGCCAAGGCCCGCATTGCGCAGGACCTGCGCGAGGCAGTCTGGCCGTTGCTGGACGCCGGCAGGATCGCCCCGGTTATGGACAGTGAGTATGATCTGGCCGATGCGGCGGCGGCCCATGCACGTATGGAAAGCTCGGGCCATATCGGCAAGATCGTCCTGAAGGTCGCCAGGTAAGGTAACCGGCTCCGGTCATGCAACCGCGCGGCGATAGAGGTGCCAGGTTGCGTGACCCAGGACGGGCATGACCACGATCAGGCCCAGCAACATTGGGATCGATCCCAAGGCCAACATGGCCGCGACGATAGCACCCCAGGTCAGAATGACACGCGGGTTGTGACGCAACACCCGCACAGATGTGACGACGGCCACAGGAACGCCGACCTTCTTGTCCAGCAGCAGCGGGAAACTCACAACACTCAAAGCCAGCGCCACGAGGGCAAATACAAACCCGACAGCCGTGCCAAAGATCACCATGCCCCAACCCGCAGAGGTGGTGAACACTTCGGTCAGGAAGGTGCCTGGCGATGCCGGCGGTTCAGGGCCAAGGGTCTGTGCGTAAATGCTCTGCGCGACCATCAGCCAGACCAGCAGCAGCATGACCATATAGAAGCCAAGCGCCAGAATTGCGCCGAACGAGGGGGACCGGAACACGCCAAACGCGTCCAGCCAGCGCGCTTTACCACCCTGTTCGCGTTTGCGGCTGATCTCGTACAGTCCTACGGCAGCCACCGGGCCGATCAGGGCAAATCCGGCAATCAATGGGGCCAGCAGCGGCACCATGTCCATGTTCAGACCCAGGCCAAACATTACCAGACCCGCGATCGGATAGATCAGGATAAGAAATACGGCATCCGCACGGGTTTCCAAAAAATCCGTGTATCCGGCGCGCAAACAGGTGCGCAGGTCCTGCATCGTCAGAGTTTGAACGGCGGGCAGGTTGCGAATATCCGCGCTACCGATTTCGGTCACGGTTTCCGCGACATGATCTCCGGTCGCCCTCAGGTTGCGGGCGGCCCAGCTGATCGGGTTTCCGATTGTCTTGTCCATCTTCATCCCCTTCCGTGGCATGGGTGCGCGGCAGGATATGTCCGGCGGATTGTGGTCTTCCCTGGCCGGATCAGCCATTTGCGCCTGAATTCAGTATAGCACAACCACGGTCATTTGCCTGATCACCCTTTCGCCACTGCAGGATTGCTCCGACGCACAGGCATGTTAGCTTTGTGTCAACCAGTGGGAGGGGCATCATGCAGCAGACAGCACGTACCGTTATTATTCACGAAACCGGCGGACCCGAGGTCCTGCAAGTCGAGGACAGAGTGCTGGGCGATCCGGGCCCCGGAGAGGTCCGTATTCGCCATCATGCCTGCGGATTGAATTTCATCGACGTGTATCAACGATCAGGGCTTTATCCGATGGAACTGCCGCATGCGCTGGGCATGGAGGCGGCCGGGATTGTCGAGGCTGTCGGGGATGGCGTAGCGCATCTGCAACCCGGTCAGCGTGCTGCCTATGCGGCGGGTCCTGCAGGTGCCTATGCCGAAGCGCGTGTAATGCCTGCAGCGCAGGTATGCCCGCTGCCCGAAAGCATCTCATTCCGGACGGCTGCGGCCATGATGTTGAAAGGTATGACTGTTGAATACCTGTTCCATCGCACCACACCGCTGCGTCGGGGCGACACAGTGTTGTTTCACGCGGCAGCCGGAGGCGTGGGGCTGATCGCCTGCCAATGGGCCAAATCCGAAGGTATTACCCTGATCGGAACGGCCGGAACGGATGAGAAATGCAAGCTGGCGCAGTTCAACGGCGCGAGCCATTGCATCAACTACCGGACCGAGGATTTTGTTCAACGGGTGGCTGAAATCACCGGTGGAAAGGGCGTTGATGCCGTGATGGACTCGGTCGGTGCTGACACGTTCGAAGGTTCTCTGAATTGCCTCAAACCGCTTGGTATGATGATCTCCTTCGGCAACGCGTCGGGCCCTGTTCCGCCGATGGATCTGGGACTGCTGGCGCAAAAGGGATCGTTGAAAATCACCCGACCCACTCTGTTTACGCATATTGCCGATCATGCGGTCTGTCAGGCGATGGCCCGGCGTCTGTTCGGCAAAGTGGAAGGGCGCGAGGTCAAGATTCACGTGGATCAGGAATTCGCTTTGGAAGCCGTCGGCGATGCCCACCGTGCGCTTGAGGCCCGCCAGACGACCGGAAGCACGATCCTGGTGCCCTGACGGTCAGGGCCCGACACCTATGCCGGGCCCTAAAGGACCTTGGTCAGAATCGATAGGCGACGCGAACCTGAACAGTGGTCGCGTCAACGTCCACACCGGGTGAGTCAAAATCGTCGAATTCGTGATACAGCAGCTCTCCGGCTACACTGACATTGGGTGCAATGATCTGTTCATAGCCCGCACCGATGAACCAGCCGTCGTCGCTGCCCAAATCTTCTGTACTCGCTTCGGCATAACCACCGGTTCCGTATAGCAGCCCTTGCGGATTGATTTTGTATCCGGCCCGCGCTTTGATGCGCCAGACATCTTCGACCGTAGTTGCGCCGGACAGATCGACATCGGTCCAGTCATAGTCAAAGCCACCGCCAAAAACCCAATCGCCAGTGTCGTAGTCGTAGCCCAGGATGATGCCGCCAATTACACCATCGCCATCGACGCCTGAAAGGTTTGTATCGACATCGATGTAACCGATCTGCGCACCGCCGTAGAAACCGGTCCAGTCTGTTGCCGATTGTGCCATTGCTGAACTTGCAGTCAAAATCGAGACCATGGTTACGAGTGCTAACTTTCCCGTCATCTTCGTTCCTTTCGTCGAAATTGCGGCTGAGGTGTCAGAAATCCACAGCCTTGTAACACTGAATACGACTTGACCCGGGGCCCGGATCATCGCGGTGCTTACTATTCCGACCTGAACGTTTTGGGCACATCGATGCGTGCGCTGGTTCACTTGCTTTGAACGCTTCGGTTCTGAAATTGGAATTGAATTGGACGATTTCAAACGCAAATCGGCGACGGAGGGGATCCGTCGCCGACCTGATCATGTCTTAAGCTGATTACTGCTGCTGCAGTTCCGCAGGCGTTTTGCTTGCGATTTCTTTCCAGTTGGTGTCGGCGCGCTCGTTGAAGCCCGGGATGTCGCCTTCCCAGCGTTCCTGAATGTCTTTCGACAGGTTCAGGTACAGCTTGTTGTCAACGATTTTCCAGTAGTTCGGGTCGCCATCAAACTTGAAGCCCATCGCGGTGCCGAATGCACAGTAGCCGCCATATGCGGGCAGGTACGCTTCGGGGTTCTCTTCGAAGGCTACTTTGTTTTCTTCCGATGCAAAGCGGTACAGCGCGTCATTGTGCAATGCGGTGATCTTGTAGTCGCCTTTGGTGGCTTCACCCACGGTGAAGTAGGCAACCGGGTCATAACCCTGCAGCGCCAGGCCGGTCGAGCTTGCGTTCAGTTCTACGCCAGCGGCCAGAGCCGTGCTTGCAACTGCGACAGACAGCGCGACGCCGCCGATGAGGGATTTGAACTTGTTCATTGTTTTCACCTTTCGTGAACTGAGCCACCGGACGACACAGCAATTGTGCCTGGGCGACCCTGAAGTTTTTGGTCCGTGCGGTCGGTAATTGGCCGTCACGATCTCGAAGTGGGCGGTCTGCTCATCACGTTCAAAACAATCAATTGTGAATGTGCGTGGGTGAATAAGACCTGTTCACAAATGCAGAGAACCCCTTAGTCCTCCGGCACATAGGACAACACAAACTTCACGACTTTTTGCGCGGGCATTTCGCACGGGCGCAGCAACGGGCCGCTGTTTTTCGTCAGGTAAAGGTTCAGGCTGATGTAATCTCGACCGCCCAACTCATGCGCGACCAGCTTGTGGGATTTGCCCCGCGCGTGTTTTGACCGGCTGACAACATAGCGTTTGTCTGCGCACCATCCCTGCGACGTGCCGATCGGGATGGCGAAAAAAGCGGAAAGGATCGGATCGGACGCGGTCAAGATTGTCCGATTTTCGGCTCGGTTCCGGCGCGGATACGCGAGACATTCGCGCTGTGGCGCCAATAGACCAGCAAGGTCAGGACAACGCCCAGAAGAAAGCTGTGTGCGTCGGTCAGAAGCAGAATCCAGATCGTCGACAGTGCCGCCGCAGCCAATGCGCCAACCGACGATATCCGCCAGACCGCCGCCGCGACCAGCCAAGTCACACAGCAAGCAACGCCAACCCGCCAGTCCAGTGCCAGCCAAAGACCGATGAACGTGGCGACGCCCTTGCCCCCCTTGAAACCAAGCCAAATCGGGAAACAGTGCCCCAGAAACGCGGCCAGCCCGGCGATTTGCGCCGCGTCCTCTCCGGCAATCGCGCGCGCCAGAAGCACAGCAACCGCGCCTTTGGCGGCGTCGAACAGCAAGGTCAACACCGCTGCGGCCTTGTTTCCCGTGCGCAAGACATTGGTTGCGCCGATATTACCCGAGCCGATCTGGCGCAGATTGCCCAACCCCATAACCCGCGCGATGATCATGCCAAACGGGATCGATCCCATCAGGTACCCAAGCGCGGCCCAGAGGATCAGTTCGGTCATGCTGCTGTCGATCAGGGGCATCAGGTTCTCCGGTAGACTTCGTTTCCGGCCACATAGGTTGCGGTGACCTTACCCTGCATCCGCTCGCCGTCAAACGGCGTATTCTGAGATTTCGATTTCAGCGCGAACCGGTCCAGCACAAAGGGTACATCCGGGTCAAAGAGCACCAGATCGGCGGGCGCGCCCTCGGTCAGGCGGCCCTTCTCCAGCCCCAGCCGTTTCGCCGGATTCAGGGCCATCGCACGAAACAGTGTCGGCATGTCCAACTGATCGGAATGATAAAGCCGCAGCGCTGCAGGCAGCAGGGTTTCCAGTGCCACCGCGCCCGAGGCGGCCTCTTCAAATGGCAAGCGCTTGCTTTCCTCGTCCTGTGGTGTGTGCATCGAACTGATCGTGTCGATCAACCCGGTCCGGACGGCCTCGATCACCGCCTGCCGGTCATCTTCGGATCGCAGCGGAGGTTTGACCTTGAAGAAGGTGCGATAGTCGGCCACGTCCAGCTCGTTCAGCGTCAGATGGTGGATCGAGGTTCCGGCGGTGATGTCCAGCCCGTTGCGCTTTGCACGCTCCAGCGCGGGCAGGGCGCGGGCGGTGGTGATCTGATCAGCGTGGTAGGTCGCGCCGGTCATTTCCAGCAGTGCAATGTCACGGTCCAGTCCCATGCGCTCGGCCATCGGGGACACGGCAGGCAGACCACGAAGGGCTGCGAATTTGCTGCTGTTGGCAGCGGCTCCGGCGCTTAGGCCCGGTTCCTGCGGGTGGGCAATCACAAGCGCACCGCAGGATTTTGCATAGGTCAGCGCGCGGGAGAATACCTTGGTGTTGATGATGACATGATCGCAGTCGGTGAAAGCCACCGCACCCGCATCTTGCAGGAACCCGATTTCGGTCATCTCTCGCCCTTCGCGCCCTTTTGTCAGCGCCGCCATCGGCAGGACGTTGACAGGGGCATCCGCCTGCGCGCGGCGGGTGGCGAACTCCAGCGTTTCGGGCGTGTCGACAGCGGGCAGCGTATCGGGGCGGGTGACGATGGTGGTGACGCCTCCGGCTGCGGCGGCCAGACCGGCGGATTTGTAGCTTTCTTTGTGCCGCTCACCCGGTTCACAGACCTTGACCCCGATATCGACGATGCCGGGGGCCAGACATTGCCCGCCGCAGTCAATTACCTGCGCCTCCGGGATTGAGGCCGCGCCTTCGCCCCGGCCCGCGATGAGGCCATCTGAAACGTGCAGCCAGCCAAGTGTGTCCGTCCCGGCCTCGGGGTCGATCAGGCGGGCATTGGTGAAAACGAACGAAGTCATGTCGAGGCCTCTCGGGCTTGGGTCAACGCTTTCAAAGCGGCATCAGGGTCAGGCAGGTATTCGAAGACGAGGAATCTGAGACGGGAAAATACGATGTTCCGATGGCTGCAATAAAAGCTCAGATTTGGATGGATGGGGATGCACTTGGGCTTAAAAATCTTGCTGATCCACCAGATGCTGCGGTTAGTGACGACATACATACGGCTGGTTCGGATCAAACGATCCCACCACATCGCAAAAGCCAAGACGATGGTGCAACTGGCCAACTTCCAAAGGTCTCGGATGGTTTCAGCGAACCACGGGCTTGCCAGCCATGCCAGACCCAGACAGAAGATCAGAATGCCATAGGCCCACCCCACGTGGGGCGGGAAGAATCCGTTATGTGGTTGTCCGACCCAAAGTATCTTTTCGGTTTCGGGTATCTTCTCACGCCACCACTCGTCGCTCATCCCATGGCCCTTTCAATGGCGGCTTTGGTGTCGGCGGGGTCGGCTTGGTACTTGATCAGGTGCTTATCGCCGCCCTTGGTGACGATCTGGACAAAGCTGCCCATCGTGTTGACAGCCTCGATCTGGTTCAGCGCCACCTTGCGTGGTCCGGGGCCGGTGAGGGTTGTCTCGGACATCTCCCACCGGTTAACCAGTTCTTCCGAGGCCAGATACCATGCGCGGATGCCGATGGCTGCCAGACCAGCGGGCGCGCCGGTCCAGATGTAGGGATTGCCGATCAGCCACAGAATGGCCATGGCACCGACCATAGCGAAGGCGGCGATCCAAGTGTTTGTGCGGATATACGCGCCCTTGTCCGCAGCGAAGATCACAGGATCAGCCACAATGCACCTCCGATGGCCAGCAGCAAAATCAACGCCAGAAGGGCCGAACCGAGCCGGCGCGATGTGCCTTCTTCGGGTGACGCCTGTGGGGCGGAGAAGGGTTTGGCGCTTTCGGTCTCGATCTTGCCGCCCGACCAGTTTGTCGCTTCTTCTGTATACAGCCCCAGAAGGCAGACCCTTGGGTCGGGCTTCAATGTCGCCGCTTTACCGCAAAACGCAGCGCTGCGCAGGATCATGACCCAGCCTTCGATGGTCTCCAGCAAGGTGCGGTTCAACTGGTCTTCTGAGACGCCACATCCGTCGTTCAAGTAACCGTACAGGCCGAGATCTTCGAGGTCCGTGACGGGAAAGATGTCGATCTGCGCCGGGTCCAACCCCGTGACCCCAAGAACCTGATCGGCTGCGCCCGGTTCGCGCAGGAACTTCGCCTCTTCGGCGCGCATGTCCAGCGTAAACAGGCGCAGGACGCCGCGTTCATGTGGGGCGACCGTCAGATTGTTCATGCGGCCTCGCGCTGATTGCGGGCCAGCAATTCCATCGCGGCCATGCGGACGGCAACGCCCATTTCCACCTGTTCCTGAATGACCGACCGGTTGATGTCATCGGCCAGAGTGCCGTCAATCTCGACCCCGCGGTTCATCGGGCCAGGATGCATGACGATGGCATCCGGTTTGGCCAGCGCCAGCTTGGCGGCGTCCAGACCGTAGCGGTGATAATATTCTCGCTCGGAAGGGATGAAGCCACCATCCATCCGCTCGCGCTGAAGACGCAGCATCATGACGACATCAACGTCTTTCAGCCCTTCGGTCATGTCATCATAAATTTCGGCTCCGAATTCGGCAAACTGACCGGGCACCAGGGTCGGCGGGCCAATCAGGCGAATTCGGTTTTCCATCTTGCCCAGCAGGATCAGGTTCGACCGGGCCACGCGGGAATGGGCCACATCACCACAAATTGCGATGTTCAGCCGATGCAGGCGACCCTTGGCGCGGCGGATCGTCAGGGCGTCCAGCAGGGCCTGCGTGGGATGTTCGTGCCGCCCGTCGCCCGCGTTCAATACGGCACAGTTCACCTTCTGCGCCAGCAGATCGACCGCGCCCGAATGCGGATGCCGAACCACCAGCAGATCAGGGTGCATGGCGTTCAGCGTCATCGCCGTGTCGATCAGGGTCTCGCCCTTTTTGATCGAGCTGGCCTCCATCGCCATGTTCATCACATCCGCGCCCAGACGCTTGCCCGCCAATTCAAAACTGGCCTGCGTGCGGGTCGAGTTTTCAAAGAACATGTTAATCTGTGTCAGTCCGGACAGAACGTCGGAGCGTTTTGCCGACTGGCGATTGAGATCGACATATGTCTCGGCCAGATCAAGAATGGCGGTGATATCGGATTGCGACAGATGCTCGATGCCAAGAAGGTGACGATGGGCGAAACGCATGGGCGGGCTCCTGTCTGACAATCGGCCCGCTTATAGAAAGCCGTGCGGCGCAAGGCAACCTAGGGATCGGACCCATGGGGCAGTTTCTCGCACCCGCCGTCGGGCAGGCATTGCTCGCCGGGTTTGCACCATCGGGCGTTGCCGCAATCCACGGCTTTGACCGGGACACATCCCTGCTGCGCAGAACATTTGAACCCCGTGCGGCATTGCGAGCCGGTCTCTTCACACAGAAACCATCCCGGACGGGTGCAGCCGCCGCCCGGTAAACAGGCGGTTCCCGAGGCGCATGTGCGGCCATCGTCGCAGAGATTTGGGCGGTTCGGGACCACTCTGCCCGTGTCCAGACCCGGCGATACCGGTTCACATTCTCCGCGTCCATTGCAGAAATTGCCGCCGGGGCAGTCCAGACGTGAGGTGCATTTGTTTGCCCCTTTGGGCGCGCAGCGGGTGCCGCCTGCCACGCAGCGTTCGAACGGTCCGCAGCTGCGTCCGCCGCCGCAATAGGTGCCGCCCGCACGGATGCAGTGGCCGTCAAAACTGCATCTCTGCCCCGCCGAGCAACAGCGCACACCGCATTTGAACTGGCCTGCGCGGCATTGACGGGTCCGGTCGCTCAGACCGCCCCGGTTATGGATGCCATACCTGTCTTGAATTTGCGCAAAACCCTGACTGCTGAACGTCGCCAGCAGCACAATCATCAGAAGGAATCGCACAATTTGCATCATGAATGCACATATGGTCGGTGCGCGGGGTCGCCTGATCAAGGTCTATTCGCTTTCCCTCGGTCAAAAGGTGGTTAGATTGAGGGCAATGGAATCGGCTTTGGATTATCACACCGCGCGGGCGCTGCTGGACTGGCAGGTTGAGCTTGGCGTAACGGACGCAATCGGGGATGACCCGATTGACCGGTACGCGCTGCCTGACACCGCGCCCAAGCCCAGAAAGCCATCTGCGCCTGCTGTGGTTGAAAAATCGACCCAAGTCGACCCGGTCGCGGTCGCCCGGACTGCAGCCCGGGGTGCCGGATCATTGGATCAGCTGCGGGCGGCCATGGATGCGTTCGATCTGTGCGAGTTAAAACGTGGGGCCCGGCAATTGGTCTTTTGCGACGGCATTGCAGGCGCGCGCGTGATGATCATCGGTGAGGCACCGGGCCGGGATGAGGATCGCGAAGGCAAACCTTTTGTTGGTCGTGCCGGACAGCTGCTTGACCGGATGCTGGCGGCAATTGATCTGGACCGGACACGGAACGTCTATATCACAAATGTACTGCCATGGCGGCCACCGCAAAACCGGGACCCAAAGCCCGATGAGATCGGAATGATGAAGCCCTTCCTCGAGCGTCACGTTGCGCTGGCTAAGCCCGACATTCTGGTGGTCATGGGCAATATCAGCTGTCAGGCCGTTTTGGGCAAACGCGGCATCACCCGACTGCGCGGCCAGTGGGATCAGGCGCTGGATTTGCCAGTCATCCCGATGTTCCACCCGGCCTATCTGCTGCGTCAACCTCAGATGAAGCGGCAGGCCTGGGCGGATTTGCTGGAGCTCAAGACCCGGCTTGAGGGGGCGTGATGCGTATTCTGGCCTTCTCTGATCTGCACATGGCCCGCAACCGGGCCGCAGAGATCGTGACTGCCAGCATCGGGGCCGACCTCGTGATCGGTGCCGGGGATTATTGTAACATGCGGCAAGGGCTGGATGAGGCAATGGGTTGGCTGGCAGGCATCGCGGCTCCGTTGGTTCTGGTGCCCGGCAATGCCGAAAGCGCCGCTGAGCTGACCCAGGCGGCGCCCGACGGCGCACATGTGCTCCACGGGACCGGGATGACCTTGGATGGGATACGATTGTTTGGCTTGGGATATGGCGTGCCCGTTACCCCTTTTGGCGATTGGTCCTGCGATCTGACCGAGGCCGAAGCGACCGAGTTGCTGAACCGATGCGAGGGAACCGATATCCTCATTGCGCATTCCCCGCCAAAGTGCCATGGCGACAAGACCTCGGCGGGCGATGCGGTCGGTTCGGTTGCTGTCCGTGACGCCATTGAACGGATGCAGCCACACTTCGCGCTGCATGGTCATATTCATGACAGCTGGGGCTATCGCGGGATGATCGGAGGCACCCAGATTGCCAATCTTGGCCCCACGGCGAACTGGTTCGAGGTCGCCATATGAACCGGACAATCCAGATGCAAAGCTGGTCTGGGTGCCTGTTTTTCTGCGGGCGCGGTGCTGGCTGCGTTCGACGTCTCGCTTGTCACAATGGAAAGGGCCTGACACCACATGTCGCGCATTGACGAAAGCAAGGAATTCATCCCGGTCCGGATTGCGGTTCTGACCGTCTCGGATACCCGTTCGCTGGCCGATGACCGCTCGGGTCAGACACTGGTGGACCGGATCGAAAAGGCAGGCCATTCTGTTGCCGACCGAAAGATCGCGCAGGACGAGCGCGGCGAAATCGCTGCGCAGCTTCGGTTGTGGGTCGGTGATCCCGAGATTGATGTGATCATCTCGACCGGTGGAACCGGGCTGACCGGGCGTGACGTGACAGTCGAGGCGCATCGGGACGTCTATGAAAAGGAAATCGAGGCTTTTGGTACCGTGTTCACCATCGTCTCGATGGAGAAAATTGGTACGTCGGCCGTTCAGTCCCGCGCGACAGGCGGGGTTGCGGGTGGCACCTATCTGTTTGCGCTTCCGGGCAGTCCCGGAGCGTGCAAGGACGCGTGGGACGCAATCCTTGAGAAACAGTTCGATTATCGCCACCGCCCCTGCAATTTCGTCGAAATTATGCCCCGATTGGACGAACATCTGCGACGGAAGTAGACTGGTCCTGCGTTCAACTGTTCATAACCGCTTTGTGGCTTGGCAATTTTCGCAGCCCGGCTACCTTTGACAGATGGCAGCCTGATACAGTTTAGGTGAGTGACATATGCGATTTCTGAGGCAAAGCCTTGTAGGAGTGTTCCTGGCGTTTCTGACGCTGGGCCTGCTGTTTGTCGCCGCCCAGATGATCGTGGGCGCTGTGCAGGAGGTTCTGGATCGCGATGAATCAGCGCCGCCCGCGCGGGAAAGAGTGTTCGCCGTCAGCGTCAGACCGGCGGAATTCGTGACTGTCACGCCCGTTCTGGAAGCCTTTGGCGAAGTTCAAAGCCGACGCAGACTGGAACTGCGGGCGGCCCTTGGCGGTCGTGTGATCGCTTTGGCGGATGATTTCGAGGATGGCGGCGCGGTGACGACCGGAGAAGTTCTGGTGGAACTGGACCCGGCCAACACGCAGGCGGCGCTGGATCGGGCCAAGTCCGATCTGCTGGATGCGCAATTTGAAGAACGCGATGCGGAACGGTCGCTGTTGTTGGCGCAGGACGAGCTGAACTCGGCCAAGTCGCAGGCAGAGCTGCGTGGGCGGGCGATGCAGCGTCAAAAGGATTTGCAAAGCCGCGGCGTCGGGGCGGCTGCGGCGGTGGAAGAGGCCGAACTGGCCGAAGCTGCGGCTCAGCAAGCGGTTCTGGCCCGGCGGATCGCGTTGGCGCAAGCTGAATCGCGGGTTGATCAGGCCACGACTTTGCTGGCGCGGGCCCGCATCGCGTTGGAAGCGGCCGAACGTGATCTGGGCGATATGACCATCCGCGCGGGGTTTAGCGGAACATTGACCGATGTCTCACTGGTCGAAGGGCGACTGGTGGCCGCCAATGAAAAACTGGCCGAACTGGTCGACCCGAACGCGCTCGAGGTGGCGTTCCGGGTCTCGACCGCCCAGTATGTCAGACTGTTGGATGCGCAGGGTAAACTGATTGACGCGCCGGTCACTGTCTCTCTTGAGGTGACCGGAACAGACCTGACAGCACAGGGCCGCATCAGTCGCGACAGCGGATCAGCCGGGGAAGGGCAGACCGGTCGCCTGATCTATGCGCGCATGGACAGCGCGGCTGGCTTCAAGCCCGGCGACTTTGTGACCGTCTCAGTGCAGGAAAAGCCCTTGGATCGAGTGGTCCGTATGCCGTCTTCGGCGTTGGACGCGACGGGAACCGTTCTGGTTCTGGGACCAGAGGACCGGCTGGAAGCGCTGCCGGTCGAACTGATAAGACGCCAAGGGGACCATATCCTGTTGCGCGGCGAGGGTCTGGACGGGCGCGAAGTGGTCATTGGCCGAACCCCTCTGTTGGGCGAAGGTGTCCGGGTCCGCCCGCTGCGTGTGGAAGACAACGCCGCTGCAGCAGCAAATCTGGTGGAGCTTTCTGATGAAAAGCGCGCCCAGCTTGTGGCGCAGGTTGAATCCAGCAAGCGCATGCCCAAGGACGTGAAAGCCCGTGTTCTGGCCCAGTTGAGCGAGGCCAAAGTGCCTGCGGCTCTGGTCCGGCGGCTGGAAACCCGGGCCGGAGGGTAATCGCCATGATGCGCGAGATCCCTGGGGCGGCAAGCGGTATCCTCAGCTATTTCACCCGGCATCGCACGGTCGCGAACCTCCTGCTTCTGGTCATGCTGGTTCTGGGCGCGGCCGCAATCCCGAACATGCGCGCGCAGTTCTTCCCCGATGTCATCCTCGAACGCGTGGACGTGACCGTTACCTGGGACGGGGCCGGGCCGGAGGACATGGATAACGGCATCGTTCAGGTGCTGGAGCCGGTATTGCTGGCCGTTGAAGGTGTCACCAGCACCGAGGCGAACTCTCATCCCGGCTGGACCCGCGTGCGTATGGAATTCGAGCCCAATTGGGACATGGGACGCGCCGTCGAGGATATCCGCACTGCCGTTGACGGTGTAACCGATTTGCCCGAAGACGCCGACGAGCCGCGTATCCGGCGCGGGGCCTGGCGGGATCGGGTTACGGATGTGGTGATCACAGGCCCCACGGATCCCGAACAAATCGCACGTTTCACTGACGAATTCATCAATCGACTATTTGCCGAAGGCGTCACGCGCACGACGATCCGGGGATTGGCCGCACCACGTGTCGTGGTTGAAGTGCCAACCGCGCAACTGATCGCCAACGATATCTCGATGTCAGACATAGCTACGGCCATATCTGCCGAGGTTACCACCAACCCCGCAGGCGAGGTATCCGGTGCCGGAGCCCGCATTCGGACCGGTGTCGAAAAGCGCAGCCCCGAGCAGATTGAGGGTATCGCGCTGCGGACCTTTGCGGACGGCTCGAAACTGGTTGTGGGCGATGTCGCGGAAATCCGGCTGGAGGGCGTGACCCGTGACCGGAGTTATTTTGTCGATGAGCATCCGGCCATGTCGATCCGGGTTGATCGTTCCAACCTGGGTGATGCGATTGCCATTCAGCGCACAGTCGAGAACGTGGCGCGCGAGGTGCAGGCCAGTCTTCCGTCGGGTGTTCAGATCGACCTGATCCGCACACGGGCGCAAGCCATTACCGATCGTCTGGATATTCTGATCGACAATGGTCTGCTGGGTCTGGGTCTTGTTGTCTGTCTGTTGTTTCTGTTCCTGAATGCCCGCATTGCCTTTTGGGTCGCGGCGGGTATCCCGGTGGCCATGTCGGCAGCAATTGCGCTGATGTATCTGGGTGGGTTGTCCATCAATATGGTCTCGCTCTTTGGCCTGATCATCACCTTGGGCATCGTCGTGGATGATGCTATCGTTGTGGGAGAGCACGCCGACTATCGCGCCCGCCGTCTGGGTGAAGCACCGATGATCGCGGCCGAACGTGCCGCGCGACGCATGGCTATGCCCGTCTTTGCCGCGACGATCACCACGGTCATCGCGTTCTTTGGTCTGACCGCCATCGGCGGGCGGTTTGGTGAGTTGATCCGCGACATCCCCTTTACCGTCATCGCGGTTTTGATCGCGTCGCTGATCGAGTGTTTTCTGATCCTGCCCAATCATATGGCCCACGCCATTGCGCATTCGGCCAAGGAGCATTGGTATGACTGGCCCAATCGGGTTGTAAACAAGGGCTTTCGCTGGGTGCGGGATCACCTATTCCGCCCGCTGGTGGGGTGGGTCGTCCGAGCGCGGTACGTCGTGGTTGCGGCGATGTGCGTGCTGCTGGCCAGCCAGATCGCCCTGTTCATTCGCGGCGATGTCAACTGGCGGTTCTTCAATGCGCCGGAACGCGGCTCTGTGACGGGTAATTTTGTCATGATCGAGGGAGCGACCCGCGCGGACACGATCGAGATGATGCGCATCCTGCAGAAAGCGACCGATGAGCTGGGTGAGATCTATGAAGAACGCCACGGTCGCAACCCGATTGACTACGTGCTGGCCGAAGTTGGCGGCAATGCCGGTTTTGGTCTTGCTGCCGCCGAAGGCAAAGACGGTGCTCTGTTGGGCGGGATTTCCATCGAACTGATCGACGCCGATCTGCGTCCTTATTCCAGTTTCGAATTTGTCGGCGAGTTGCAGAGCTTCGTGCCGCGCCATCCCAAGGTCGAAGTGCTCAGCTTCCGTGGCTGGCGCTCGGGCCCGGGTGGCGATGCCATTGATGTGCAGTTTACCGGCGCGGACGTGAATACTTTGAAAGCGGCGTCCGAGGATTTGAAGGCTGAGCTGTCGAAATACCCGGAAGTCACGGCGTTGGAGGACAGTCTCGCCTATGACAAGGAAGAGTTCAGTCTGGACCTGACCGCGCAGGGTCAGGCGCTGGGCTTTCGCATCGAAACGCTTGGCCGGGTGTTGCGCGACCGGTTGAGCGGGATCGAGGCCGCGACTTATCCTGTTGGTCCCCGAAGCGCCGAAATTCGTGTCGAACTGCCCGAAGATGAACTGACAGCCGATTTTCTGGAACGTACGCTGATGCGGTCTCCGGACGGGGTCTATGTTCCGCTGGCCGATATCGTGTCGGTCGAGCGGGAGGCCGGGTTCGCGGTCGTGCGGCGTGAGAACGGGTCCCGCGTCGTGTCGGTTAACGGAGACATATCCGAAGATGATCCCGCAAAGGCGGCCGAGATCGAGCGGGCGATGCGGGATGAAATCCTGCCCAACATCGCGGCAGAGCGGCAGGTCGAATGGGTCATGTCGGGGCTCAGCGAACAGGAAGACGAATTCCTGACCGAGGCCCGCACCGGTCTGATTCTATGCCTGACCGGTATTTATCTTGTGTTGGCCTGGGTCTTTGCCAGCTGGACGCGCCCGCTGGTGGTCATGGCCATTATACCGTTTGGCTTGGTCGGGGCCATTTGGGGCCACCACATCTGGGATGTCCCGCTGAGTATGTTCACGGTGGTTGGTCTGTTGGGGATGACCGGCATCATTATCAACGACTCGATTGTTCTGGTGACCACGATAGATGATTACCGACGCGACCGCGGGCTTGTTCCGTCGATCATCGAAGGCACAGCCGACAGGTTGCGCCCGGTGATGCTGACCACTCTGACCACAGTGCTGGGTCTGACGCCGCTGCTTTATGAAGGATCGCAGCAGGCGCAATTCCTGAAACCAACGGTGATTACGCTGGTTTACGGGCTGGGCTTTGGTATGGCGCTGATCCTGATGCTGGTGCCGGCGCTTTTGGCAATCCTCAATGACGTGGCCCGTCCCATGACCTCGATGCGCCGCGCGTTTCGTGCCCCGGATCGGGTCGTACGCAATGCAGTGCGGGGAACAGCCCTGGCGCTGGCGGCATGGCTGGGTGTCAGTATGATCTGGCCCGCACTGACCGGCGCGCCGTTGCCAGCGCTTGCGGGTTTCTATCCCGGGGCGGATGGGATGAGCATCCTGCATATGGGATTTGGTGTATTCGCTGCCGGGGCTATGCTGATCTTTGTGACCGGTGTGGTGGTGTCCGGGCTCTTGTACGCCCGCCTTGCAGGGCGCGCTCAGGCCTGATCAGAGCGAATGGCCGTGTCCAGCAGTTCCGGAACGCGGTCGCTCATCGGCAGGGTGCGTTGACGGACCTGGTCGGTCGGAAACCAGCGGGCATCGCGCGCGTCATCCGCCGCTTTCGGGCTGCCTGAAACATAGCGGCAGGCCACGCCTACCAACAGGTAATGCGTGTGCACCTGCCCGTGCGCGTCCCGGTGTATCAGGTCCAGATTGTCCAGATAATGCGAGGGGGTGGCGATCACGCCCGTCTCTTCGCGCAATTCGCGCGCCGCGGCCTGCATCACGGTCTCGCCAAATTCCACGTGACCGCCCGGAAAGCCCCAAAGCCCGGCGTCAGGCTTTTTGCCGCGCTGGACCAGCAACACGTGGTCCTGACGCAAGACAACAGCCAGCGCCCCGAGTTTCGGGATACGGGTCACTGTATCAGCCAGCGCTGCATCCCTGAATGTCCACTGCGTGATTGTCGCCCAGAACCGTGATCCGTACCTCGGACCGATCAAGCGCAAAGGCGCCGCCCGAGGCGCTGATCACCTCGGCGCTGGTGACCAGAGTATTGCCCTGCCGCCGGGTTTCCGGTTGCGAGGCCCAAAGCGTCGGGTTTCCGGGCTCGATGACCGTGATTTCGGTGCCACCGGCAGATGGCATGTCGATATGCGCCTCGATCCGCATGCCGTCCGATGTCGGCTGCAAAACGCAGCTGGCTCCGGCGACACCGGCCTCGCGCGCGGAAAACGGACGTTGTGCCAATGCCGCGGCAATGGCCGGGTTGCGGTCCGCGTCAGCGTTCAGCGTGTGGTCGAAATTCAGATGGCCTGGAACGCATACGTCCTTGCAGACCCCCAGATCCATCTCGCCGCGCAAGCGCACGGGCTCGGACGGGTTGACCGGCGTGATCCTTACGGGCAGCACCAGTTGATCTTCGTATCCGATTGACCGCAGCCCATTCTGATCAAATACATCGGGCGCGGGCCATGTGATGTCGACAGCACCCACGTTACCCGAATGGCTCCAGTCGAAATTCGGCGGGATGCCCGCGTCGCCCGGCGCGCGCCAGTATGTTTTCCACCCATCCTGCAGGGTCAGGCGCAACGCACCCTGATAGGTGCCGTCAGCGGCTTTCCCGCCATCCAGCACTTCGAGTTGCACAAGCTGATCCACCCCTTGCGCAAAAGAGGGGCTGGCCAGCATCAGGCTGGCAGTCAGGGCGGCTGCGGCGGGTTTCCAGAGCATCATCATATGTCCAAAATGCGCATTGCGGTCATGAATGCCAAGTCACGTTCCGGTCACCGTGATGAAATACACTGAAATCCCCTTTGATCCCTTGCCATTCCCCACCTCGCGGGGGCATTGTTGAGAGGGTTTATTTCCGAAAGATGTCTGCCTCATGGACCTTACCGGCAAATTGTTGATCGCGATGCCTGGCATGGGCGATCCGCGATTCGAGCATTCGGTGGTGTATATCTGCAGCCATGGCGACGATGGCGCGATGGGTCTGATCGTCAACAAACCGTCAGACCTGCGGTTCAAGACGCTGCTGGAACAGCTGAACATCCCGTGCCGTGTGCCTGCGGTAGGCGAACGTCTGGTGCATTTCGGCGGTCCGGTTGAAATGTCGCGCGGCTTTGTCCTGCACAGCGCGGATTACGAGGCGAATTTGCACTCGATGCAGATATCCCAGGATTTCAGCATGACGGCCACGCTGGACGTGCTCGAGGATCTGTCCTCGGGGCGGGGCCCGCTCAACGCGATGCTGACTTTGGGCTATTCCGGTTGGGGGCCGGATCAGCTTGAGGATGAAATCGCCATGAATGGCTGGCTGACCACCGATGCTACCTCCAAACTGGTCTTCGACGTGCCCGATGACGAGAAATGGGAGGCAGCGCTGGCCACGCTTGGCGTTGATCCACTGAGCCTTTCGGCCAGTGCGGGGCGCGCCTGATCAGCTGTCACGCGGTGCGGCCGCCCGGCGCAGCCTGTCGTTGATCGCAACGCCCAATCCGACATTTGGGACCGGCGACACCGCAATGGGACGCCCGGTATCGTTCAAACGATGAAGGGCGGCAAACAGGTTTGCGGCGGCTTCGATCAGGTCACCGGATTGGGACAGGTTGACTGCGCAATCTACCGGGCCGAAACCCAGCATGACCTCATCTCCGGTTCGGTCGGTGGCGTTCAGGCGCACAGGGGCATCAGGGGCATAATGCGATTGCAACTGGCCGGGTGCTGTCAGCATATCGCCCGCTTGATGATGATGAAGTTGGGCGCCCAAGACGTTTTCGATCTGATCCAGAGACACACCTCCGGGGCGCAGCAACGAGGGCTCACCCGCCAATCCGACAATTGTCGATTCCAGCCCGACGCCACAGGGGCCATCATCCAGAATGGCGGCGATCCGACCGTCCAATCCGGCGCGGACATGGTCTGCGGTGGTGGGGCTGATCTGGCCAGAGGGATTTGCCGAAGGCGCAGCGACGGGCCCGTCAAAGGCAGCCAGCAAAGCGCGCGCGGTGGGATGGGCGGGCACACGAACCGCCAGCGTATCAAGCCCGGCGGTTACCAGCGACGACACCTCATGCCCGGGGCGCAACGGCAGGACCAGTGTCAGGGGGCCGGGCCAGAAGGCCTGAGCCAGCGCATCGGCCTGATCCGACCATTCCACAAACCGCTGCGCCGCGCGGGTCGATGCAATATGCGCGATCAACGGGTTGAAACTTGGGCGCCCCTTGGCCGCATAGATGCTGGCCACGGCCTCACCATTGCGGGCATCACCGCCCAATCCGTAAACTGTCTCGGTCGGAAAGGCGACCAGCAGACCCTGCCGCAGCAAATCCGCCGCCTGCGCGATGCCGCCGGGATCAGCGGACAATTCTTGCGTGCGGTAGGGGATCATGGGGCGTGACGCCGCGTTTTGATTGCGTGTACCATTCGGAAGGCTACTTAATCGTTCAGACCCAGATGCATAAAGGTGGGCGCAGAAGAATCCAACCCTGCCCGCGCCCGCTGACCAAGACAGCCTTAAGGAAAATCATGCCCTATCGCGCGCCTATCACCGATTATGAATTTCTGTTCCGCCACGCCGTCGACTTTGACCGGATCGCCGCCACGGAAAAATTCTCGGAGGCAAGCGCGGATGTGGTCAGCGCGATCCTGACCGAAGCGGGCAAGATGTGCGAAGAGGTGATGGCCCCGCTACAGCGTCCCGGCGATCTTGAACCCGCGCGGCTTGAAAATGGCGTTCTCAGGACCTCTCCGGGATATGCCGAAGGTTGGAAAGCGATTGCCGAAGGCGGTTGGATCGCGATGAGCGGTGATCCCGAATATGGTGGCATGGGTCTTCCGATGACCCTGACCACCGCCGTCAATGAGATGATGAGCGCCGCCTGCCTGTCCCTGCAACTGGCCCCGCTGATGTCTCAGGGTCAGATCGAAGCGCTGGAGCATCATGCAAGCGATGAGCTGAAAGCGCTCTATCTGCCCAAGATGATGGCGGGTGAGTGGTCGGGCACGATGAACCTGACTGAACCACAGGCCGGGTCGGATGTGGGTGCGCTGACCTCGAAGGCAGAACCAAACGGTGATGGCACCTATGCTGTTTCCGGTCAGAAGATCTATATTTCCTGGGGCGATAACGATTTTACCGAAAATGTCTGCCATCTGGTTCTGGCCCGGCTGCCCGATGGCGTTCCCGGCACCAAGGGTATTTCGCTGTTTCTGGTGCCCAAATACCTGCCGGATGAACATGGCAACCCCGGTGTGGCCAATGATCTGAAAGTGGTTTCGCTTGAACACAAGATGGGCCTGCACGGATCGCCGACCTGCGTCATGCAGTACGATGGCGCCAGGGGCTGGCTTGTCGGGGAAGAACACGGCGGTATGGCGGCGATGTTCACCATGATGAACAATGCACGTCTTGGCGTGGGGGGGCAAGGCGTCGGGGCCGCCGAAGGGGCCTATCAGCACGCGCTTGCCTATGCGCAGGAGCGCAAGCAGGGCAAGACGCCTTCGGGCACCATCATCGATCATGCCGATGTGCGTCGGATGCTGATGGGAATGCGCGCTGACACCTTTGCGGCACGCGCCATCATGCTGGCCAATGCGGCGGCGATCGACATGGCTGATGCGACGGGTGATCCTGAATGGGTGGCGCGTGCGGCGCTTCTGACGCCGATTGGGAAGGTCTTTGGCACGCAAACCGGAATGCGCGTCTCGGAAGAGGGCGTTCAGGTCCATGGCGGCATGGGCTTTATCGAGGAAACCGGTGCTGCGCAGTATTATCGCGATGTGCGTGTGACGGCGATTTATGAAGGCACCAACGGCATTCAAGCCATGGATCTGGTGGCGCGCAAGATGATGGATGGGGGCGAGGCGGCCTCGAACCTTTTGGATGAAATCGAGGACCACGCCGAACAGGCCCGGGCAACCATGCCGGAACTGGCCGGTCCCGTGTGGGAAGCAACCGAAAGCCTGCGCGAGGTCACGGAATGGCTTGTGTCGCAATCTGACATGAACACGCGTTTCGCGGGAGCAGTGCCATATCTGAAAGCCTTCGCCCGGGTTTTGGGTGCTCACTATCACCTCAAAGCGGCGCTGGTCGAACCCGAGGGTGCCCGATTCAAGCTGGCGCGGTACTACATCAACGCATTGCTGCCGGAATATTCCGGATTGCTGGTTCAGGCGCAGAACGGGGCCGAGGATATTTATGCCCTCAGCCCTGATGAGCTTGTCGCGTGATGGATGGCGACGCATCTCTGACGATCCGTTACCCGTGGCCTGAACCTCCGGCACCGGGCGAGGCGATCGAAATCGCCGACGGCGTACTGTGGATGCGCCTGCCGCTGCCCATGGCGCTGGATCATGTCAATGTCTATGCGCTGGAGGATGGCGACGGCTGGACGGTAATAGACACCGGATTTTCATCAAAAAAGACTCGTGCGATCTGGGAAACGCTGATGGCGGGGCCCTTGGCGGGCAAACCTGTGTCGCGTGTTGTGGTTACTCACCATCACCCCGATCATGTTGGCAATGCAGGTTGGTTCCAGTCCGAACACGGGGCCGAGTTGATCACAACCCGGACTGCCTGGTTGTTTGCACGGATGCTGACACTGGATGTGCAGGACACCTGGCCGCAGGAAACGCTGGGTTATTACCGTAGCGCCGGGATGGCCCCCGAAGTCCTGGCCAAGCGCCAGTCCGAGCGGCCTTTCAATTTTGCCGACATGGTCTATCCGATGCCGTTGGGCTTTACCCGGATCAAACAAGGCAGCGTGCTCCGTATGGGCGGACGCGATTGGGATGTGCATATCGGCAATGGTCACGCGCCCGAGCACGCGACATTCTGGAGCCGCGATGATCATCTGGTGCTGACCGGCGACCAGATTCTAAGTTCGATCAGTCCCAATCTTGGCGTCTACGTCACCGAACCCATGGCAGATCCGGTTGCGGAATGGCTGGAAGCCTGTGAACGCCTGCAAGGGCTGGCTCGGCCAGAGCATCTGGCGCTGGGCGGACACAAACTCCCCTTCACCGGCCTGCCTCTGCGCATGAAACAGTTGATCGAGAATCATCACGGTGCGCTGGATCGTCTGCGCGACTTTCTGGATGTCCCGAAGACCGCAGCAGACTGCTTTGCCCCTCTGTTCAAACGCCAGATCGGCGAGGGCGAATATGGCCTGGCGCTGGTCGAGGCGGTTGCACATCTGAACCACCTTTACCACATTGGTGTTGTCACCCGGACGCGGCGCGCGGACGGGGCGTGGGCGTTTCAACGCAAAGGGTAAAGCCATGGACAAGATCGAAACCTCGGCCGAAGCCGCTGAATCAGCAGCGCTGCCGCGATGCTACGAGGTTCACGCAAACCCCGAAACGCAATCCGGCAACAAAGAGCTGCCGGGCGCACTGCAACAGCCGGTCGAATCCAAAAGCCCGGCACAATGGGCTTATGAACGTTTGATCCTCTACATCCAGAACTTTGAAAAAACTCTGGATGGTGATCAAGAGGTTGCCATGGGCTTCACCGGCGGTGATGCCGGTGTGATGCGGATCGAAGGGATGGGCTATTTCGATCCGGATGTAATCACCTTCTTCGGATCGGATGCGACGGGTGCGCGGACACAGCTGGTTCAGCATGTCAGCCAGCTGAACGTGATGTTGCGGGCATTGCCCAAAACGGTCGAGGATAAACCAGCCAACCGCATCGGGTTCCGATTGGCGGCTGATCTGGAAGAAAGCTGATGACCTGACTTGCAATTCCGAATTTCACGGCCTTGAATGAATTGATCATTCAAGGGGGCACGATGTGACCGTTTTTTCTGCCGTTACAAACGCATACCGGGGCGCTTGGATCCGTCGCCGCGTTTTTGTGCCCATCTACGTTGCCGTTCGGTTCCTGCTGATTGCGCTGATCGCGCCCGGTGTGGCGATCACCGTGAACCTTGCGGTGTCATTGTCCGATCAGACTGCTTTGACGGATCAGGACATCGCAGCCTTCATCCTGTCGCCTGTCGGGTTCATCGCCGCAATAACGACCCTCAGTATTTTTCTCCTGGCCGAAGTCTTTGTGTTTTCGGTCATGGCCGGATCTTTGCGTATGGGCGAGAGCGATCCCTGGCGCGCCGGAAGTGCGGCGATCGGCCTGATCTTATCTCGCTTGCCCGCTCTGTTCGGCTTTGCGGCGCGTTTTGTGCTGCGCGTTTTGCTCCTGATCCTGCCCTTCGCCGTCGTCAGCGCTGTGATCGCGTGGTGGACACTGACCGAGTATGACATCAACTATTACCTGACCTTCCACCCACCGTCATTCTGGGTCGCTGTCGCGCTGATCGGTGCGGTGCTTCTGGTGATGGCCTGGGTGTTGATCCGGCAATTGTCGGCCTGGGCGTTGTCGCTGCATCTGGTGCTGTTTGAAACCGTCCACCCCGCGCATGCGTTCAGTATCAGCGCGCAACGGATGGAGGGCAAACGCGGGCACCTCAAGATCCAGCTGGGGCTTTGGCTGGCCATGCGGCTCGCGATTGCCACGTTGCTCGCCGCGGCTGCAGGGCTTTTGTTCGATCTGGTTCCGTTGCAGGGGGCGACGCATCTGCGTCTGGCGTTGATCTACAGCCTGGGTGTCGCGGCGCTCTGGTCTTTGGGGGGGCTGGTTCTGGCAGCAGTCGCACTGGGCGCGCTGGCGGTATTGCTGGACGGTTTCTTCGATATTCAAACCGCAGAGCCTGCGCATCCCGAGCCCGGATCGCTGCGGATGCCTCTTTTCCTGACCGTAGGGGTTACGGCTGTTGCCGTACTGATCGGGCTCTGGGTTGGGCAGCACATGTTGCAGCGGGTGCAGGCGCCGGACCGGGCCGAAGTGATCGGCCATCGTGGCGCTGCCGCATTGCGGCCGGAAAACACCATGGCTGCGATCCTGAAAGCGATGGAAGATGGCGCAGATTGGGTTGAAATCGATGTGCAGGAGTCAGCGGATGACGTAGTGATCGTGGCCCATGATAGTGATTTCATGAAGCTGGCAGGTGTGCCGCTGAAAGTTTGGGACGCCACCATGGCGGATGTGGCCGAGATCGATATCGGCAGCTGGTTCGATCCGGAATATGCCGATCAGCGTACGCCCACACTGCGTGAGGTTTTGGCGGCGGCCAAGGGACGTTCCAAGGTTATCATCGAGCTGAAATATTATGGCCATGACATCGATCTGGAAAACCGCGTCGCCGAGCTGGTCGAAGAGTTTGAAATGCAGGACGACATCGCGACGATGTCGCTGAAATACCCGGCGGTGCAGAAGATGAAAAAGCTGCGCCCGGAATGGCGGGCAGGTGTTTTGGCGGCGACGGCAGTTGGGGATTTGTCGGGGTTGGAAGGCGATTTTGTGGCCGTCAACGCTGCGATGGCGTCACCGGGGTTGGTGCGCTCAATTCAGGCGGCGGGCAAGGATATCTATGTCTGGACGGTGAATGACCCGCTGCAGATGTCCGCCATGGCGTCGATGGGCGTCGACGGGCTGATCACGGACCGCCCGGCAATGGCCAACGAAGTGCTGCGGGTCCGCGCTCAGATGGGGCCTGCGGAACGACTGTTGTTATGGCTGGCGACCCGGTTCGGCATGTCCATGGACCCTAAGGAAATGCGCGATGCGAGCCCTTAACCTGTCTCTTGCCATAGTTTGGCTTGCTGTGCCCGCCACCGCGCAAGAGGTTATGCGTGTGGTGGAACTGCCCGCACACCGGGCGCTTGTGGCGCAAAGCACAGGGGCCGAGCTTGCGCCGTTTGAAACCGACGGGTGTTCGGGCGGGTTGTCGTCCAGCTGGCGTCTGGTGGCGGAAACGTTCCCGAAGCTGGCGGATTTGTATGAGGCGCATCCGCCTTGGGAATATTGCTGCGTGACACACGACCAGGCCTATCACAATGCAGGTGGCGCGCATCAACCCGACGACAGTTTCGACGCCCGTCTGGCGGCGGACGATGCGCTGCGGTCTTGCGTTAAGGACCATGGCAAGACTCATGCCGACGAATACGCCGTGCGTTATGACATGACGCCCGAACAAATCCGGTCCGTCCATTCTATCACGGCCGAGGCGATGTATATGGCAGTTCGATTCGGGGGTGGCCCATGCAGCGGATTGCCCTGGCGATGGGGGTTCGGCTATCCGGGCTGTTCGGTCTTTGCCACGACGCCACCTGCGCGCGAATGACGTGGTGACAGGCCTGCGAATTTCGATTATCCAACATCTCAAACACGCGAATTGGGAATCTGTGACACATGGCTGAACACAAGCACGGCGAGATGGACATCACCGTTCAAACCAAAACCTTTGACGGGTTCGTCAAATTCACCACGTGGTGCGTGGTGGCGATCTTCTTCCTCTGCGTCTTCCTGGCGGTGTTCGCGTCTTAAAACGGACGAGGTTCACCCGTGTTCAGGATTGTCATTGCTTGCCTGCTGGCCGTACTGGTGGCGGGCTGCACCGGGTCACAGCGCCCTCAATCTGATCAGGCCGAGATCGTGGCCCGGTCCTATCGTGACCCGGGGCCATCGACCCTGACGCTGTACACGATGATCAACACCCGCACCGGATCGGGCGCGCACACTTCGCTGATGATCAGTGGCAGCGAACGGGTGATCTTTGACCCCGCAGGCTCATTCCGGGCGGATGTCGTGCCAATCCGGGATGATGTTCTGTATGGGATCACGCCAAATGTGGAACGCGCCTATCGCAGCAGCCACGCGCGCGAGACCCACTATGCCCGCATCCAGACCATCGAGGTGACGCCGCAGCAGGCCGAGATCGCGCTGCAGCTGGCCAAACAATCCGGCCCGGTGGCCAGTGCGTTCTGCGCAAATTCGACTGCCGGCATCCTGCGTCAGGTGCCGGGCTTTGAAGAGATTGACGTGACATTCTACCCGGTCAAGCTGTCCGATCAGTTTGGCCAGTTACCGGGTGTTGTCACGACTGAATACCGCGAGAATGACGATGCCGACCTTCAGAAGGGTCTGGCGGCCAACAATGCGCGTCTGAATCAGCTGGAAACGGTCTCAACCCAATAAGAACAGGAGCCCGTAAAGCGTCGCTGCCCCGGTGAGAATCGCGGCGATCACGTTTTTTGTTGTCACTCCGACCGCCAGCGCCACGGCAGCCGCGACCATCCGTGGGGTATCAGGTTGCCCGTCGGTGGCCGTCGGCCAGACGACCAGAGGCGCGATGAGGGCCGGGATGATAGCCACCGCCGTGTAACGCAAATGCCGCAGCAGCCACGGGGGCATCGGACGGTCACCGACCAGACCAATAAAGGTAAAGCGCAGGGCATAGCTGCCGAGCGCAAGCCCCGCGATGACGATCCACAAAGTGATGGGGTCGATCTGCGTCATGGTTTTCTGCGCTCCATCATCAACTCCGCCTGCGCCCCTGCGATCATACCTGCCGCTCCGGCGATCAGCAGGCCGAGATTGAACGGGACGGCCACGGTCAGCAGCGCGACGCTGATGGCGACAAAGGCCGCGACCACATGCGCGAGCGTCCGCATCATCGGGCCGATCATGGCCAGAAATGTGATCGGCAGTGCAAAATCCAGCGCCCAGCTTTCCGGGATCTGCGCACCCAGCACCGCGCCGATATAGGTGGCAAGCATCCATGTCGGCGTAAGCGGGGTGATTGCACCAAAGAAATAGGCCATCCGCTGCGGAACTGTCATCTTCCGTTCTTTTTCGAACTGAACGATCGAGCAGGCGTAAGATTGATCCACGATCAAATACGCGGCACAAGCCCTCTGCCATAGCGGCGCGGCCCCAAGGTAAGGTGTCAGCGAGGCAGAATACATCGCCACGCGCAAATTAACGGCCAACGCCGAAACCAGCACAATGGCGGTCGGCGTGTTATCCTGCAGCAATTGCAACGCGGTAAATTGCGCAGCACCCGCAAAGACCGTGGCAGAAAAGGCGATGGTCTGGGCTACATTCAGCCCGGCCTCGGTGGCGAAGACGCCGAACAGCAGACCAAAAGGAACAGCGACAACGACAAAAGGCGTCCCGTCGCGAAAACCCTTCCAGAAGTATGACTTGGATGTGGTGTCTGCCATGTCTAGATCCTATGGTGTTGCCCGCAGCAGTAGCGGTCTTGGGAAAGGGTTGCAATTGGCCACGGAACTGAACCTTTCGGACTACATCATCGCTCCTGATCCGGGCGCAGTGCGTTTGACCCGCGCAGTTGAGGGCGTCGACCAGAATGGAGAGGTCAGCCAGATCTCGGTGGTCGAAGAGCGTCCGCTGACGATTTTCCTCAATTCTCAGGAGATCGTGACCGCGATGACCATCGGCGATTATCCTGAATATCTGGCGCTGGGGTTCCTGCGCAATCAGGGGATGTTGCTGGCGGATGACCAGATCACGCGTGTCGATTATGACGACGATCTTGAAACCGTTGTCGTGCGTACCGAACGCGAAACCTCCTACGAAGACAAGTTAAAGAAAAAGACCCGCACCAGCGGCTGCGCCGTGGGCACGGTGTTTGGTGACATGATGGAGGGTCTTGAGAATGTGCGCCTGCCGCAGGTGCAGGTACGGACTTCGTGGCTCTATGACCTTGCGGCCAAGATCAACCGGACGCCGTCGCTGTACCTTGAGGCAGGGGCCATCCACGGCACGGTACTGTGCCGCAAAAACCGACCGCTGGTTTATATGGAGGACGTGGGCCGCCACAACGCAGTCGACAAGATCGCAGGCTGGATGCTGTCCGAGGGTGAAAGGGCAGAGGACAAAATCCTTTACACCACCGGGCGGTTGACATCCGAGATGGTGATCAAGACAGCCATGATGGGTATTCCGGTGCTGGCGTCGCGGTCGGGTTTCACCGCCTGGGGCGTCGAGATCGCGCGTGAGGTCGGTCTGACTCTAATTGGCCGAATGCGTGGTCAACGGTTTGTTTGCCTGTCCGGCGAGGACCGTCTGCTGCGCGATATTGACCCGGACAGTGTGGCGGTTGAGGACAAGAAACATCGACGTAAGAGTGCCAAACATTGATTGACCCGTGGTGGATCGTGATTGCTGCTTTTACGTGGATTGGTTCAGGTTTCTTTTGTTTGTTGGTATTTTGGAAGGTTTGGAATGGGCTCAGTCAGTATCTTCAGCTTATGTATGCCAAACACATAATCGAGCTTCGAAATTATGACTTTCCAGCAGAAAACCCCATGCCTGTTCCAATGGGAGTCTCAAAGAGCTGCAGGCGTTCAAGACTATTTTTTCGCCTTCTGATCTGGGGAGCACCTCCAATTCCTGAAACGCCGAAAGACGCTTCTTCGGCAATCAGGTCAGCCCGTCTGTGGTGGTTTCTAAGCATGATCTTTGTTGGGCTGGGTATTGTTGGATTGAGTTTTTTAGCCGTCGAATTTCTTTATCTGTCCATTATCAGCGTCATGCTCTATCTGATAATTTTAAGACCCGTCCCATGGAGATGACATGCCCACGACCAATCCACTAGGAGTGATCCTCGCAGGCGGCTTGGCGACCCGGATGGGCGGCGGCGACAAAGGGCTGCTGCAAATCGGCGGGCAGAGCCTGATGGCACATGTAATCGACCGGCTCGCGCCTCAGGTGGGTGGGCTGGCGCTGAACGCCAATGGCGAACCTGCGCGGTTCTCTGACCTGAACCTGCCGATCCTGCCCGATACGATCGAAGGCTTCGCGGGCCCTTTGGCCGGAGTGCTGGCGGGTTTGGACTGGGCCGCCGAGAAGGGTGCGGACAGCATTGTCACTGCCGCCGCAGACACGCCGTTCTTTCCGCGCGATCTGGTGGTGCGATTGACCGATGCAGCAAAGGGGCAAGCCCATCCGTTGGTGCTGGCCACCACACCGCGCACTGGGGATGAGGCGCTGAAATCAGGGGGTGGCAAGCGGGTCAATCGGCATCCGACCTTTGGCCTCTGGCCCGTTGCGCTGCGCGATGATTTGCGGGCGGCTCTGAATGACGGGTTGCGCAAGGTGGTCCTGTGGACGGACCAACATGACGGGCGCGAGGCGTTGTTTTCGGCCGAGCCGTTTGATCCTTTCTTTAACGTCAACACGCCGGACGATCTGGCGCGCGCCGAAGACCTGTTGGAGCTGGCATGAGGCTTTACGGCGTCACGGGTTGGAAAAATGCGGGCAAAACCGGCCTGATGGAGCGGTTGGTGACCGAGATCGCTGGTCGTGGGCTAACAGTCTCAACCCTCAAACACGCGCATCATGGTGTCGACGTCGATCAGCCGGGCACAGACAGCTATCGCCATCGTATCGCCGGCGCGTCCGAGGTGCTTTTGGCCTCGGGCCAGCGGGTTGCCATCATGCAGGAGTTGCGCGGTGCGCCCGAGCCGTCTTTGGCCGCGCTGCTTGCTCGGTTATCTCCGGTTGATCTGGTGCTGATCGAAGGCTTCAAACGCGAGGCGCATCCAAAGATCGAAGCGTTTCGAGCCGAAACCGGCAATCCGTTGATCGCCACGGACAACGCCACCATCCGGGCGGTGGCCAGTGATACGCCGCTGCAGTTGGACCGCCCGGTGTTCGATCTGGACGACACAGCCGCCATCGCGGATTTCATTCTGCGCGAAACCGGCCTGTAAGGATGTTTGACACCTTTGCGATGGTCGACTGGTCCGGTGGAAATGACACGGGGATACGTCCGCGCAAGGATGCGATCTGGGGATGTGTCATGCGTCCCGGCGTCATGATCGGGCCCGAGTACCTGCGCAACCGGCAGGTCGCGGAACGCTGGCTGCAGGATCTGATTGAGGATGAGCTGGCTGCGGGCCGACGCCTTTGTCTGGGGTTCGACTTTCCGTTCGGTTATCCGAAAGGATTCGCACGTGCGCTGACCGGGTCGGACGATCCCCTGACCCTTTGGGATTGGTTCGAGGCACGGATCGAGGATAGTCCCGCAGCCAATAACCGCTTTGACCTGGCGGGTGAAATCAACCGGATGTTCGGTGGCAAGGGCCCGTTCTGGTTCAATGGTCTGCGCCGTGACATTGACGGTTTGCCTTCGACGAAAGCAGATTACGAAAACCCGTTTCCAGAGCGCCGGGAGGTCGAAACCCTGCCCGCTGCCAGGGGCAGTTTCACTTGCTGGCAGATGGGCGGGGCAGGCGCGGTCGGAGGTCAGGTCATGACCGGCATCGCAGTGCTGGCAAGACTGCGCCGCGCCTTTCCCGGTCAGGTCTCGGTCTGGCCGTTCGAGCCGCTGGAGACGCCGGTCTCCTTTGTCGAGATCTGGCCGTCACTCGATCTGGGTACAGCCCCGAAGGGGCAGATCAAAGATGCGTGGCAGGTTGAACAGGTGGCGGTGTCTCTGGCAAAGATGGCCAAGGCTGACCTGAACGCCTATCTGGATGTCAGCGCGCAGGAAGAAGGGTGGATATTTGGCGTGATGCAGAACAAGTCAGAGATTTCTCCGCCCCCGTTGCGCAATGACTGCTTTGCCCTGCCTGCGGGCGTGGACTGGACGCCCGTAGATGACGCATTGGCGTTGTTGCGGGATCGGTTGACGGCGGTAACTGTGGTTGAAACGGTTCCGGTTGCGCTTGCGGCAGATCGGATCTTGGCGCAGGATATCCATGCCAGGCGGTCCAACCCGCCGCAACCCAACACGGCTGTGGATGGATATGGCTTCGCCGGGCCTGTGCATGACGGGCCGCATCTGATGCCAGTGATGGATGGCCGCGCGGCGGCAGGTATCCCGTTCGAGGGCTTTGTGCCCGCCGGATTCGCGCTTCGCGTGCTTACTGGCGCAGCGCTGCCCGAAGGGGTCGATACGGTCATTCTGCAGGAAGATGTGACCGCTGAGGATGGGCAGATCGCCTTTAACGGCCCCCTAAAGAAAGGGGCCAATACGCGCCGCGCAGGCGAGGATGTGGCCGCTGATGCGCTTGCATTGCCTGCCGGGCGCAGGTTGACACCGCCCGATCTGGCTTTGCTGTCAGCCATTGGTGTTTCCGAGGTTCCGGTGCGCGAAACGTTGCGCGTGGCGGTGTTGTCGACCGGAGACGAACTGATAGAGCCGGGAGACAGTGCCGGGCCCGGTCAGATATACGATGCCAACCGCCCGATGTTGCTGTCACTGATCGGTCGCATGGGCTTTCAGCCGGTCGATCTGGGGCGTGTTCCGGATGATCGCGCCGCCCTGCGCGACCGGTTGGATCAGGCGGCGCAAAAGGCGGATGTGATCCTGACCAGCGGTGGCGCATCTGCAGGGGACGAAGACCATGTCTCAGCCCTGTTGCGCGCGGCGGGCGCGATGCAGGAATGGCGGATCGCCCTGAAACCCGGACGGCCTCTGGCGCTGGGCATGTGGCAAGGTAAGCCTGTGTTCGGTCTGCCGGGCAACCCGGTTGCCGCACTTGTCTGTACGCTCATTTTTGCCCGCCCGGCCTTGGGTCTTTTGGCTGGCGAAGGCTGGCAGGCACCACAAGGGTTTGATCTGCCCGCCGCCTTTGAAAAACGCAAGAAACCGGGGCGGCGCGAATACCTGCGCGCCCGCATGCGTGATGGCCGGGCCGAGGTGTTTGCCTCGGAAGGGTCGGGCCGGATCAGCGGGCTCAGCTGGGCCGAAGGTCTTGTCGAGATCGAAGATGGCGCGCGCCATATAGAACCGGGCGATATGGTCCGATTCATCCCATATGGAAGTTTCGGACTTTAGTCGAACGTACCCGCGACGCGACCGACCAGCATGAAAGCCCGCGCTGTGCGCGTCTCGCCCAATGCGGAAAGGTCGCTGTCGCTGGCCTCGGGTTCGAAATCCACGATCATGTGGTCGAACTGCCGCAAGAAATGATGCGCCGCGTCTTTGAAGATTGGATCCTGTTTCATGCGGGCCGCCGTCAGGGCCAGTGACGACCGGTCGCGAATTCCACCCAGGGCAGCCACAGCCCGGCCACGCTCGCCCTGGGCGAACTGACGCCAGATCTCGGGCCGGGCCATATCTGGACGCAGATCATCCATGTATATCCCCTCCTGGCTGAGCAGGGTCAGAACGTCCTGAGAGGCCTGCACCAGCTTGGCCGCCTTGCGGTCCTTTAGCGCCAGCCGCAGGGCGTCGAACCCTTCCGCATCATCCTGCGTCTCGGGGAAGTTGAGGGCGCGAATGAAGATATCGGTCGGCAGGGGCGGCGCGATATCTTCGGCCGGGGTT
The DNA here is from genome assembly GCF_056531905.1 of Ruegeria sp. K11. NCBI lineage: Bacteria > Pseudomonadati > Pseudomonadota > Alphaproteobacteria > Rhodobacterales > Roseobacteraceae > Ruegeria > Ruegeria sp. K11. Next base: position 118,039 of record NZ_JBQFMP010000005.1, read on the forward strand.
CCAAGTTCAAGTGACGGCTGAGCCCCGGTTCCGGTCGGTGCCGACGCGCGCGCGGGCTCGGTCCGGTTCGAGGAAAAGGTCGCCAGTGCGCTTTCGGTCTTTTTGGCCGATTTTGCGATTTCATCCAATTTTTTGCCCACAGCGGGTTCATAAGCACTGGCTGCGCGCTGTTGCTGGGTGACATATGTATGCCGGATCGCGTCGATGGCGGTCTGCAAGCGGGCGCTTTCCTCGCGCATGACCCTGCTGGTTCGCATCGCGATGGCTGCAACCCAGATCATGGCCACGGGCATGAACACGGCCAGAAATGTAACAATCAGCCCGCCGCCCTGCGTCTGGCCGGGAATGACCAGAAAAACCACCGAGACAAGCAGCCAGATCACGCTGAGCACAACGGCCACGATTTCGATCTCGGTCACAGCTTGCTTGTCCGGGCGATCATAGATGCCCAGCGAGGTCGGTTTTTCCGAGTCTGGTTCCGGAGTGGAATCCGACATGCCAAACGCTCCGATCAGGCGTATTCGATACTTAGAATTTCATAGGACCGCACGCCGCCGGGCGTGCGCACCTCGACACTGTCGCCTTCTTCCTTGCCGATGAGGGCGCGGGCGATGGGTGATTTGATGTTCAGAAGGCCCGCTTCGATATTGGCCTCATATTCACCCACAATCTGCCAGGTCTTTTCCTCGTCAGTGTCTTCATCGACCAGCGTGACCTTGGCCCCGAATTTGATCGCACCGGACAGTTTGGCGGGGTCGATCACATCCGCCAGCGACAGGATGCCCTCAAGCTCTTTGATGCGGCCTTCGATAAAGCCCTGCTTTTCGCGGGCCGAGTGATATTCGGCGTTTTCCTTCAGGTCGCCCAGTTCACGGGCCGAGGCGATGGCTTCGATAATCGCCGGGCGTTCGACCGATTTGAGGTTCTTCAGCTCTGCCGCAAGCGCGGCATTGCCCGCAGGCGTCATGGGGATTTTTTCCATAGTCTTGTCGTCCACGCATAAACTGTGTCGCCCCGCCGCCAGAAATCAGCGTCGGGGCGAATGATGGGTCGGCATTTACCTGACCCAAATGAGGCGTGAATTGCAAGGGGGCAGGCGCGTGTTGTGACGCAACCCGCAACTTAGCGCCGTTTCGGTGGTGGAGGTTCTCGCCTGTGGCGCGATCCCAGAAGGTTGCCGCGCCGCCAGCGATGGGCCTCGGACCCCAGCCAGAGCAGTTCAATCATACTGGACCACCTCGAACTCGATGCCATTGTCGTCGCGGAAATAGAACCGGCGGCCCGGCTCGTAATCGGCGTGATTATGCGGCTCGAACCCGGCCTCTTTGACCTTGGCCTCGGTGGCATCTAGATCTTCGACCAACACGCCGACATGATTCAACCCGCCGACAACGTCATAGCTGCTGTTGGTCAGCGGCTTGGGGTCGCCGGGGTTGTACAGCGCCAGATAGGTGTGCGGCCCGCCGACATGCACGGTATAGCCGCCCGCGATGGCCGGGCCTTCCCAGCGGGTTTTCCAGTCAAAGACCTTTTCCATCCACGCGGCCGAGGCTTTGGGGTCGCGGACGGTGAAATTGGTATGTTCAAGCGTCGCCATCATGGGAACTCCTTTGTGAATTGAGGCTTGTCCCGACTCACCGTAATTTCTAAACCTAACTTTAGGTCAAGGAATATTTGCGAGGGTCTCATGGCAGTTTCCGAAGGGCTTGCAATCGGCGCGCTGGCCCGGCGCACTGGGCTGGCGGTGTCGGCCATCCGGTATTACGAGGCGCAGGGTCTGATCGCGCCCTGGCGCAATGCGGGCGGGCAGCGGCGCTATCAGCGGGCGGACATCAGGCGGCTGAGCTTTGTCATGATCGCCCAGCAGTTTGGTCTGACCCTGCCGGAAATCCGCGAGGTTCTGTCCGGCCTGCCGGGCAACCGTACCCCCACGCCGCAGGACTGGAAAGCGATCAGCGTCAATCTGCGCGCGCATCTGGATCAGCGAATCGATACGCTGATGCGGCTGCGCGACAATCTGGATGGCTGCATCGGGTGCGGGTGCCTCAGCCTGCCCAAATGCCGACTTTACAACCCCGATGACCGGGCCAAATCCCATGGTAGCGGTCCCAGATACCTGATGGGTGATGCGCCAGAGGGCTGATGTGTCGAATAGCGGCATTGTTACGCCGTGTTTCGATTGACCAAGCTCTTTCAGACCATGTAATCAGCCGTGAAACAATATTGCGCCGACCACGCAGTGAAAGCGCCAATTCGGAAAGTTAGCTAAGGAGCCCGCGATGGCCGAGATTGAACGCGAAGCGATGGAATATGACGTGGTGATCGTGGGCGCTGGCCCTGCGGGCCTGTCAGCGGCCATCCGTCTGAAACAGCTGGATGCCGACCTGAATGTCGTGGTTCTGGAGAAGGGCTCGGAAGTGGGCGCGCATATCCTGTCGGGTGCGGTGCTGGACCCGTGCGGGCTGGACGCGCTGATCCCGGATTGGAAGGACAAGGGCGCGCCGCTGAACGTGCCGGTGCATGAAGACAATTTCTATATGCTGGGTGAGGCCGGTCAGATCCGCATCCCAAACTTCCCGATGCCGCCGCTAATGAACAACCACGGCAACTATATTGTGTCGATGGGCAATGTCTGCCGCTGGATGGCCGAGCAGGCCGAGGAACTGGGCGTGGAAATCTTCCCCGGCATGGCCTGTTCCGAGATGGTGTATGGCGAGAACGGCGAGGTCAAAGGGGTTGTTGCGGGCGTGTTCGGTCTGGAAGCGGACGGCTCCTACGGCCCCAACACAGAACCGGGCATGGAGTTGCACGGCAAATACGTCTTCCTGTCGGAAGGCGTGCGTGGCTCGCTGTCCAAGGAAGTCATCGCCAAATACGACCTGTCTGCTGGCAAAGAGCCGCAGAAATACGGCATCGGCATGAAAGAGATCTGGGAGATCGACCCGGCCAAGCACAAAGAGGGCTCGGTCACGCACACCATGGGCTGGCCTTTGGGCAGCAACGCAGGTGGCGGGTCGTTTATCTACCACCTTGAAAACAATCAGGTCTATGTCGGCTTCGTGGTTCACCTGAACTACAAGAACCCGCACCTGTATCCCTACATGGAATTCCAGCGCTTCAAGCACCATCCTATGGTGGCCGATCTGCTGAAAGGCGGCAAGCGCGTGGCGTATGGCGCGCGCGCGATTACCGAGGGCGGCTATCAGTCGATGCCCAAGCTGGTCGCGCCGGGCGTGGCTCTGCTGGGCTGCTCGGCGGGCATGGTCAACGTTCCGCGCATCAAGGGCAACCACAACGCCATGCTGTCGGGCAAAGCCGCGGCCGAAGCCGCCTTTGACGCGATCAAGGCCGACCGTTCGGGTGACGAACTGACCGATTATGAAACCGATGTGCGCAACGGCGCGATTGGTGCTGACCTGAAAAAGGTGCGCAACGTGAAACCGATCTGGTCGAAGTGGGGCCTGACAGCCTCGCTGATGCTGGGTGGTCTGGACATGTGGACCAACACGCTGGGCTTTTCTTTCTTTGGCACGGTTGGTCACGGCAAAAACGACGCTGAGTCGACTGAGGATGCCAGTAAGCATCAGCCCATCGACTACCCAAAACCCGATGGCGTACTGTCCTTCGACCGTCTGACCAACGTGTCCTTCGCAGCGACCAATCACGAAGAAAGTCAGCCTTGCCACCTGAAATTGGGCGACCCGGATATACCGGTCAAAGTGAACCTGCCCAAGTTTGACGAACCGGCGCAGCGGTACTGCCCGGCGGGCGTCTACGAGATGGTCGAGGATGAGAACGGGCCGCGATTCGTCATCAACTTCCAGAACTGCGTCCACTGCAAAACCTGCGATATCAAGGATCCCAGCCAGAACATCACCTGGACGACACCGCAGGGTGGTGACGGGCCGAACTATCCCAACATGTAAGCAAAAACCCGGGCAATGGCAGCGTCGTGAAGGCTCTGGCATTGCCTCTGACCCACCAAAGCCCTAGCTTGTCACAAAGATAACGACAGCAAGGCAGGATATCGGTGATTTCCCTGGTTCGTCGCGCGGCGCTGGCCGTGCTCATCAGCTCTTCATTTGCGCTTCCGCTGGCGGCGGATACCGGCGCGGGGTCCTATCTGGCCGGGCGTCAGGCGATTTATTCAAGCGATTACCCGGCGGCCGAGCGGTATTACACTCAGGCGCTAAGGGCGAATCCCGAAAATGCCAAATTGCTTGAAAGCGTCGTCGTGGCCCGCCTGGCGCTTGGCGATGTCGCGCGGGCGCTGCCGGTCGCCGAAGAGATCGAAGACCGCGGTTTGCCAAGCCAGGCTGCGCGCATGGTCATTGCGGCCTCGCTGGTTTCGGATGGTGATCTGGATGCACTTCTGGCCCGTGACCTGGAAACCCAGGGCGTCGGTCCTTTGGTCGATGGCTTGATGACTGCGTGGGCCCATATGGGGCAGGGCGCGGTCTCGAAGGCGATGGAGCAGTTTGACACGGTTTCCACGCAAGACGGGCTTAGGGATTTTGCGCTGTATCACAAGGCGATGGCGCTGGCATCGATTGGTGATTTCGAAGGGGCCGAGGCCATTCTGTCGGCCAACAACAACGCGGTAGGCCGGTTTTCACGCCGCGCGGCTCTGGCGCGGGTGGAAATCCTGTCACAGCTGGATCGCAACGCGGACGCGCAGCAATTCCTGGATGATGTCTTTGTCGCCGGTCGAGACCCGACGATCGAAAGCTATGTCGCACGCCTGTCCGAAGGCGCGACCTTGCCGTTCACACATGTCGGATCCGCGCAGGATGGTATGGCCGAGGTGTTCTTTTCGGTCGGCGAAGCGCTGCAGTCCGAAGCTGCGCAGGACTATGTCTTGCTGTATGCCCGTGCCACAACATTCCTTCGCCCGGATCATGTGGACGCGATCCTCATGAGTGCCGAACTGCTGGACGCGCTGGAACAGTTCGATCTGGCTGTCGAGGTTTACCGGCAGGTTCCCGCGGACAGCACCGATCACCACGCAGCCGAGCTGGGTCGGGCCGAGGTTCTGAACCGGTCTGGCAAGAAAGACGCCGCAGTCGAGGTTCTGCAAACGCTGGCCGCGCAAAGCCCTGATCTGCCGGGCGTTCATGTGGCGCTGGCCGATCTGCGTCGCCAGCAAGAGGATTACGCCGCTGCTGTCGCGTCTTATGACGCGGCGATAAACTTGTCCGAGGACGGGGTCGGCGGAAACTGGTTCCTGCATTATGCGCGCGGCATTTCTCATGAACGCCTGAAAAACTGGGATCAGGCCGAGGCCGATTTCCGGCGCGCGCTGGAACTGAACCCGGATCAGCCTCAGGTACTGAACTATCTTGGCTACTCGCTGGTCGAACGGAAAGAAAAGCTGGACGAGGCGCTTGATATGATCGAACGCGCCGTCGCGGCCCGCCCGGACAGTGGCTATATCGTCGACAGTCTGGGCTGGGTTCTGTTCCGTCTGGGCCGTTATGACGAGGCGGTCGAGCATATGGAGCGTGCGGTCGAGCTGATGCCGGTTGATCCGGTCGTCAACGACCATCTGGGTGATGTGTACTGGGCCGTCGGGCGTTGGCGCGAGGCCGAGTTTCAGTGGAAGCGCGCCCTGTCTTTCATAGACCCCGAAGATACCAATGGAGAGGCTGATCCCGATCGCATCCGCCGTAAGATCGAGGTCGGGCTGGATGCGGTTCTGGCGGAAGAAGGATCGGAACCTTTGAAGGTAGCCAATGAAGGTTAAGGGTTTTGCGCCCGCCAAGATCAACCTGACCCTTCATGTCACAGGCCGCCGGGATGACGGATATCATCTGTTGGATTCTCTGGTGGTGTTCGCGGACATTGGTGACACTCTGACCTTCCAAACAGGGTCTTGCCTGTCTATCTCGATTTCGGGCGAGCACGCCGAAGGTGTTCCGTCAGATCACCGAAATCTGGTTTGGAAAGCCGCCGAATTGGCAGGCTGGACCGGGCATATTGGTCTCGACAAACTGCTGCCGCATGGTGGCGGAATTGGCGGCGGCTCTTCCGACGCCGCCGCCACATTGCGCATGATCTCTGATAAAGGAACAAAGGTTTCGGCTGATGCTGCCCTGTCGCTTGGGGCAGACGTGCCCGTTTGCGTGGCCGCTCGGGCCACACGAATGCGCGGTATCGGAGATCGGTTGGACCCGGTCGCGTTGCCGCGCTTGCCCGCTCTGCTGGTCAATCCGGGTGTCGAAGTGCCGACCGGGGCGGTGTTTTCCGCCCTGCAGAACCGTGAAAACCCGCCCATGCCCGATACCGTCCCCGCCTTTGAGGATGCGCAGGATTGCGCTGCGTGGTTGCTGAACCAGCGCAATGACCTTGAGCCGCCAACGACCGCGCTTGCGCCGACTGTGGCGCGTGTGCTGGATGAGCTGGCAGAGACCAGGGACGTGCTGTTGACGCGCATGTCCGGGTCAGGCTCAACCTGTTTTGCGTTGTATCCGACCCTCAAGGCCGCACATTTTGCCGCGTATGAGATCGGCGCGGCATATCCCGATTGGTGGTGTCGCGCGACGCAGCTTAATTGAGCCGCGAGACGACGTAGTCGGCCAGATCGCGCAGCAGGGTGCGCACTTCGTGGTCGGGAAGGATATCCAGGGATGCTTTGGCCTTGTCGGCCCAGCCGAACGCATCCGCGCGGGTGGCGTCCAACGTTCCGTACTTGCCCATCAGGTTCAACGCATGATCCAGATCACCGTCTTCCTGACGGCCCCGACCAATCGTGCGCTCCCAAAACGCGTGTTCTTCGGGGTTGGCCTGCGCGACGGCCTTGATCACCGGCAAGGTCAGCTTGCGCTCGCGGAAATCATCACCGACGTTCTTACCGGTGGCGGCGCTGTCGCCTTGATAGTCCAGCAGATCGTCAGCGATCTGAAATGCAACGCCCAGCGCATCACCATAATCGAACAAGGCGCGAACCTGAGCATCAGAGGCGCCGGCGATCACACCACCCACTTCGGTTGCTGCTGAAAACAGCGCCGCTGTCTTGCCGCGCACAACCTGCAGATAGATCGCCTCGTTGGTGCCGAGATCTGTGGCAGCCGTCATCTGCAGCACCTCACCTTCGGCAATCGTGGCCGAGGCGTTTGCAAGGATGTCCAGCACACGAAGCGACCCCGTTTCAACCATCAATTGAAAGCTGCGCGAGAACAGATAGTCACCGACCAGAACACTGGATTTGTTGTCCCAAAGCAGATTGGCCGTGGGCCGCCCGCGTCGCTGACCGCTTTCATCGACCACGTCATCATGGAGTAAGGTCGCTGTGTGGATGAATTCAACGGTTGCGGCCAGCCTGACGTGATGATCGCCCGTATAGCCAAACAGTCGTGCCGCTGCCAATGTCAGCATCGGACGCAGGCGTTTGCCGCCTGCTTCAACCAGATGCGCTGTAACCTCGGGAATACGTGGCGCATGGTCCGAGGCCATGCGGGTTCGAATCAGCGCATTGACCGCATCCATCTCTGCGGCCAGCATTTCGGCCAGTCGCTCATGTGGTTTCGAGATCGTGTCGATGTTCATCACACTTCCTGATACAAGGCTCGACTTCTGCCTCACCTTGCCCTTACATCCATCCCCATGAAAGAACTATTGCGCAGCACCGATCCGACAATTCTGGCTTTCGCATCCGCTCTTCTTGAAGGCGAGGATATAGACTGCTTTCAGATGGACGTAAATATGAGCATCCTCGAAGGCGGCATCGGAATCTTCCCGCGCCGTCTGATGGTAAGGGCCGATGATCTGACACGCGCGGAACGCGTGATGCGCGACAATGAGATCCCGCTGGGGCGATGAAGCCGTTTGATGACGAGGACCTGACGTGCAATGCGTTTCTAGGTGGGCGTCTGACCCTGTGGCAGCCCGTTTCGGGCTACCGCGCTGGTGTAGACCCTGTTTTATTGGCCGCATCCGTTCCCGCCCGGCCCGGAGAAACGGTTCTGGAGCTTGGCTGCGGCGCAGGGGCAGCGGTGTTGTGTCTGGGGCGCCGGGTTGCGGAACTGCAGCTTTCCGGTGTCGAGCTGCAACCTGCCTATGCCGAACTGGCGCGCCGAAATGCGGCCGCGAACGACCTGATGCTTGAGGTGATTGTGGCCGATCTGAGCGATTTGCCGCAGGGCGTGCGTCAGCGACAGTTCGATCACGTTATCGCGAACCCGCCCTACTACAAGCCGGGGGCACACAGCGCGGCCAGCGATGATGGCCGCCGTATTGCCCTGGCAGAGGATACGCCCTTGGATAAATGGATTGCCGTCGCCGCAAAACGGCTGTCACATCGCGGATACCTTCATATGATCCAAAAAGCGGATCGTTTGCCCGATATGATCAATGCATGTGCAAACAAGCTTGGTTCGTTGGAAATATTGCCGCTGTCAGCGCGCCCGGGTCGCGCGGCGGAATTGGTGATTCTGCGCGCCCGCAAAGGTGGGCGGGCAGGTTTCCGTCTGCACGCGCCCCTGATCCTGCACAAAGGCGAGTGTCACAAAAAAGACGGCGAAAGCTACACACCAGAAGTGTCAGCAGCTTTGCGTGATGGTGCAGCCTTACCCGGTTTTTCCAGCCTGTAGGCAATGACCAGCCGAAATTGTCGGATTTATGACAGTTTTTGTGCGTCTGCGGCGTGACAGGGTTGAAACGATGTGCTCAAATTCTCAGGTAAAATACTCAACCCAAGAAGGAGGATCGCCATGAGCGTGAGCGCACATCTGACAGAGCTGAAGAAAAAGCATGAAAACCTCGGGATCGAGGTCGAAGAAGCTCAGCGCGCGCCCGGTATCGACGATCTCCATATTGCTCAGCTGAAAAAGCAGAAATTGAAGCTGAAAGAAGAGATCGAACGTCTGTCGACCTAACTCTTCAGGCTGGCGCGGGCCGCGATGACCGCACCGCCGGTGACAAACAAGGCCGCGATCGCCAGACCCCAGGACGGGGCGGCGATCCCGGCCAGCACAAGCACAAGCGTCGACAGCAAGGGGGCCGCGTATGAGGCGGTGCCCAAAATTTGGATATCTCCACGTTTGACCCCGATATCCCAAACATAAAAGGCCAACCCGACTGGCCCCAGCCCCAAAGCAAGGGTTGAGGCCCAACTGGAGGCGCCTTGTGGCCAGACAGTTTCTTCCACGGCGAAATGCAGCGTCCACGAGGCAATGGCCGTCGCTACACAAAACACAGCAACCGAACTTGTCGGTACATCACCTAGTCGCCGCGACAGAACCGAGTAGCCTGACCATGTCAGTGCACACAGCAACGCCAGCCCGTATCCGGGCAGATGCTGCGCTTGAAACCCTGCACTGCCGCCACCGGTGATGATCACAGCCGCCCCGGTAAAGCCAAGACACGCGCCGATCAGATGGCCCAGTTTCAGGCGTTCTCCGGGCAGCAGCCCGGAAAACAGGACGATCAGCAAGGGCCAGAGATAGGCGATCAGCCCGGCCTCGGCTGCAGGGGCCATGCGGAGGGCTGAAAAATACAGCGCATGATATCCAAAAAGGCCAATTGTCCCGAACAGATAGGTCGTCCAGGCGATTTGGCGCAACTGCCCCAGATTTCCCGAAGCAGTCGCCCAGATCAGACCCAACGTACCCCCGATGGTGAAGCAGATCGCATTCAACAGCAGCGGCGGCGTGGGGGCCGAGCCCACCGTGAACAAGGCCAGCAACGACCAGAGCAACACGGCGACAAAGCCGATCGCGGTTGCGCTCATTTTGCTCATTCGGTGGTCACTTCCTCGACGGGGATAATCTCGAACTCATCCGATATATGGGCGGTCTTTTCAATCTCGGTAATGAACCAGTCGCGGAACGCTGCGATCTGGGGCCGTTTTTCGGCCCCCTGCAAGCATAGGAACCGGAACCGCCCAGCGGTTTCCAGCGCTACCTTGTAGGGGGCGACCAGCCGCCCCTCGGTCAGGTCTTTCAAGATCATCGCGCGGCGTCCCAGCACGACGCCCACCCCGGCCACAGCGGCATCAATCGCGTGATCGGCATTGGAAAAATGCGCCCCGTGAGTCGGGGTGAACTCCAGCCCCACTGCGCGGAACCACGCGGGCCAGTCGCAGCGGGGTTTCAGAAAACTGATGGAATCGTCATGAATCAGCGGGGCCTCGCGCAGCGAGTCAGGCGTCGGGAATTGCGCAGCCAGTTCCGGCGTCATCACAGGCGTCAACCACTCCTTGCGGACGGGCACGGAATAGAGCCCTTCATCGGGGCCATAGCCGAACCGGATCGCCACATCCACATCATCGCGTTCAAGGTCCATGTTGCGCAACGTGGCCGAGAATTTCAGGTCGATCCCTGGATTGGCCCGCGCGAACTCATACAGACGCGGCGCCAGCCATTTCGCGGTTAGCGCAGGGCCTGCGGTGACGGTCAGGCTGGTTTCGTCCTGCAGCCGCCGCGTCGCCTGCCACGCGGCCTGCAGCGCGGCAAACCCGTCGGCGGTGCCGGGGGCCAGCGTGCGCCCGGCCTCGGTCAGTTCCACGGCGCGGTTGAGGCGGCGGAACAGGGGGTGGCCCAGATGCTCCTCCAGCGATTTGATCTGAAAGGACAGGGCGGCAGGGGTCACGTTCAGCTCATCCGCGGCACGGGCAAACGACATATGTCGCGCAGCGGCGTCGAAGGCGCGCAAAGCGGTCAAAGGGGGCAGACGGTCCGGCATTTCGATTAAGTTATTCTGAACTGAAGCGGTGAAAACTCTCGTTTGTACGCTTTGAAGATAACGGTCATGTTGAAGCCAAGGCAAGATTAACTTGATAGAAAGAGGTCCCGCCATGATCGAAGTGACGACCAACCCCGCCATCCAAAGCGCCATCCACCGCGCCCATCAGGAACGCGGCAAGGCCGTCGCCCGCATCTGGTCGTGGTTGTTCGGTTCCCGCTGACCGCAGCGCGCGCGGTCTTACGGGATACAAGAAGGGCCGGTCCTGCGCGGACCGGCCCGTTTTCGTTCAAAAAAGGGCGTCAGGTTACGAGAAGAACTGCGCGCCGTTGGCCGAAATGGTCGACCCGTTGATGAACTGAGAATCATCCGAGGCCAGGAAGGTCACGCAGCGCGCGATCTCTTCTGCCTCACCCAGACGGCCCGCAGGGATCTGAGCGATGATGGATTCGCGTACTTTTTCCGGAACGGCCATCACCATCTCGGTTCCGATGTAGCCGGGGCAGACTGCGTTGGCGGTGATGCCGGCGCGTGCGCCTTCCTGCGCCAGCGATTTCACGATGCCCAGATCGCCCGCCTTGGTCGCGGCATAATTGACCTGCGCGAACTGACCTTTCTGACCGTTCACCGAGCTGATGACGATCACACGGCCGAACTTTCGCTCGCGCATACCGGGCCAGATCGGGTGGACGGTGTTGAACACGCCGGTCAGGTTGGTGTCGATCACCTGCTGCCATTGTTCCGGGGTCATCTTGTGGAACGGCGCGTCGCGGGTGATGCCCGCATTGGCGACAACCACGTCGATGGGGCCAACCTCGGCTTCGACCTTTTCGATACCTGCTTTGGATTCACCGTAATCGGCAACGTTCCACTTGTAGGTCTTGATGCCGGTCTCTTCGCTGAATTTCGCCGCGGCTTCATCGTTGCCTGCATAGGTGGCGGCAACATTGTATCCTTCGGCTTTCAGCGCCTTGGAAATTGCTGCGCCGATGCCGCGGGAACCGCCGGTTACGAGTGCTGTACGTGCCATAATATATGTCCTCTGGTTTTCGTCGTCTTGATAACGCTGTTACTCTGAGAAAGAGTGCTGCGCAATATTATTTCGCGAGCAATTCAACCTGTGTTTCTGAAGGTATTGTCGCATCTGCGAGATATATTAGATTCGTAACAAAAAAGGGCGCCGGTGCGGCGCCCTTCGCTATGGTGTTTTCGGGGGCCTTAGTCACGCTCCACGCACAGTGCAACGCCCATGCCGCCGCCGATGCACAGGGTCGCCAGACCCTTCTTGGCGTCGCGGCGTTTCATTTCGAACAGCAGCGTGTTCAGAACCCGGCAGCCGGATGCGCCAATCGGGTGGCCGATGGCAATCGCGCCGCCATTGACGTTCACGATCGACGGATCCCAGCCCATGTCTTTGTTCACCGCGCAGGCTTGTGCGGCAAAGGCTTCGTTGGCCTCAACCAGATCCAGATCGTCAACCGACCAGCCCGCTTTCTCCAGCGCCTTGCGCGAGGCATAGATCGGACCGACGCCCATGATCGACGGATCCAGACCGGCAGTTGCATAAGAGGCGATGCGGGCCAGCGGCTCGATGCCGCGCTTTTCAGCATTCTCTGCCGACATCAGCAGAGTTGCTGCCGCGCCGTCATTCAGGCCCGAGGCGTTGGCAGCGGTGACCGAGCCATCCTTGGTGAAGGCGGGGCGCAGTTTGGCCATCGCCTCCATGGTCGCGCCGTGGCGGATGTACTCGTCCTTGTCCATCACGATGTCGCCCTTGCGGGTCTTGATGGTGAAAGGCACGATTTCGTCGGCGAATTTGCCCGCGTTCTGGGCTGCTTCGGCCTTGTTCTGCGACGCGACGGCAAATTCATCCTGCATGTCGCGGCTGATCTGCCATTTCTCGGCGACGTTTTCAGCGGTCTGACCCATGTGATAGCCGTTGAACGCATCCCACAGACCGTCGCGGATCATCGTGTCGATATACTTCATGTCGCCCATCTTTTGACCGGCGCGCAGGGCGGCGGCGTGGGGCGAGAGGGTCATGTTTTCCTGACCACCGGCCGCAACGATTTCAGCATCGCCCAACTGGATGTGCTGCGCGCCCAGTGCGACGGCCCGCAATCCCGAGCCGCAGACCTGGTTGATACCCCAGGCTGCACTTTCCTGTGGCAGACCGGCGTTGATATGCGCCTGACGCGCCGGGTTTTGTCCTTGGGCGGCAGTCAGGACCTGACCCATAATGGTTTCGCTGACTTCGCCTTTATCGATCCCGGCGCGTTCAACAACGGCCTCCAGTACGGTGGTGCCAAGGTCGTGTGCGGGTGTATTTGCGAATGATCCGCCAAAGCTGCCGACACCTGTGCGTGCTGCGGATGCAATTACTACGTTGGTCATTTAGATAATCCTATACCGTCATGGGCCAAAGGAAAAACAATGCAACGATATTTCAGAGGCTGCCCCCTGTCGAAATAAACGCCACATGATCCCTCGCTAAAGCTGATAATGACATAACGTAATGCTGCACGTGCAGCAACGGTCACCTTGTCTCAGGCAAAACTGCGATTGTGGCTGCGCTGTTAACTACCTGTTTGCTTGGATTTTTCCGCCCGCCACGGAGCTGAGACAGACGGTGCGCCGAAGAGGTAACCTTGCAGGCAATCCACACCGTTGGCGGCAAGGAATTCCGCGTCCGCCTGTGTTTCGACCGATTCGGCTGTGACCAGAATTTCAAACTCACGCGCGACGGCGATGAGCGCACGCACAAGGGCCTGATTGTCGGGATTTGCGCTGATACCTCGGACGAACTGTCCGTCAATTTTAGCGGCATCGAACAAAAACTCGCGGAAATGGCGAAAGCTGAAGTTGCTGGCCCCGAAGTCATCCAGGGCAAAAGCGATGCCGCGCGGTTGTAAGCGATCCATGAAATCGATTACCAGTTCGGGGATGGTCATCGCCGAGCTTTCCGATATCTCAAGAATCAAACGCTCTCCGACATCGGGATCCTTTTTCAAAAACCGCTCCAACACCCGTGACCACCGTGCGTACCCGATCGAACGGGCGGACATATTGATGGACAGTCGGATGTCACGGTTGTGGGCCAGCGTGCGCAGACCCATTTCAAGGGCAACGCAATCCAGTTCCCGGCCAATCGGCGTGTTCTCGACCTGAGGCATGAAATCGCGGGCAGGAATCACGCGCCCGGTTTCGTCCAGGACCCGAATAAACCCTTCGTAAAACGCCACGGAACGCGGAGCCCTGGCCTGAACAATGGGTTGAAAGGCCAATTTACATTGCTTGTGTTTCACCGCCTCGGTCGCCATCAGAACTGTCTCGCTGTCACGCGCGGTGACGGCCGCATTCAACGGACTTTCTGCGCCGTCCGGCAATTCGGCCAGTTTCTTGTTCCCCATGGCTTCGCCAAACCCTTGTTCGTCGCCGTATCCGGCTGAGTATCGGCGGGAAGGTATGAATCTGAAGTTAAGATCGACGGGGATTCAGGTAGATTATGACCGGGCCGTTTCCAACACATGTCCCAATCGTGCGACCGCACCGATCACAGCCCCCAGGAATCCAAAGACCATCGTGGCAAAACCAAAAACCAGCATACCTGGGGCTGCACCGCTCAGCGCGGCGAGGGTCGACAGGCACAGGCCCAAAAGGCCCAAAACAGTGGAAAAAGAAATAACTCGTGACAATTTTGCCTCCGGCGATGGGCTTTCAATGCCATCGGATATGGGCAGCGCCGACCAAGTTTCAACCATTGGCCATAGGGAAGGTCCGTCTCACGCCTGCTTTGCCTGCGATTTGAGCGGTTTGATGTCGAAATGCTCGAAACCGGGCGTTCCTCGATCCTCGGGGTGGCGGGCCAGGTGTTTTGCCTTGATCTGCTCTGAATTGTCCCGGCTGCCATCGTGGCTATAACCCGGCGGTGCGAAGCAATAGGCCAGCCGCTGTCCCAGCGTCAGCCCAGGCTGTGTTGCGTCGCGCCAGATGCCGACCCATTCGTGGAACGCCACACGCAGCGGGTTGAAGGTGCCTATATTATGTACCAGCCCGTAATCGACGCGGTCATCCTCTTGTTCAGGTACAAAGGTGCCGAACATCTTGTCCCAGATGATGAACACGCCCGCATAGTTGCAATCCAGATAGCGGGCATTGCGTCCGTGATGGGCGCGGTGGTGGCTGGGGGTGTTCATCACCGCCTCGAACCAGCGGGGCATTTTGTGGATGGCCTCGGTGTGAATCCAGAACTGATAGATCAGGTTCAGTCCGCCGACAAACAGCACCATTGCTGGGTGGAACCCCAGCAGGATCAGCGGAGCGCGCACCACCATCATGAAGGTGAACGTATAGGTCCATGTCTGCCGCAGCGCGGTGGTCAGGTTGTAGTGTTGCGAGCTGTGGTGGTTCACATGGCTGGCCCAGACCCAGCGGATACGGTGCCCGAACCGATGCACCCAGTAATAGCGCAGGTCGTCCAGCACGAAGCACAGGATAATGATCGGGATCGAGGTCCCCAGATTCAGCGGCGTGATCTGCCACAGCCACATAAAGAACGCATAAGCAATAAACCCCAGCATAAACCCGGATGCGATATTGCCCGCGCCCATGATTAACGAGGTCACCGCATCGCGCGTTTCATATCGCCCGCCCCTGCCCTTGACGGCAATCCACAGGAACTCTGCCAGAATGGCGGCGATGAAAAAGGGCACGGCCCATTGCACCGCGTCGGGAAAGGTAATCTGGTCAGTCATTGCGGGTCCATCAGGTGTTGCCAATGCCGGCGCTCGGTTTCGTCGAGGTGAATGAGGGCCCGCGGGGTGCTGAAATCGTGGAATTGGACCTCAAAGCCTTTGGCGGTTTCAAGCCAGTCAAAATCCAGCAGATGTCGGGCCACGGTGTCGGCGCCAAAGGACCAGAGCAGACCGGCTCCATTTTCGGTCTGTACAATGGCCGCGTGGCCGTCATGGGCAACGGTCACGTCGATCACGGTGTCATCGGGGAAATGGCGCAGCCACTGCATCGGCACCGTGTCACGCGTCAGAACATGCAGCCGGGACTTGCCCGTCAGATGCAGCAACAATGTGATCCCGGCAATACCACCGATCACCAGCATCAAGAGTATTTCCAGCGGCATGTTGCCCTCCCCACCGCACAGTGCAAAGAGTGGAGAGGGCTGTCAAAGGTGGCGTGGCGTAAGTTCCACAACAATTCTGCCGCGCACTTTCGAGTGTAATCTTATGATTTCAGGAAGTTTATTCGGAAATCGTATAGACGATAGCGTCGCCTTTGCCTTTGTTGCGGGCGAACGTGACTTGATTGCCGTCGACTGACACCTTTTGGCAATCTTGTGGGAGTTGGTTGCCGTTGACGACGACGTTTCGGCACCAGAACCTTTTATTCCAAGCCCACGCACCTACAATTTTAGCGTCGTCCCGACCCACGCCGGAAATTTTACCGTCGGACGAAACAATCACCCAAGTGTCCCCCGAGACCAACTTTTTGTCCCCAACAGCTTCGATGAACTGTTTCTCTTTCTTTATATCCTTTGCCTGAGCAATTTCAGCAGAACACAAAACCAAACAAGTCGCTGCAATTACGGTGAAAAACGTTTTCATAGTTACCCTCCAGTTAAACAACGGCCGGAGGGTAACATGATTCTCTGGATTCTTGATGACTTGTTAACTTTCGCCGCCCACCAAAGCGCTTACAATCGATTTCGCGCTGTCCGAGTTCCACTCGGCATCGCCGATCAGGCGGGCGATTTCCTGACCTTCTGTGTCCAGAATTACCGTAATCGGCAGCGCAATGACGCCAAATTCCCGCGCTGCGGCCGAACTGGCATCCTGATGACGCGGCAGGTTCTCGATCCCGTTTTCTTCAAAGAATTTCTTGATCCCGGCCGGGGAGTTGCGACCCGTGGCCAGGGTCAGAACCTGAAACTTGTCGCCACCGAACTCTTCCTGCAGCTCGGCAATCTGCGGCATTTCCTTGCGGCAAGGCGCACACCACGTGGCCCAGAAGTTTACCAGAACGTATTTGCCACGATAATCTTCAAGCGTGCCAACACCGCCTTCGTCTTCGAGCTGGAACTCGATCGTCTTGGCGGCCTTGGGTTCCTTGTGCAGGATCAGACGTTTCAGGGTGCCCTCGCGCAGGGGCTTCAGAGTTTCAACATCCGCGGCCAAAGCCGCGTTTGCACCCAGCGCAAGGGCCATATAAAGGGGGATCAGACGAAATAGGCGCATAGTAACTCCGGGTTTTGCAACATGACCGATCAATCCTCGAACCAGATGTGGGGCGGCCGCTTTGCCGCTGGTCCAGACGCGATCATGGAGGCAATCAACGCCTCGATCGGGTTCGATCAGCGGATGGCAGCCCAGGACATCGCAGGCTCTCGGGCCCATGCCGCCATGTTAGCGGCCACAGGCGTTATTACTGATAGTGATGCTGAGGCCATTCGGGAAGGGCTGCTCACAGTCTTGTCAGAAATCCAGAGCGGAGATTTTCAGTTCTCGACTGCGCTGGAAGACATTCACATGAATGTCGAGGCGCGCCTGAAAGAGGTGATCGGAGAGCCCGCAGGCCGTCTGCACACAGGCCGGTCGCGCAACGATCAGGTGGCGACTGACTTCAAACTGTGGGTCCGCGATCAGTTCGATGCGGCAGAAACCGGCCTGCTGGCCCTGATCCGCGCACTTTTGGCACAGGCCGAGGCCGGGGCGGATTGGGTCATGCCCGGCTTCACCCATCTGCAAACCGCGCAGCCGGTGACTTGGGGCCACCACATGATGGCCTATGTCGAGATGTTTGGCCGCGACCTGAGCCGCGTCCGCGATGCGCGCGCTCGGATGAACGAATCCCCGCTGGGCGCTGCTGCGCTGGCAGGCACGTCCTTCCCCATCGACCGCTCTATGACCGCTGAGGCACTGGGCTTTGACCGCCCCGCCGCCAACTCGCTGGACGCCGTCAGCGACCGCGACTTCGCGCTGGAGTTCCTGTCGACCGCCTCGATCTGCGCCGTCCACCTGTCGCGCTTTGCCGAGGAACTGGTGATCTGGTCCTCGGCCCAGTTCCGCTTTGTGACGCTGTCCGACCGTTTCTCGACCGGCTCGTCGATCATGCCGCAAAAGAAAAACCCCGACGCGGCGGAACTGATCCGGGCCAAGGTGGGCCGCATTTACGGGGCGAATACCGCGCTGATGATGGTGATGAAGGGCCTGCCGCTGGCCTATTCCAAGGACATGCAGGAAGACAAGGAACAGGTCTTTGACGCCGCCGACAACTGGATGTTGGCGCTGGCGGCGATGGAGGGCATGGTCAAGGACATGACCGCCAACCGCGAAAGCCTTGCGGCTGCTGCCGGGTCGGGTTTCTCAACCGCGACCGATCTGGCTGACTGGCTGGTGCGGGTGCTGGGCCTGCCATTCCGTGATGCGCACCATGTCACCGGATCGCTGGTGGCGATGGCCGAATCCAAGGGCTGTGACCTGCCCGATCTGACGCTGGAGGATATGCAATCCGTCCATGCCGACATCACGAATGATGTCTATTCTGTCCTAACGGTCGAAAACTCGGTAAACTCGCGCCAGTCCTACGGCGGCACAGCACCGGATCAGGTGCGGGCCCAAGTCAAGCGATGGAAGGCGCTGGTGTGATGCAGTTACTGCGCGTGGCGTTATTGATCTTATCCGGGGCGGTTTTGGCCGGATGTGGCGCGGATGGCGAACCCATTCAGCCCACGATGAGCGCCAGCGTCGGCGTCGGCAACAGCGGCACCTATGTTGGTGGCGGTGTGGGGCTGCGTCGGGGTGGTCTGGGCGTGTATCTGGGCATCTGACCCCGCTCCCTGTCACCGTTTGCCTTTGGCCACCTTGTGGAAATCGACCCCCCGCATGCGAACCTTCGCCTCGATCCTGTTCATCGCCTGCCTTGCCGCCTGCGACCCGTCCTATGAGCCGCCTTCCGAGCCTTCGACGTCAACCGGTGGGACGGCCATCACGCTGTCGGGTTCAGCGCGTGTGGGGGTATCGACAACCAGATAACTGCTGGTCGTTGCGAATCCATTGATCCAAGGGGCGTTTTTGGTCTAAGCGCGCTGTCATGGATCACTTTCTCTACCGCGACGGCGCGCTTTTCGCCGAGGATGTCCCCATTTCCGAAATCGCTGCTGCGGTCGGGACCCCGTTTTATGTCTATTCGACGGCGACCCTCCTGCGGCATTTCAAGCTGTTCGACGATGCGCTTGAGGGCACCGATCACCTGGTCTGTTATGCGATGAAAGCGGCCAGCAATCAGGCGATCCTGAAGACGCTGGCGCAGGCGGGCGCGGGGATGGATGTGGTCTCGGGCGGGGAATACCTGCGTGCCAAAGCTGCAGGAGTACCCGGCGACAAGATCGTGTTTTCGGGCGTCGGCAAGACGGCGGACGAGATTCGCACCGCCCTGACCGGCGGGATCCGCCAGTTCAACGTCGAATCCGAGCCCGAGATGCAGGTGATCAACGCGGTTGCACTGGAACTGGGCGTGATTGCGCCGATCACCGTGCGGGTGAACCCGGATGTGGACGCCAAGACCCATGCCAAGATCGCCACCGGCAAGTCCGAGAACAAGTTCGGCATCCCGATCTCGCGCGCTTCCGAGGTCTATGCGCTGGCCGCCAGCCTGCCGGGGTTGGAAGTGATCGGGATCGACGTCCATATCGGCTCGCAGCTGACCGAGCTTGAACCGTTCGAACTGGCCTACAACAAGGTTGCTGACCTGACAGAGCGCCTGCGCGCCGAGGGCCACAACATTCGCCGTCTCGATCTGGGCGGCGGTCTTGGCATTCCCTATACGCGGTCGAATGATGCGCCGCCCTTGCCGGTCGAATACGGTGCGATGATCAAGAAAACATTGGGTCATCTGGGGTGTGAGATCGAAATCGAGCCCGGCCGTTTGATCGCCGGAAATGCCGGGCTGATGATCAGCAAGGTCATCTATGTCAAATCCGGCGAAGGACGCGATTTCCTGATCCTTGATGGCGCGATGAATGATCTGATCCGTCCAGCGATGTATGAGGCGCACCATGATATTGTCGCGGTGCAAGAGCCTGCTGCGGGGGTTGAACAGCAGCCCTATGACATTGTTGGCCCGGTCTGCGAATCCGGGGACACATTTGCCAAACAGCGCAACATGCCGCCGTTGAAATCGGGCGATCTGATCGCGTTTCGCAGCGCCGGTGCCTATGGCGCGGTGATGTCCAGCGAATACAATACCCGGCCCCTGATCCCCGAGGTTCTGGTGAACGGGGATCAATTTGCCGTAATTCGTGAACGGCCAAGCTTTGACGAAATCATAAACCGCGATACCATACCGGGGTGGCTCTGACGCGATAGGCGCATCGGGCCGGATCAGGAGGCCCGCCTTGCGCGACAACCAGACGCTGCCGATACCAAAACGGTCCCTGTGGCTGACCCATGCAGGCATGCTGGCCGAGCAGGTTATGCGCGCGTTTTGGCCGTTCTTTTCGGTTGTTATGGCGGTTTTGGCCGCCTTGATGCTGGGATTGCAGGATCTTGTCCGGGTCGAAACTGTCTGGATTGCGGCGGCTATTGCCGGGGTATCGCTGATTGCGACACTGGTTTTGGGGATCAGGCGATTCCATCTGCCGACCCGGACCGAAGCGCTGGTGCGGCTGGATGAGACCCTGCCCGGACGTCCGATTCAGGCGGTGATGGACGAACAGGCCATCGGGGCGATGGATTCGGATTCGGTTGCCTTGTGGCAGGCGCATCAAAGCCGGATGGCGCAGCGTGTGGCGCAAGCCCCGGCGGTCAAACCTGATCTCAGGCTCGCGTCCCGCGATCCCTATGCCTTGCGCTACGCGGCGCTTTTGGCACTGGTGGTTGCGGCGCTGTTCGGCTCGTTCTGGCGCATTGGCTCTGTGGCGGACATGGCTCCGGGCGCGGCTGTGGCGGGGCAGGGACCCAGTTGGGAAGGATGGGTCGAACCGCCCAGATACACCGGATTGCCAACGCTTTACCTGGCAGATCAGTCTGATCCGGCCTTGTCCATCCCGCAAGGCAGCCGCATCACTTTGCGGTTCTACGGCGAGGTGGGCGCCCACAGCCTGACCGAAACTACCACGCCGCTGGGCACAGAGGCCTCTACTGAGATCGAACAGGATTTTGTGGTCACGCGCTCTGGCACTTTGAAGATCGAGGGTCCCTCGGGTCGGGAATGGGCCTTAAACACCATTGCGGACACTGCGCCGGTGATTGGCGTGGCCGACGTTGCCGAGGCTGAGGCGGGTGGGCAGATGAAACTGCCCTATGCGGCCAGCGATGACTATGGCGTGGTATCCGGCTCTGCTGTGATCGAGCTGGATCTGGCGTCTGTTGAACGTCGCTATGGTCTGACGGTCGATCCCGAACCGCGAGAGATCATCTCGGTGGAATTGCCGATGCCGATCACCGGGGATCGGGCGGATTTCACCGAAGATTTCATCGAAGATTTCTCGCAGCACCCCTGGGCGCATTTGCCGGTCAAAATCACCCTCAGTGCGACAGATGCCGCAGATCAGGAAGGGTTTTCGGAGCCCTATCTGACAGCCCTGCCGGCGCGCAGGTTCTTTGACCCGCTCGCGGCCGCGATCATCGAACAACGTCGTGATTTGCTCTGGTCTCGCGACAATGCAAAGCGCGTGGCGCAATTGTTGCGCGCGGTATCACACCTGCCCGAAGGGTTTTTCCGCTCGGACACAGCATATCTGCGTTTGCGGGTGACTCTGCGGCGGTTGGAGACCTTCACGGAATACGGGCTTAAAGCCAAGCAACAGGAAGAGATCGCGCAATCGCTATGGGAACTGGCGGTTCTGATCGAGGATGGCACGCTGGCTGATGCGTTGGAGCGGATGCGCCGCGCTCAGGAACGTTTGACCGAGGCGATGCAGAACGGTGCGAGTGATGAGGAAATTGCCGAACTGATGCAGGAACTGCGCGAGGCCACGCAAGATTATATGCGACAGCTTCAGCGTCTGGCGCAGGAAAATGGTGAAGGCGGTGAAAATCAGCAGGGTCAGAATGGCGAAACCTTGCAGATGACGCAGGATGATCTGCAACGCATGATGGACCGCATTCAGGAACTGATGGAACAGGGTCGTATGGCCGAGGCGCAGCAGGCGCTGGAAGAGTTCCAACAGATGATGGAGAACATGCGCGTCACGCAAGGGCAGGGGCAGGGTGGCCAGTCCGAAGGCCAGCAGGCCATGGAAGGTCTGGCCGAGACGTTGCGCGAACAGCAAGGCCTCAGCGATCAGGCTTTCCGCGATCTGCAGGAACAATTCAATCCCGGCGCCCAAACCGGTGAAAATCAAGGCAACGAAGGTCGCAATGGCGGGCAGGGCCGTGGTGAAAGCCACGAAGGTCAGGGCGGTCGCGGTCAAGGTTCGGATCAAGCGGGTGAGGGTCAGCAGGGCCAAGGCTCTCTGGCGGATCGCCAACAGGCGCTGCGGGACGAGCTGGGCCGCCAGCAACAGAACCTGCCCGGCGCGGGATCACCCGAGGGTGACGCGGCGCGCGAGGCGCTGGACCGGGCCGGGCGTGCAATGGAAGAAGCCGAAGGGGCCTTGCGTGGCGATGATCTGGCCGAAGCGATTGACCGGCAGTCCGAAGCCATGGAAGCACTGCGCGAAGGCATGCGGTCATTGGGCGAAGCGATGGCACAGAATCAGCAGAACCAACCCGGCCAGGGTACGCAGGAAGGCGATATGCAGGCCAATAGTCGCGACCCGCTTGGCCGTAATCCCGGTTCCGGTGGGTCGATTTCGACCGATGAAGACCTGCTGCAGGGCGAGGACGTGTATCGCCGGGCCCGCGAGTTGCTTGATGAAATCCGCCGCCGTACGGGCGAATCCGATCGCCCTCAGATCGAGCTGGAATACCTCAAGCGGCTGCTGGAGCGGTTCTGATCCGGCAAGCCGGGGCGCTAGTTTGACGTGCCGCCGGTCTGCGCTTCGAGCCAGACCCGCGCCTGATCAACCAGTGAGATATAGGATTGCAGCGCAGGTTCTGCTTGCGGCACGGCCTCGCTGATCTGGGTCGCGTTGCTGTAAACCAGAAACAACACCGCCCCGATAATCACCATCAGGACGAAACCACGCATAAAGCCGCCGGATTTGCGCGGAGCCTGAACCGGTGCTTCGGCTTCGACAACATTGCTGCGCAATCCCGAATTTATTGCATTTACGTCAGGCAGCTCTTCTTGCCGGTCTGTATCAGCGGCTGTTTCGCTCGTTTTGGGTCCTTTGGGTGCGACTTTGGGTTCAACTGGTGGGTCTAGCGCCAGATCCGGCTGGCTTTCCAGACTGCCGCCTTCCTTTGCCCTCAGATCTGCTTCGCGTGCGGCTTCTTCCTTGAGGATGCTGGCAACGGCCGGATCGACATTGCCTTTATCCGCCGTCTCGTCTGCAGGCGCAGGTGTGGGCGTTTCGGCAGCTGGCTCAGGGGGCGGGGGCTCGACAGCTGCGGGTTGAGGCGGTTCAAACACGGCTTCGGCATCCTTGGCCTGAAACCACGTTTGTTCGCAATTCGAACATTGCACGTCACGCCCGCCTGCGGGAATCACATCGTTCGGGACTTCGTATTGGGCACCGCAATTCGGACACGTTAAACGCATACTGCCTCCTGGCCTGAAAATTGGCCTGATCGTCGTTTTTTCAGGAATGATATTCCTTTAAGACCCAACATCAAAGCGGGTTTTCGGTTTCATGGGGCAAGTGTCGCCAATTGGACCCGCTTGAGGCATTGAAACCGCGGCCACGCTCGGGCAAGACAAGCTGCAGAAGAATTGGGGACAGGCGTGATCGAGCTGGAGAATATCAGCTACACCTATGGTGGCGGCGAATTGCTGAGCGATGTGTCGCTGCAGCTGCAACCCGGGTCCTTTCATTTCCTGACCGGTCCTTCAGGCGCAGGCAAGACCACATTGCTGAAACTGTGCTATGGCGCGCTGTTGCCGACCTCGGGAAGGTTGACCGTTTTCGGCGAAGATATTGCCCGTCTTGATCGGGATCAGATGGCCTTGCTGCGGCGTCGTATCGGTGTTGTCCATCAGGATTGCCGGTTTCTGGATCATATGACTCTGGCCGAGAATGTCGCCTTGCCGATGACGGTGTCGGGTCGGTCGAATGGTGGGGAAACGGGTGATCTGAAAGAGCTGTTGAATTGGGTCGGTCTGGGAACGCGGCTGGACGCGACGCCGCCCGAGCTCTCGGGCGGAGAACGCCAGCGCGCTGCCCTGGCGCGTGCCGTTATCTTGTCGCCCGATGTGGTTCTTGCTGACGAACCAACAGGCAATGTCGATTGGGAGATGTCGCAGCGCTTGCTGAAACTGCTGGTCGAGCTGAACCGGATGGGCAAGACCGTATTGATCGCCACCCACGACCTTTCTCTGATCCGCGCGGCCAAAAGTCAGGTTCAGGCGCGGGTGCTGCGGATTTCGCAGCGCCGGTTGCAGCTTGCGGGGGCTGATCTATGAGCAAGGGCGACATCCGCAACCTGCTGCGCCGCGACACCCGCGCTGACCGGGTGGTGCCGCCGACCGGATTCACCGCACAACTGACGTTGTTCGTGTCGGGCGCGATGGCTTTTTTGGCAGTGTTTGCGCTGGCCCTGTCACTGGCCTCGGGCCGCCTGGCAGATCGCTGGGCCTCGGAACTGGCCGGGGCCGCGACATTGCGGATCAACGCGCCTGCTGACCAGCGCGCTGCCCAGACCGAGGCTGCTCTGACCGTGTTGCGACAAACGCCCGGCATTGCGTCGGCGCGCGCGCTGACCAACGAGGAGCAGGCGGCACTGCTGGCGCCATGGTTTGGCCCCGACCTGCTGCTGGACAGCCTGCCCGTGCCGCAACTGATCGAGATCATCGAAGGCCCGCCCGGTCTGGACGCCGCCGGTTTGCGCCTGCGTCTGGGGGCCGAGGTGCCCGGTGCGGTTCTGGACGACCATACCCGCTGGCGCGAACCTCTGGTTGATGCAGCGATGTCGCTGCGACGTCTCGGCTGGATCTCGATCCTGCTGATCGGCGGGGCCACGGCGGCGATGATCACCCTTGCGGCCAACGCCTCGCTGGCGGCCAATGCTCAGATCATCGAAGTCTTGCGATTGGTCGGTGCCCGCGACCGTTTCATTGCCGGGGCCTTTGTGCGACGGTTTACATTCCGCGCGCTGTTGGGGGCTGCGGCGGGCACGTTGCTGGGGATGTCCGGTGTGCTTCTGTTGCCCGAGGCCTCGGATGCGGGCGGGTTTCTCACCGGGCTTGGGTTTCAGGGCACCGGATGGCTCCTGCCTGTTTTGATCCCCGGTCTAGGCGCGGCGGTCGCTTTTCTGGCCACATGGTCAGCGGCACGGCGCAAATTGAAGGAGCTTTCATGATGTTCATGCTGCAATGGATACGGTCGCTGATCTTCATGTTCACGATCTACGCGTGGATGCTGATCCTTGGGATCGTCTTTGCGCCCTACGCGCTGTTTGCCAAACGTGGCGCTGCGCGGGCTTGTATGACCTATGCCCGCACGACCATTTGGCTGGCGCGCTGGATGGTCGGCATTCGAAGCGAAATCCGTGGCACCCCTCCGACCGGCGAGGTGGTGATCGCTGCCAAGCACCAGTCTTTTCTTGATATCATCATGATCTTCAGTGCCATCCCCCACGGCAAATTCATCATGAAGAAAGAGCTGCTGTGGACCCCGGTCATCGGCATGTATGCCCGCCGCTTGGGTTGCGTTCCGGTTGATCGTGGTAAGAAGGGGGTGGCGGTGGCCAAGATGGTCAAGGATGTCGCCAAAGAGTTCAGCGACCCCGGTCAGCTGGTGATTTACCCCCAAGGGACCCGCGTCGCGCCCGGGGTTCCGAAACCTTACAAGGTGGGAACTGCGGTCTTGTACCAGGGCCTTGGGTACCCCTGCGTGCCGGTTGCCACAAACGCGGGCGTATTCTGGCCCAGAACCGGTATCCTGCGCAAACCCGGCACAGCAATCGTCGATTTCCTCGACCCGATCGAACCCGGCGTTGGCCGAGACGCCTTTCTGGAGCGGCTTGAGGACGTCATTGAGACTGGTTCAGATGCGTTGATGAGAGAAGCGGGATTTGATCCGGATGCAGTACATTGAAGACATAGCGACACTTGAGGGGCTTTATGGAACGCCCGGCGCACCCTCGCTGCGCAAGGTGGCACGACAACTGACCCCACTCTACCGCAAATGGATCATGGCCTCGCGTCTCTGCATCCTCAGCACCGTGGGTCCCGAAGGCGTCGACGGCAGCCCACGCGGCGATGATGGTCCGGTGGTGCTGGAACTGGATCCAGGCACGCTGGCCCTACCAGATTGGCGCGGCAACAACCGTTTGGACAGCCTGCGCAATATCGTGCGTGACCGACGCGTGGCGTTGATGTTCATGGTGCCCGACTCGAACACTGTGGTTCGCGTTAACGGCTCGGCGCGTCTGACCGCAGATGAAGTGCTACGCGACCGTTTTAAGAAACACGGAAAACGGCCCGCAACGGTGATTGTCATCGAGATCGGTGAGGTTTACACCCAGTGTGCTCGCGCGCTGATGCGGGCGCAAATATGGGCTGACGGCGGTCATGAAACTGAGAGACTGCCAACCGCAGGAGAGATTCTCGCCGAAATGACCGCCGGAGATGAAGGCGGCGCTCGCTATGACCAGGAATGGGGAGCGCGCGCGGCCAAGACAATGTGGTAGGCAAAGGGGGCTCTGCCCCCGCCGCGGCAAGCCGCGACTCCCCCGGGATATTTAAAGCCAGATGAACTGGGGATTCATTCTTCATCTGGCTCTAAATATCCCGGAGCGCGAGGCAGAGCCTCGCATCGGAGTGTTTGACGTTGCGCACCCTTCAGGAGTGGATCGGACCATCTCCACAGGCCAGCGCCGCCTCGCGCACGGCTTCCGAATAAGTCGGATGCGCGTGGCAGGTCAGGGCCAGATCCTCGGCGGAGGCACCGAATTCCATCGCCACGCAGATCTCGTGGATCAGATCTCCGGCTGCGGGGCCGATGATGTGTGCGCCCAGAATGCGGTCGGTGTCCTTGTCGGCAAGGATTTTGACAAACCCGTCGGCGGCGAAATTCGCCTTGGCGCGGCCGTTGCCCATGAACATGAACTTGCCGACCTTGTAGGCACGGCCCTGTTCTTTCAGCGTCGCCTCGGTTTCACCCACATTGGCGACCTCGGGCCAGGTGTAGATGACACCCGGAATGACGCCATAGTTCACGTGGCCGTGCTTGCCTGCAACCTGTTCCGCAGCGGCCATGCCCTCGTCTTCGGCTTTATGGGCCAGCATCGGGCCTTCGGTCACGTCTCCAATCGCGTAGATGCCCGGTACGTTGGTCTGCCAATCCGCACCCACCCTGATCTGGCCGCGCGGCGTCATCTCAACGCCCAGAGCCTCCAGCCCCAGACCATCCGAATAGGGTTTGCGCCCCGTGGCTACCAGAACGGTGTCGGCGTCAATCACATGCTCGCTGTCATCTTTCAGCAGCTTGTAAGTCACTTTGGCCTTGGTCTTTGTCGCTTCGGTCTTTTGCACCGCCGCGCCCATGACGAATTTCAGGCCTTGCTTCTTGAGGATGCGCTGGAAGGTCTTCTGCACCTCGGGGTCCATGCCCGGCGTGATTTCCTTGAGGAATTCGATCACCGTCACCTCGGCCCCAAGACGGCTGTAGGCCGAGCCCAGCTCCAGCCCGATCACACCGGCCCCGATCACCACCATCTTCTTCGGGATCTTGCCCAGCGACAGTGCCCCGGTCGAGGTTACAACCACCTTTTCGTCCACGGTCACACCGGGCAGCGCCGACGGTTCAGAGCCCGAGGCGATGATGATGTTCTTGGCCTCGTGCACCTCGTCGCCGACCTTGACCTGACCGGCGGCGGGGATCGATCCCCAGCCTTTCAGCCAGTCGATCTTGTTCTTCTTGAACAGGAACTCAATGCCCTTGGTGTTGCCCTCGATCACCTCGTCCTTATAGGCCTGCATCTGCTTCCAATCGACCGACGGAGATTTACCCTTAAGGCCCATCTTGGCAAAGTTATGCTCGGCCTCATGCAACTGGTGGCTGGCATGCAACAGCGCCTTGGACGGGATGCAGCCGACGTTCAGGCAGGTGCCGCCCAGCGTCTCGCGCCCCTCGACAACGGCTGTTTTTAGCCCCAACTGCGCGCAGCGGATGGCGCAGACATAGCCGCCGGGGCCGGCTCCGATTACGATGACGTCATAGCTGGACATTGGGGCACTCCTTGGTGTGTCTTGGCCGCATCTTTGGGCGGCATTCGTGCTATAGAGCTAACAGATAAAGATAAACCGTCGCAAGAAACCCAATCAGCCAAACGGTCGTGCGCAGGAAGGGAACGGGGACTGCGAAGGCGTAGATCGGCACAAACGCGATCCGCGCGATAAGAAAAAGCTGGGCTGCAAACAGGGTCCCGCCCGTAAAAGCATTCTTGGCTGAGAGGATCAGCACTGCAGGCGCAAACAGCGCCATCGCCACAACCGAATTGGTCAGCGTGCGTTCGACCCGCGCGGCAACGCCGGTCAGCGGCGGCATGTCATCGCGCGCGCCGCCCAGCGTCATCAGCCCGACCTGAGACATGGCGGTCAGGATGTTCAGCAGGATGACCACAACAACGACCAAGCCATAAAGCGCCAGAATGGAAAGTTCCGAAGACATGATCACATTTCCTTTTTCAATGAGTGTCCTGGTTGGGGACTAACATCTGCAAGGCTTATGGGCAGGCGGGGTTCACGCGTAAGTGCTGGGGCGTGTGCAGGGGTCACCCTGCACACAGGTTTTTGAGTGGATCAGACTGGCTCCAGCAGTTTGACCTGAATATGGGCCACGCCGCCACGTTCGTGATGCATGGCAAGTTCTTCCGAGTCGAAGAATCTGCGGGCCCGTTCAAGGTCTGCGACCTCGAACATCGCCACCGCATGGTCGCGCTGGTCGGGGTCCTTCCAGACATGCAGGTCACGGATACCCGAGGCCTCGCGCATCTTGCGGTCTTCGCGGAACACTTTCAGCCAGGCGCTGAAATCGGCCACATCGGCCTGCCAGAGTACATGCGTTGCCATGGTTACAGATCCATCAACAGGCGGCGCGGATCTTCCAGCGCCTCTTTCACGCGCACAAGGAAGGTCACCGCGCCTTTGCCATCAACGATCCGGTGATCATAGGACAGCGCCAGATACATCATCGGACGGATCTTGATCTCGCCATTGATGACCATCGGACGGTCCTGGATCTTGTGCATGCCCAGAATGCCCGATTGCGGCGGGTTCAGAATGGGCGAAGACATCAGCGAGCCATAGACACCGCCATTCGAGATGGTGAAGGTGCCACCCTGCATCTCGGCCATGGACAGCTTGCCATCGCGGGCGCGTTTGCCCTTTTCGGCGATGGCTTTCTCGATCGCGGCGAAGGACATCGAATCCGCGTCGCGAATGACCGGAACCACCAGACCCTGAGGCGTACCGGCGGCCACGCCCATATGCACAAAGTTCTTGTAGACGATGTCGGTACCGTCGATCTCGGCATTCACCTCGGGCACTTCTTTCAGCGCGTGGCAGCAGGCCTTGGTGAAGAAGGACATAAAGCCCAGACGCACGCCATGCTTCTTCTCGAACTGGTCCTTGTACTGGTTACGCAGGGCCATCACCTCGGTCATGTCCACCTCGTTATAGGTGGTCAGGATCGCGGCGGTGTTTTGCGCGTCCTTCAGGCGCTTGGCGATGGTCTGGCGCAGACGGGTCATGCGCACACGTTCCTCGCGGGCGGCATCATCGGCAGCGACAGGCGCGCGCGGGGCTTGGGCAGCGGGGGCGGGCACAGCCGCCGCAGGCGCTGGGGCCGTAGCCGCAGCAACGGCTTTCGCCACGTCCTCTTTCATGATGCGGCCATCGCGGCCCGTTCCGGTGACCTGATCGGCGGACAGGCCGGCCTCGGCCATGGCTTTCTCGGCCGATGGAGCATTGGCCACATCTTTGCCGCCAACATCGCTTCCGCCGGTCGCCGGGGCAGCCGCCGCCGGAGCCGCAGCAGCACCCGCCACCGCGCCCGAGATCACCGCCAGCTTGGCGCTTGCATCCACGGTCGCACCTTCTGGCGCTACGATTTCGGCCAGAACACCCGCAGCCGGGGCCGGAACCTCGACCGAGACCTTGTCGGTCTCCAGCTCACATAGCATCTCATCCTGTGCCACGGCATCGCCGACCTGCTTGAACCATGTCGAGACAGTCGCCTCGGTCACGGATTCACCCAGCGTGGGCACCATCACATCCACGCTGCCACCGGACGCTGCGGGGGCTGCCGCAGCCGGGGCCGGGGTCGCCGCCGGGGCAGGGGCCGCGCCTTCACCTGCCGCAATCGTGGCCAGCAGGGCATCAACGCCCACCGTCTCACCTTCGGCGGCAACGATCTCCCCCATCACGCCCGCGGCGGGCGAGGGGACTTCAACCGTGACCTTGTCGGTCTCCAGCTCACACAGCATTTCGTCCACGGCCACGGCGTCACCGGGTTTCTTGAACCACGTTGCAACCGTGGCTTCGGTGACAGATTCGCCAAGCGTGGGAACACGAACTTCAATCGTCATCGTTTACTTTCCTTTGAGGCTCAGCGCTTCGTTCACCAGCGCTTCTTGTTGGAATTTGTGTTGGCTGGCCAGACCCGTCGCGGGCGAGGCCGAGGTGGCGCGACCAGCATAAACCGGACGCTTGTGCTTTGCGCCGATGCGGGTCAGGACCCATTCGATATTGGGCTCGATAAAGCTCCAGGCCCCCTGGTTCTTGGGTTCTTCCTGACACCAGACCATCTCGGCCCCCTTGAACCGCTCAAGCTCGTTGATCAGCGAATGGGCGGGGAAGGGGTAGTACTGCTCGATCCGCAGCAGATAGATGTCGTCGATGCCGCGCGCGTCGCGTTCTTCCAGCAGGTCGAAATAGACCTTGCCCGAACACATGACGACCCGCTTGATTTTGTCATCCGCCACCAGCTTGGTGTCCGAATTGCCATGCTGCGCGTCGTCCCACAGAACCCGGTGAAAGCTGGACCCGGTGGTGAACTGGTCGGCGGTGCTGACCGCAAGCTTGTGGCGCAGCAGCGATTTCGGCGTCACCAGAATCAGCGGCTTGCGGAAGGTCCGGTGCAACTGACGGCGCAGGATGTGGAAATAGTTCGCAGGCGTCGTACAGTTGGCCACGATCCAGTTGTCCTGACCACACATCTGCAGGAACCGTTCAAGACGCGCGGACGAGTGCTCGGGGCCTTGCCCCTCAAACCCGTGCGGCAGCAGCGTGACCAGACCGGACATACGCAGCCATTTGCTTTCGCCGGAACTGATGAACTGGTCGAACATGATCTGTGCGCCGTTGGCGAAATCGCCGAATTGCGCTTCCCACAGAACCAGCGAATTTGGTTCAGCCAGCGAATAGCCATATTCGAACCCCAGAACCGCATATTCGGACAGCATCGAGTCGATCACCTCGTACTGCGACTGCCCCTTGCGGATATTGTTCAGCGGATAATACCGTTCCTCGGTCTCCTGATGCACAAAGCCCGAATGGCGCTGGCTGAAGGTGCCGCGCGTGGCGTCCTGACCGGCCAACCGGACCGGATATCCTTCGGTCAGCAGCGAGCCGAATGCCAGCGCCTCACCGGTCGCCCAGTCAAAGCCGTTACCGGTCTCGAACATCTGCTTCTTGTGATCCAGCAGGCGACCCACCGTCTTGTGCAGCGCAAAGTCATCCGGCGCCCGGGTCAGCGCGGTGCCGATCTCGGCCAGAGTGTCCGGCGTGATCGCGGTATCGCCGCGTACATATTCTTCTTTGTTTTTGTCCAGATGTGACCAGCGACCATCCAGCCAGTCGGCCTTGTTGGGTTTGTAGTCCTTACCCGTTTCGAACTCGTCGTTCAGATGCGCCTGAAAGGCGGCTTTCATATCCTCGATCTCGCCCTCGGGGATCAGGCCATCTTTGACCAGCCGCTCGGTGTAAAGGCTCAGAGTGGTCTTATGCGTCTTGATCTTCTTGTACATGATCGGGTTGGTGAACATGGGCTCGTCGCCCTCGTTGTGCCCAAACCGGCGATAGCAGAAGATATCCAGCACCACATCCTTGTGGAACTTCTGGCGGAACTCGGTCGCCACCTTGGCGGCATGCACTACCGCCTCGGGGTCGTCGCCATTGACGTGGAAAATCGGCGCTTCGACCATCAAGGCGATATCCGTGGGATACGGGCTGGAGCGGCTGAAATGTGGCGCTGTAGTAAAACCGATCTGGTTGTTCACCACGATATGCATCGTCCCGCCGGTCTTGTGTCCGCGCAGGCCGGACAGGCCAAAGCCCTCGGCCACCACGCCCTGACCGGCAAAGGCCGCATCACCATGCAGCAGGATCGCCATGACCTTGGTCCGGTCTGTGTCCTTCAGCTGGTCCTGCTTGGCACGCACTTTACCCAGCACCACGGGGTTTACCGCCTCAAGGTGGCTGGGGTTGGCGGTCAGCGACAGGTGCACGCTGTTGCCGTCAAACTCGCGGTCGCTGGAGGCACCAAGGTGATATTTTACATCGCCTGAGCCATCCACATCCTCAGGTTTGAAGCTGCCCCCCTGAAACTCGTTGAAGATCGCGCGATAGGGCTTGCCCATCACGTTGGCCAGAATGTTCAGACGGCCACGGTGCGGCATCCCGATCACGATGTCGCTCAGGCCCAAGGCGCCGCCGCGCTTGATGATCTGTTCCATAGCGGGGATCAGCGCTTCGCCACCGTCCAGACCGAACCGCTTGGTGCCCATGTATTTGACGTGCAGGAATTTCTCAAAGCCCTCGGCCTCGACCATCTTGTTCAGGATCGCCTTGCGGCCTTCCTTGGTGAACTGGATTTCCTTGCCAAAACCCTCGATCCGTTCCTTCAGCCACGCGGCCTCTTCGGGGTTCGAGATATGCATGTATTGCAGCGCGAACGTGCCGCAATAGGTCCGCTTCACGATCTCGACGATCTGGCGCATGGAGGCCATCTGCAAGCCCAGCACGTTGTCGATAAAGATCGGGCGATCCATGTCGGCATCGGTGAAGCCATAAGTCTTGGGGTCCAGCTCAGGATGCGTGCTGGCGGCGCGCATCCCCAGCGGGTCCAGATCGGCGGCCAGATGACCCCGGATCCGATAGGCGCGGATCAGCATCAGCGCCCGCAGGCTGTCCAGAACCGCGCGCTTGATCTGGTCTTCGCTGACCTCAACGCCCTTGTCTGCAGCCTTGTCCTTAATCTTCTTGCCCGCCGCCTTGGCGTCGATCTCGGCCCACTCACCCGTTAGCGCGCCGGTCAGATCATCGCTCGGCATCGGAGGCCAATCGGTGCGCGCCCACGAAGGCCCCTCGGCCTCGCGCTGCACATCCGGCGTGGCATCGCCCATGGCCTTGAAAAACTCGGCCCAGGCCGCATCCACCGCGCCTGGGTTCTTGGTGTACTGGGCGTATAACTGCTCCAGATATTCGGCATTGTGCCCTTGCATGAAGCTAGAGGCATGAAACTGGTCGTTGGGCGAGTGTTCGGTCATGGGATTACCTCTGTTGGGTTGGGACCGTATTGGTTGTTGCCGGGCTCGCTGGGGCGGGTCAGCCACCACAGAACCAGGAGGGGCGACACAAACAGGATCAGAAGTGTCGGAATGACGATGAGCAATGTGGCGCGGGTGAACAGGATATCCATCGTACCGCCATGCTGAAAGCTTGAGGCGATACCAATGCCAAAGACCAGCACCGCAAACGCGCCGAGGATCAGCAGGATCGGCAGCAGTGCATAAAGCCCGCTGCGCCCGGTATCATGCATCCGCCGGAACGCCACAGCCAGATGCGGGAAGAAGACGATCAGCGCCACGATGGACTGCACCGGCCCCGAGGATGTGGCGGAGACGGATTTCGAGGTCTCGGTCTCGGACACCGCGACCTGAGTGAAAAACTTCAGATCAATGAAGCCTGCGATCATGCTCCAGATCACAATGAAGAGGAAAAAGAACCAGTATTCAGGCCGCGAGGCGCGTCCCGAGAAGGTGAAGAATTTCGAGAAACAGGTGCGGATGGCGTCAGAGAAGGTCATGGATTTGTTTTTAACTCTCAAGCGGGGCACAAGAGAATAGAACTCTGTAACTTGTGCTAGAGCGAGGAAGCAGTTTCATAACACTTTCATTCCGCCCAATCTGCTTACACAGTGATCCGACGCGTTGAACTATGTCTTCTACTTTTGGGCTATGTGTCGCTTCAAAACGGAATTGGTACTTGCCCTTCCGTTTAAACACCTTTGACATGTTTTCCGCCGGTTCGACACGAATGTAATTGCAATCCTTGGTTCTGTGGAGTTGGCCTTCAGAGTCCCAAAGAAACAAGACTTCTTTGCACTCTTGAGCCATAACTGCAGTGGAATTCAGGGAGAGTAAAACGGCCACGACTGCTAGTTGGCACGGGCTTCTCTTCCGATCACCGAATTGTGACGCACTGGTCCCAGATGGTCGGGTTTTTGAAAGCGGGTGCTCTTCACCCGCCTTCAAGCAGAACACTGCGCTCAATTGAGAGATCAGCGCTCGCAGCATCTTACCCAATAGCTTCCAGCACAGCCTCACCCAGCGTCGCCGGGCTTTCGGCCACGACGATACCGGCACTGCGCATGGCTTCGATCTTGTCCTCGGCACCGCCCTTGCCGCCGGCGACAATCGCGCCCGCGTGGCCCATGCGGCGGCCCGGAGGGGCCGTGCGGCCTGCGATGAAACCGGCGGTGGGTTTCGAGCGGCCCTTCTTGGCCTCATCCGCCAGAAACTGCGCGGCTTCTTCCTCGGCCGAGCCACCGATCTCACCGATCATGATGATCGAGTGGGTCTCGTCATCCGCCAGGAACCATTCCAGCACGTCGATATGCTCGGTGCCTTTGATCGGGTCGCCGCCGATGCCCACGCAGGTGGACTGGCCCAGACCCACATCAGTGGTCTGCTTGACCGCCTCATAGGTCAGCGTGCCCGACCGCGATACAACGCCGACCGAGCCGCGCTTGTGGATATGGCCGGGCATGATGCCGATCTTGCAGGCATCGGGCGTGATAACGCCGGGGCAGTTCGGCCCGATCAGGCGCGAGCTTGAGCCTTCCAGCGCGCGTTTCACCTTCATCATGTCCAGAACCGGGATGCCTTCGGTGATGCAGACGATCACCTCCATCTCGGCATCAATCGCCTCAAGGATCGAGTCCGCCGCAAAGGGCGGCGGCACATAGATCACGCTGGCATTGGCCTCGGTCACATGCTTGGCCTCGTGGACCGAGTTGAACACGGGCAGATCAAGATGCGTCTGACCGCCTTTGCCGGGGGTCACGCCGCCGACCATCTTGGTGCCATAGGCGATGGCTTGTTCGCTGTGGAATGTGCCCTGCGAGCCGGTAAAGCCCTGACAGATCACTTTGGTATTTTCGTCGATGAGGACTGCCATTTTGTGGAGTCTCCTTGTCAGTTAGATGCGCTCAAGGACGCACGAAAGTATTGTTTGCCGTTGTTCACGATCGTGGGTGTGAAGTTCATAACCGAACCTCCGCGCGAGTTTGTTCGAGTCGCGTAGGTGTTCGGATCAACGTCGATTTTCGCATTACCGTCAGTTCCCTGCGTGCTTCCTACTGCAAGCAACAAGCCGAGTTCCTCCGGTTTCTCTTTCGATGAGAAAACCATGGAGCAAACTTTGCCGGACGAGCTACGCGTTAACTTAAACGACACATCTCGTTTGCCATCATAAAACGTTCCCGTTTTCGAATGAGCTTGAAACCCGTTTTGGACCAGCACTTTCTTAGCCTTACGAAAGTTCGGATAAGTTTTAGCGCAGACACCGACAAACAAGTTCGCAGTGTCCTCCAAGCCCAGGCCCTTGGTGCCTGGTTCGAGATCTTGAGCTGAGGCTGAAGAACCGAAGAAACCTGACATCAAAACTAGGCAAGCAGTTGCAAGGGAATGGCGAAAACCTTCGGTCACTTGCTTCAACCCTTAACCGCCTTCACGATCTTCTCGGCACCGTCTTTCAGGTTGTCCGCCGCGATCACGTCCAGGCCAGAGGTGTTGATGATCTCTTTGCCTTTCTCGACATTCGTGCCTTCCAGACGCACGACCAGCGGAACCTGCAGGCCGACCTCTTTCACCGCGGCAACGACGCCCTCGGCGATGACATCACAGCGCATGATGCCGCCGAAGATGTTGACCAGAATGCCTTTGACCTGCGGGTCCGAGGTGATGATCTTGAACGCCTCGGTCACTTTCTCTTTGGTCGCACCACCGCCCACATCGAGGAAGTTGGCGGGCTCAGCTCCGTAAAGCTTGATGATGTCCATCGTGGCCATCGCCAGACCGGCACCGTTGACCATGCACCCGATCTCACCATCCAGCGCGATGTAGTTCAGGTCGTATTTCGAGGCTTCCAGTTCCTTGGGGTCTTCCTCGGTCGTGTCGCGCAGTTCGGCGATATCGGGGTGGCGGTAGACCGCGTTGCCGTCAAAGCCGACCTTGGCGTCCAGCACTTTCAGGTCGCCCTTGTCCGAGATGATCAGCGGGTTGATCTCCAGCATCTCCATGTCCTTCTCGACGAAGGCGTTATAGAGCTGGTTCATCAGCTTGACGCATTGCTTGACCTGCGCGCCTTCCAGACCCAGCGAAAAGGCGATGCGGCGGCCGTGATAGGCCTGATAGCCGGTGGCAGGGTCGACCGAGAAGGATAGGATTTTCTCGGGCGTCGCTGCCGCCACCTCTTCGATGTCCATGCCGCCTTCGGTCGAGCAGACAAAGGAAATCCGGCTGGTCTGGCGATCCACCAGCAGGGCCAGGTACAGTTCACGTTCGATGCCGGACCCGGCTTCGATATAGATGCGGTTGACCTGTTTGCCGGCCGGGCCGGTCTGATGCGTGACCAGCGTGCGGCCCAGCATCTTCTTTGCTTCTTCGGCGGCTTCTTCCACCGATTTGGTCAGACGGACACCGCCTTTTTCACCGGCATCGGCCTCTTTGAACGAGCCCTTACCGCGCCCCCCCGCGTGGATCTGCGCCTTGACGACCCAAAGGGGCCCGTCCAGTTCACCGGCTGCGGTTTTGGCTTCCTCGGCGCGCAGAACTGCGCGACCGTCGGAGACCGGAGCGCCATAGCTGCGAAGAAGCGCCTTGGCCTGGTATTCGTGAATGTTCATCGAAATATGTCCCGTCTGACTACGATTAACCGTTATAGGGGTGTCTAAGGGTCAAGTTTAAAGAGTTTTTTGACGTATCACGGGAATTTGGTGAAGATTTTCAATATTTGTGATCACAGTATTTTTGGGTGTGATCACAAAAAAACATGCAGAGTGAGTCCATTGAGCAGGTCAAGGCCAGTTTCGATTCTGCACTATCCAAATTACTAGCGTTATTGCGCTGGCCAGAAAGATAGGACCAGTTGTCTCCAAGGCCATAGACAGTAGCTCGACCCAACCTAAGCTGACCTGCAAGGCCGTCACGATCGCGAACATCATGAAGATAGTTCCCATTATTCCGACGGGAACGCAAAGTATGAGATAGCTTTTCAGGACTGAACGAGCCCATTTGAGCGTGTTCATGGATTGGGTTGTGCCAATCAAACCCACACAAAGAACAGGTATTGCAAGCAGAAATATCGTAGATCTAAAGAACTCAAACATTGAACGGAAATGCGCGCCCGAAGACGCGCATTCAACCCTTTGGTCTGGAATTCCAGACCTTATGCCAGCGAGCTGTCGATGCCCTTGCAGGCTTCGATCAGGCCTTTCACAGCGTTGACCGAGTTGTCGAAACCAGCTTGCTCTTCTTCGTTGAGCTTGATGTTGACGATGCGCTCGATGCCGCCCGCACCGATCACGGTGGGCACGCCGACATACATGCCTTCAACACCCAGCTCACCATCGCAATAAGCCGCACAGGGCAGAACGCGCTTCTGGTCTTTCAGATAGGCTTCGGCCATTTCGATCGCCGAAGTGGCAGGCGCATAGAAGGCCGAGCCGGTTTTCAGCAGGCCGACGATCTCGGCACCGCCGTCGCGGGTGCGCTGCACGATGGCGTCCAGCTTGTCCTGCGTGGTCCAGCCCATCTCAACCAGATCGGGCAGCGGGATACCGGCGACGGTCGAATACCGCACCGACGGCACCATCGTGTCGCCGTGGCCGCCCAGAACAAAGGCGGTGACGTCGCGCATCGAGACGTTGAACTCTTCCGACAGGAAATGTGCGAACCGGCCCGAGTCCAGAACGCCCGCCATGCCGCAGACCTTGTTATGCGGCAGGCCCGAGAATTCGCGCAGGGCCCAGACCATCGCGTCCAGCGGGTTGGTGATGCAGATGACGAATGCATCCGGAGCATTGGCGGCGATGCCTTCGCCGACCGACTTCATGACCTTCAGGTTGATGCCCAGCAAGTCGTCGCGGCTCATGCCCGGCTTGCGGGGCACACCGGCGGTGACGATGCAGACATCGGCACCGGCGATATCCGCGTAGGACTGGGTGCCTTTCAGCTTGGCGTCAAACCCTTCCGAGGGGCCGGATTCCGCGATGTCCAAGGCCTTGCCTTCGGGGGTGCCTTCGGCGATGTCAAACAGGACAACGTCGCCCAGTTCTTTCATTGCTGCGAGGTGGGCGAGCGTGCCGCCGATCTGACCTGCGCCGATCAGCGCGATCTTGGGTCTGGCCATTTGGAATATCTCCGATGGGTTTTGAAATCGCGGATGTGCTAGTCGCAAAAGCGTCGCTGTGCAAGTCTCACGCGACGTGGCATACAACCGCATACCGTTTGCGCGGCCCCAGCCGATTGCGCTAAACCGCCTGCGAGACACGCGTATTTGAGGGATGCCGCATGTTCGAACTGAACCTGATGTTTTTTGCTGTGGCGATCCCCGCGGTGATCTTTGCGGGGATTTCCAAGGGCGGGTTCGGCTCGGGCGTGGCCTTTGCGTCGTCATCGATTCTGGCGCTGATCCTGACACCGGGGCAGGCCTTGGCGTTGATGTTGCCGATCCTGATGGTGATTGATGTGGCCACTCTGAAACCCTATTGGAAACGGTGGAGCTGGCCGGATTCGCGCCTGCTGATGCTGGGCGCGGTGCCCGGCGTTGCATTGGGCGCGTGGCTCTATCGAGTGACCAATGACGACCTGTTGCGGCTGCTGATCGGCGGCATATCCGTCGGCTTCGTGATCTGGCACTCCGCCCGGTCAAAGGGCTGGATTCGCGGATTCGCCAATCGGCTGCCCCCGTCCGCCGGGTTGTTTGCCGGGCTGGTCGCGGGGTTCACCAGCTTCGTCAGCCACGCAGGCGGCCCGCCGGCCGCCGTTTATCTGTTGTCGCAGCGCCTGTCGAAAACCGAGTTTCAGGCCACAACTGTCTTGGTGTTCTGGGTGATCAACTTCGCCAAGTTTGTCCCCTATGCCTATCTGGGCCTGTTTACATGGCACACGGCGCTGGCGGACCTGTTGCTGGCCCCTTTCGCGGTTCTGGGGGCCTGGCTGGGCGTTCGGGCGCATTTCATGCTGTCCGAGCGCCTGTTTTTTGGCATCGCCTATGTCTTGCTGACTCTGACCGGCAGCAAACTGATCTGGGATGCGCTGACTTAGGTATTGGGCGGCAGCGCCTCGGCCAATGCTTCAAAGGCCTGACCGGTGGCCACCAGACAAGTCATCCCGTCGGGCAGCGTTACGGTGATGGTCCAGCTGCCGCTTTGATCCGAGGCAAAGATCTCCAACACCGCACCCTGTCGGGCAATGCCAAGGCCACGACGCGTTTCGCCATAGGTCTCGGCCAATCGATCGATGATGTCCTGACGCGGTGCGCAGGTTCGGGCGTTGACCTGCTGCGCGGCCAGAACCATGATACCCAGCCCGATTGTCATCTTCAAAATCGTCTTCCTCATCGGTGATCCTTTCCATTCCCTCTGACGCAAAGCCTGCCTGCTGGTGCCCGAGATTCGGTTAAGGGGCAGGGCGTTGCGCGCGCTATGCTGCAATGCGGCAAATTTGCTCTTGAACTTTCCGGCAAAAAATGCCCCATTCTGCGCAACTTTATTTCCTGCGGAGAAGCCAATGGACCACCGTCAGCGCCCCTTTCGTTCTGTACTGTATATCCCCGGCTCGCGCGACCGGGCGCTGGACAAGGCGCGAAATTTGCCGGTGGATGCGATCATCTTTGACCTTGAGGATGCGGTTGCAGCGGAGGAAAAGGACAACGCGCGCGCAACGCTGAAAGCGGCTTTGGCCGCGGGCGGGTACGGCTCGCGGTTCAAAATTGTCCGCATCAACGGTCTGGACACCGCATGGGGCCGTGCCGATGCCGAGGCGGTGCGCGAGATGGGCGCTGATGCGGTGCTTCTGCCCAAGGTAAACTCGGCCGCTGATGTCGATGCGTTGGCCGCGGTTACCGGAGATTTGCCGATCTGGGCGATGATGGAAACCCCGCGCGGGATGTTAAACGCGGCTGAAATTGCTGCCCACCCGCAGATGGCAGGGTTTGTGATGGGCACCAATGATCTGGCTAAAGAGCTTCAGACCCGCTTTCGCCCGGATCGCCTGCCGATGATGACCTCTCTAGGTCTGTGCCTGCTGGCCGCAAAGGCCGAAGGGCTGATCATCGTGGATGGGGTTTATAACGCTTTCAAAGATACGGATGGTCTGTCCGCCGAATGTGCGCAGGGCCGGGATATGGGCTTTGACGGCAAAACGCTGATCCATCCGGCGCAAGTCGAAATTGCCAATGCGGCCTTTGCTCCGTCCGAGATCGAGATTGATCTGGCGCGCCGTCAGATCGCCGCCTTTGAAGAAACCGAAGCGCAGGGGCAGGGCGTTGCCGTGGTCGATGGCAAGATTGTGGAAAACCTGCACGTTGCATCTGCCCGGGAAACTCTGGCAAAAGCCGAAGCAATTTCAGCATTGCAAGCGGGGTAGGCCAGCATGGGCTTTGTTCTTCTGATCCTAGGGGTGGCGCTGTGGGCGGCCGCCCATCTGTTCAAACGTCTGATGCCAGCGCAGCGCGCGGCGATGGGCGACGGCGGCAAGGGCGCGGTGGCGGTGGCGCTGGCGCTGGTTGCGGCAATTCTATTGATGATCTTCGGCTATCGCATGACCGATTTCATCTATGTCTGGGCGCCGCCGACCTTTCTGATTCACGTCAACAACCTTCTGGTCCTGATCGCCATCTTCCTGATGAGCCCGGCTGGCACAAAAGGTCGGCTGTTGAACAAGCTGCGCCATCCGATGCTGGGCGGGTTCAAGCTGTGGGCGTTTGC
Organism: Ruegeria sp. K11; assembly: GCF_056531905.1. Taxonomy (NCBI): domain Bacteria; kingdom Pseudomonadati; phylum Pseudomonadota; class Alphaproteobacteria; order Rhodobacterales; family Roseobacteraceae; genus Ruegeria; species Ruegeria sp. K11. The sequence goes on from NZ_JBQFMP010000005.1 coordinate 159,053, forward strand.
GCATCTGCTGGTGAATGGCGACCTGGCCTCGATCATCCTGTTCGGCGGCCTGCTGGCCTGGGCGGTTGTCGAGGTCATCGTGATCAACAAATCCGAACCCGACTGGACACCCGCGGAACCCGGAACCTATGGCAAGGACGCGATGTTCTTTGTGGCGTCAATCGTGCTGCTGGGCGTGATTGGCTATATTCACGGGTTGGTCGGCCCGTCTCCGTTCGGATCTTGAGGAACGCGAAATGGCAAAACTCTACCGTATCCTGACCGAGGAAGACACATCCGCCTTTTGCCACAAGGTCTCGGACGCATTGGCCAAAGGGTGGGAGCTGTATGGCGATCCGTCCTACGCTTTTGACGCAGCCAACAACGTTATGCGTTGTGCGCAGGCCGTAACCAAAGAGGTTGAGGCTGACTATTCCCCCGACATGAAATTGGGACAGCAATAATGGTCAAAACCAATCCGGGTAACTTTTTTGAGGATTATTCCGTCGGGCAGGTCCTGCATCACGCGGTCCCCCGCACGGTGACGGATGGGGAACGCGCGCTGTATCATGCGCTCTATCCCGCACGCCATGCGCTGTATTCCTCGGACGAGTTCGCCCGGAACTGCGGCCTGCCGAAAAGCCCGCTGGATGATCTGGCGGCGTTTCATGTGGTGTTTGGCAAAACGGTCCCCGATATCTCACTGAACGCGGTTGCCAATCTGGGCTATGCCGAGGGGCGCTGGCTGCAACCGGTCTATCCCGGCGACACCTTGCGGTCGGAATCTCAGGTGATCGGCCTCAAGCAGAATTCAAACGGCAAGACTGGCGTGGTCTGGGTCCGCACCCGCGGCCTGAACCAGCGCGATGAGGTGGTTATCGAATATGTGCGCTGGGTGATGGTGCGCAAAGCCAACCTTGATGCACCTGCGCCCGAGACGGTGGTGCCCACGCTTAAACAGGCACTGGATGCTGGCGATCTGGCAGTGCCGCAGGGCCTGGATTTCTCCAAATATGATTTCACACAGGCTGGCGAACCGCATCGCTGGGGCGACTATGCGATTGGTGAAACCATCGACCATGTCGATGGCGTAACGGTGGAAGAAGCCGAGCATATGCTGGCCACGCGCCTCTGGCAGAACACCGCGAAAGTGCATTTCGACCTGACCTTCCGTCCCGAGGGGCGGCTGATCTATGGCGGCCACGTGATCTCAATGGCTCGGGCCTTGTCGTTCAATGGTCTGGCGAATGCGCAGATGATCGTTGGCCTGAACGGTGGCGCTCATGCCAATCCCTGTTTCGCAGGCGACACGATCAAGGCCTGGTCCGAGGTTCTGGACAAGGCCGAAACAGCCGTTCCGGGAGTGGGCGCCATCCGATTGCGGCTGGTGGCGACAAAGGGTGGAGCCCCTTTTGATCTGCGCAACGAAGACGGTAAATATCTGCCGGGTGTTTTTCTGGATCTGGATTACTGGGCTTTGATGCCGATGTAACGGCGCTGACATTGAAGTGATCGCACGCCGGAAAATCCGTGCTACCTTCGCCTCATGATGAAATTGAGCGCGCTCCTTGCCGGTCTCGGTCTGGCCTCGCAGGCTTATGCCTGTGATCTGGCCTTGGCTTTGGCAGTGGATGTGTCCGGCTCGGTGGATTCCGAAGAATACCGTATTCAGATGGATGGCCTTGCTGCCGGGTTGCGCGATCCGATCGTATCAGAAGCACTTGTGCGCGGGCAGGCGCGTCTGATGCTGGTGCAATGGACCGGCAGTTCCCGCCAGAGGGTGACCATCCCCTGGACCCGGATCGACAGTTTCGCCGCCCTGGACGGATTTGCCGAACAGGTGACCGCCGACCCGCGCGTCTGGCGCAATTTTTCGACGGCAATAGGCGAGGCGCTTGAGATGACCATCGCCCATTTCGACGCGGTGGCCGGCTGCAAACGGCACCTGATTGATCTGTCGGGCGACGGGATTTCAAACGAAGGGGTCGAACCGGTTGAGCTGCACCCCAAGCTGCGCGACCGCGGTGTGACAGTGAACGCAATCGCCATTGAGGAAAGCGAACCCGATCTGACCGCCTATTTCTTTGAAAATGTCATCGTGGGCGAAGGGGCCTTTGTCGTCTCTGCCGCCGGATTCGCGGATTACCCCGAGCGTATCCGCAAAAAACTGCTGCGCGAAGTGACGCAGGAGACGGCGGGGGTGAATCAAGGCCGCTGAAAGATTCGTGATCACATAGCTTCGGCATTGAAAACGCTAACATTGACTGGGCTGAATTCATTTTGTGATCACGAGATTATTTTGTGTGATCACGAAGCGGTTTTATCCGCCTTTTTCCACCGGATTTAACGCTTTTTGCACTTGCAGCGCGTGACAGTGTCGCAAAAACCAGTAAAACGTTCGGTAGCCAACCGAAAAGGAGCCGCCATGGCCGATGTAAATCGGGGCAACCGCCCGCTTTCGCCGCATTTGTCGATTTATCGACCTCAGCTGACGTCGGTCACATCCATCCTGACACGCATCACCGGGAATGCCATGATCGTGGCGGCCCTGCTGATCGTCTGGTGGTTCCTGGCGGCAGCGACGTCGCCCGAAGCGTTCGAGCGCGCAAACTGGTGGCTGACCTCGGTTCTGGGTGATTTGGTGATGGCACTGTCGCTTTGGGGGCTTTGGTATCACACGCTGGCCGGCGTCCGGCACCTGATCTGGGACAACGCGGTTGGACTGGACCTGCCCACAGCGATGAAGCTGGGTTGGGCGGTTGTCATCGGCTCGGTCGTGCTGACCCTGCTTACTTTGCTGATCGTCGCGTAAGGGGGCCTGATATGCGTTATCTGACAGACCGCAAACGGGCCACTGGCCTTGGATCGGCCAAGGCGGGGACGGCCCATTTCTGGCGGATGAAGGTCAGCTCGGTGGCTTTGCTGATCCTTGTTCCTCTGTTTATCTTCACATTTGGCCCGGTCCTGGGGCAACCCTATGACGTGGTTCTGGACTATTACGCGCGTCCCTTCCCGGCCATCGTGGCTGCGCTGACATTGGTCGTCAGCATGAAACACTTCGCCGAAGGCGCGCAGGTGATGCTTGAGGATTATGCCCATGGCACGACCGAAAAAGTGCTGATTATCCTCACCACCTGCCTGTCCTACGGTGCGGCTGCCGCTGGCCTGTTCGCCATCGCGCGCATTGCCCTTTAATTCCCGGAGCTGAAAAGAAATGGCTGCATACGAATACGAAACGCATGAATATGACGTGGTCGTTGTCGGAGCCGGTGGGGCCGGCCTGCGCGCCACGCTGGGTATGGCGGAACAAGGCCTGCGCACGGCCTGTGTGACCAAGGTGTTCCCGACCCGATCTCATACCGTGGCGGCGCAGGGCGGGATCGCCGCGTCGCTGTCGAATATGGGCCCCGACCATTGGCAGTGGCATATGTATGACACCGTCAAGGGCTCAGACTGGTTGGGCGACACGGACGCGATGGAGTATCTGGCGCGCGAGGCTCCCAAGGCCGTGTATGAGCTGGAGCATTACGGCGTTCCGTTCAGCCGAACCGAAGAAGGTAAAATCTATCAGCGCCCCTTTGGGGGCCACACCACCGAATTTGGAGAAGGCCCTGCGGTACAGCGGACCTGCGCTGCCGCAGACCGGACCGGGCACGCGATCCTGCACACGCTTTATGGCCAAAGCCTCAAGAACAACGCCGAATTCTATATCGAATACTTCGCCATCGACCTGATCATGTCCGACGATGGGCAATGTCAGGGTGTCGTCTGCTGGAAGCTGGACGACGGCACCATGCATGTGTTCAACGCCAAGATGGTGGTGCTGGCGACCGGCGGTTATGGCCGCGCCTATTTCAGCGCCACATCGGCCCATACCTGCACCGGCGATGGCGGCGGCATGGTGGCCCGCGCGGGTCTGGCGCTGCAGGATATGGAGTTTGTTCAGTTCCACCCCACCGGCATTTACGGATCAGGCTGCCTGATCACAGAAGGCGCACGCGGTGAGGGCGGGTACCTGACCAACTCGGAAGGTGAGCGCTTCATGGAGCGGTATGCGCCTCAGTACAAGGATCTCGCGCCGCGCGACTATGTCTCGCGCTCGATGACCATGGAAATTCGCGAGGGTCGCGGCCACGGCGAAAACGGCGACCATATCCACCTGAACCTCAGCCACCTGCCTGCCGAGGCGCTGGCAGAACGTCTGCCGGGGATTTCGGAATCGGCCCGCGTGTTTGCAGGTGTGGATGTCACCAAGGAACCGATCCCGGTTCTGCCGACGGTTCACTACAACATGGGCGGCATTCCGACCAACTATTGGGGTGAGGTTCTGAACCCGACCGCCGACAACCCGACCGCTGTTGTGCCCGGCCTGATGGCCGTGGGTGAAGCCGGTTGCGCCTCGGTCCACGGGGCGAACCGGTTGGGTTCGAACTCGCTGATCGACCTTGTGGTCTTTGGCCGTGCGGCGGCGATCCGGGCCGGCAAGGTAGTCGATGCAGAGTCACCAAACCCGGTGCTGAACCAGACGTCGGTCGACAAGGCGTTTGATCGGTTTGACGACGTGCGCAACGCCAGCGGCGCGGTCCCGACCGCCGATCTGCGGCTGGAAATGCAGCGCACCATGCAGGAGGACGCCGCCGTCTTCCGCACCGCCAAGACGATGGCGGAAGGGGTCGAGAAAATGACGGCAATCGCAGCCAAGATGGATGACCTGAAAGTGTCAGACCGCAGTTTGGTCTGGAACAGCGACCTGATGGAAACGCTGGAGTTGACTAACCTGATGCCAAGCGCTCTGGCCACCATTGTCGGGGCCGAGGCGCGCAAGGAATCGCGCGGCGCGCATGCGCATGAGGATTTCAGTGAACGCGATGACGAAAACTGGCGTGTCCACACCGTCAGCCGGGTCGAGGGCAACAAGGTCGAGCTCAGCTATCGCCCGGTCATCATTGATCCGCTGACCACCGAAGACGAAGGCGGCATCAGCCTGAAAAAAATCGCGCCCAAGGCGCGGACGTTCTAAGGAGAGGAACTTATGGTACAACTGACCCTCCCCAAGAATTCGCGCATCACGACGGGCAAGACATGGCCCAAGCCCGGAGGCGCGACCAATGTGCGGAAATTCCAGATCTACCGCTGGAACCCGGATGACGGGCAGAACCCGCGTGTCGATACGTATTTCGTCGATATGGACAGCTGCGGCCCGATGGTTCTGGACGCGCTGATCAAGATCAAGAACGAGATCGACCCGACCCTGACTTTCCGCCGGTCCTGCCGCGAGGGCATCTGCGGCTCCTGCGCGATGAATATCGACGGGATCAACACGCTGGCCTGTATCTATGGCATGGATGAGATCAAGGGCGACGTGAAAATCTATCCGCTGCCGCATATGCCGGTGGTCAAGGACCTGATCCCCGACCTGACCCATTTCTATGCGCAACACGCCAGCATCATGCCGTGGCTGGAAACCAAGACCAACCGCCCGGCAAAAGAATGGAAGCAGTCGATCGAAGACCGCCGCAAGCTGGATGGTCTCTATGAATGCGTGATGTGCGCCAGCTGTTCGACCTCGTGCCCTAGCTATTGGTGGAACGGCGACCGCTATCTGGGCCCTGCCGCGCTGCTGCACGCCTATCGCTGGATCATCGACAGCCGGGATGAGGCGACGGGTGAGCGGTTGGATGAGCTTGAAGATCCGTTCAAACTCTATCGGTGCCACACCATCATGAACTGCGCCAAGACCTGTCCAAAGGGTCTGAACCCGGCCAAGGCAATTGCCGAAATCAAGAAGATGATGGTCGAGCGCGCCGTATAAGACGGATTAAGTAGCACTTGCCGAATTGCGGCAAGTGCATGACACATCTGCAAAATCAGGGGATGCCCGTACGCCTCCCAGGAGATATGGTTCAGGCAGGGAGGAGTGATGAGATCGTGAAGGATCACTCCGATGAGAACGGACACTAAGAAAACCGACGCAAAAAAAGCGTTGGAACTGCTGGAACAGGCCTGGGCCTACTACGCGCCGGAGCCGATTGAACTGGTATGTGACCGCACCCCTGAGCTGTTTGAATATGCAAATGCGGCGTGATCTACCCCTTGCCAAGAGCTGAGTGTTGCGCAAAGCAGAGGGATGCCTGTCCTTCTACTTTTACTTGCTGCCGGGGTCTTCGCCTATCTGTTCTGGCGCTCCCGCACGTCTTCTTTGACGCGGGATTGTCGGTGGCGGCAGCACCGCAAGGAAGGCCAGTGGCAGTGTAATTTCTGCGGTGCTGTTGTGACATCTGAGGCGCAGCCACAACATTGTCAGAGGGGGCAAAGCTGACACCTCTGACGATCAGGGGTTTCCTAGCGCCAGTTTCTGCGCCAGTTTCACACGCATGACAGACTTTGATCGTGCCGCCATACCGCCCAAAGATGCCGATGATCGCCGCGCTATCACGCCGGTCATCTGCTATCCAAACGATGCTTTGCCCAAGCCCGATTTAAAATGGCTCGGGTCCGTGCGCGACGGCGCGAACAAAACTGACGAAGTGCTGGTTCCGCCGCGCGACGCGCGGTGTTTCGAAGTGCCCGCAGGGCATTTCTTTCGGATCACGTCGGTCGAGGGGCCGCAAGTGGGCGATCTGAACCTCTGGAACCTTCACGATTTGTCTGAACGGTTCTATTCCGGCAAATCCCGCGCCCTGCACGGCACGCACCTGTCCAAGGGCGAGCATATGTGGTCCAGCTTTCCGCATTTGCGCCCAATGGCCACCATTGTTGCCGACACTCTGGGGTGGTACGGGATTGATGACTTCGGGGGTTCGGTCCACGATGTGATCGGGACGCGGTGCGATCCCTATACCGGTAACCTGCTGTCAGGGACACAGTATCATCATTGCTGCCATTCCAACCTGACGCGTGCGCTTTCGGATCATCTGGGTATCTCAATGACCGAGGCCGAGCCAGCCGTGCATGACGTCCTGAACGTCTTCATGTGCACGGGCTTCACCCGGGATACCGGGCAGTATTTCATGAAAGCCTCGCCCGTGCGCCCGGGGGATTACCTTGAATTCTTTGCCGAAATCGACTTGCTCGGCAATCTGAGTGCCTGTCCGGGTGGGGATTGTTCCGCTGAACATTCTTCCGATACTGCAGCTTGCTATCCGCTGTTGGTCGAGGTTTTTGCCCCGGCCGAGGCGGCATTGAAGGGCTGGGAGAGCCCTCCGCGCAATGGTTATGACCGAACGCATGGGCGCTGATCAGTCGGTCTTTGTAAACGCGGCTTCCAGTGCGATCTCAACCATGTCGCCAAAGCTCTGCTCGCGGTCAGACGAGGGCAGAGCCTCGCCGGTCAGCAAGTGATCAGATACCGTCAGAACGGCCAGAGCCCGGCATTGGTGCCGCGCGGCGAGGATGTAAAGCTCGGCCGCTTCCATCTCGACGCCGAGGATGCCGTGGCGCACCATCTGTTCGTTCAGATCAGGGCGTTCGTCATAAAACACGTCCGAGGAATAGATGCCGCCGACATGTGTCACCGTTCCCTTTGTCCGAGCCGCGTTAGCGGCGGCTTGCAGAAGGCCCCAATCCGCACAGGGCGCGAAATTGAGCTCTTTCATGATGCCACGTGATGGCGTGCTGAGTGTGGTCGATGTCATCGCCAGAATGACATCGCGCAGGTTCACGCTGTGCTGCATGCCGCCGCAAGACCCGATGCGGATCAGGGTCTTGGCCCCATAATCGCGGATCAGTTCGTTGACGTAAATGGACAGGGACGGCATTCCCATTCCGCTACCCTGAATAGTGACCGGATTCCCCTGCCAGTTTCCAGTGAATCCAAGCATACCGCGCACGTTATTGATTTGCCGGACGTCCTGTAAAAACGTGTCCGCAGCCCATTTCGCGCGATACGGATCACCGGGCAAAAGAACGGTTTCGGCTATTTCACCTTTTTCGGCACCAATATGGATTGTCATTTTGAGACTATTTCCATTCAGATTTCCAATTCAGAAATATCGGCGCCCGATTTCAAGGCGTCGTGAACCCACTGCGGTTTGCGCCCACGGCCTGTCCAGGTTTGGGCTTCATTCGCAGGATTGCGGTATTTTGCATTCGATTTTGGGCCTTTAACGGCGCGCGGCGCATCGCTGGCCAAATCCGAAAGGGAAAAACCGAACTCGGCCGCGGCCTTTTCGGCAGCTTTCAAGGCTTCCTGTCTTTCGCGTTTTTCAGCGCGCTTTAAGGCTTTTTCAATTTGCCCGCGCAATTCCAGCAATTCTTTGCGCGACATGTTCTCAAGATTGATCCCCATCATTCTCCTCCAAAAACGGTTACGACTGGATGTAATTTCGCACCGTAATTCTAAAAGGTGAAATGATCTATCCCCTTTCCAAAAGAGATAATTCTGAAAATCCGGAACAATGCGCCGTTTATTCGGCAGCCATGTTTTTTGGATCAACGATTGTAACGATATCGCCCATGATCGTGTTTAGTTCGAAATTCTTGGGTGTATAAACTTTCGAAACACCCATGGCCTTCAATCTTGATGCGTCATCGTCGGGAATGATGCCGCCCACAATGACCGGAACGTCATGCAACCCCGCCTCGTTCAGGCGCGTCATGACATCCTGCACCAGAGGAATGTGACTGCCAGACAGAATCGATAGCCCGATCACATGGGCCTTGTCTTCCACCGCGGCGCTGACGATTTCTTCCGGTGTCAGACGGATACCTTCATAGCTGATATCCATACCGCAATCGCGGGCCCGGAAGGCGATCTGCTCGGCACCGTTGGAGTGCCCATCGAGACCCGGCTTGCCAACAAGGAACTTCAGGCGGCGGCCCAGCTTGTCGCTGACCGCATCCACAGCGGCCCGCAAATCGTCCAGCCCTTCGGTTTTGTTTGAGACAGAGCCCGAAACGCCGGTCGGGCCGCGATATGTGCCATATACTTTGCGCATCACCTCGGCCCATTCCCCGGTGGTGACACCGGCCTTGGCGGCTGCAATCGAAGGTTCCATCACATTCGCACCGCTCTGTGCGGCGTCACGCAATGCGGCCAGTGCGGTTTCGACCGCCGCATCGTCCCGCTCAGCCCGCCAATTGTTCAGACGGTCGATTTGCTCTTGTTCAACCGCCGGATCGACGACCATGATGCCGCCATCTTCGGTCTGAAGAGGTGAAGGCTCGCCTTCTGTCCATTTGTTCACGCCGACAACAACGGTCTCGTTCCGTTCGATCCTGTTCAGTCTGTCCGCATTGGAATCGACCAGACGGGATTTCATATATTCGATCGAGGCAACCGCACCGCCCATCGACTCCAGGTTGGCCAATTCGGCCCGGGCGCCCGTCTTCAACTCTTCGACCTTGCGGTCCACGGCGGGATTGCCGTCAAACAAGTCTTCATATTCCAGCAGGTCAGTCTCGTACGCCAGAATTTGCTGCATCCGCATGGACCATTGTTGATCCCATGGGCGCGGCAGCCCCAGCGCCTCGTTCCAAGCGGGCAGTTGAACGGCACGGGCGCGGGCCTTTTTTGACAGGGTCACAGCCAGCATCTCGATCAGAATGCGGTAGACGTTGTTTTCGGGCTGCTGTTCGGTCAGCCCCAATGAATTCACCTGAACGCCATAACGGAATCGGCGGAATTTAGGGTTCTCGACATCATAGCGTTGTTGCAGGATTTCATCCCAAAGATCCACAAAGGCGCGCATTTTGCACATTTCAGTGACAAAGCGAATTCCCGCATTCACGAAGAACGAGATGCGCCCGCACAGCGCCGGAAAATCCTCGGCCGGGACGCGGGGGCGCAGTTCATCCAGAACTGCGATGGCTGTGGCCAACGCATAGGCCAGTTCCTGTTCGGGCGTCGCACCAGCCTCTTGCAGGTGATACGAACACACGTTCATCGGGTTCCATTTTGGTACGTTGGTATAGCAATACTCGGCCACATCCGCGATCATCTTGAGTGACGGTTTCGGCGGGCAGACATAAGTTCCGCGGCTCAGATATTCCTTGATCAGATCGTTCTGAACCGTGCCCTGCAACGCGGCCACATCGGCGCCTTGCTCTTCCGCGACGGCAATATAAAGGGCCAGCAACCACGGTGCCGTGGCATTGATCGTCATCGAGGTGTTCATCTGCTCCAGCGGAATCTGATCGAACAGCACCCGCATATCGCCCAGATGGCTGATCGGTACGCCGACTTTACCAACTTCTCCGCGCGCCAGCGTATGGTCGCTGTCATAGCCGGTCTGTGTTGGCAAATCGAATGCCACGGACAGACCCGTCTGCCCTTTGGCCAGATTGCCCCGATATAGTGCGTTCGATGCATGTGCCGTCGAATGACCAGCGTAGGTACGGATAAGCCAGGGGCGATCTTTCTGCGTCTGCGTCATAGCGGGCCTCATATCGAGCTTGAGTAAGAATATTTCGTCAAGAAGTTCTAAAGCGCAATTTTTGGGATATGTCAATTCGCTGCGTCGCGGCATTTAGTGTTCTTCTGATTGTAGGAGGTCGCGTTTGCTGGCAGGGTGCCGGAATGACTCAAACCGTGGAGCTTCCGCTTTGGCTGTTTTTGCTGATCCTGGTGTTTGCCGCGGTCACTCTGGCCTCGCATTTCCTGTTTCCATCGGTGCGTTGGTTCTTTCGCCGCAGACTTGAGCGTGCGGTCAAGCGGCTGAACACGCGGCTGCAGCGCCCGATCCAGCCGTTCAAACTGGCCCGGCGACACGATATGATCCAACGGTTGATCTACGACCCTCAGGTGGGGCGGGCCGTGCAGAACACGGCGCGAGAAGAGCAGGTGCCCGAAGCGGTCGCGTTCGAATCCGCCCGCCGTTATGCACGCGAGATTGTTCCGTCGTTTTCTGCGGTGGCGTATTTCAGCATTGCCATCCGTCTGGCCCGAATGCTGAGCAACGCCTTTTATGATGTGCGCCTCAGCTATCGTGATGAAGAGGCTTTGAAAAACATAGACCCTGACGCGACCGTCGTTTTCGTGATGAACCACCGCAGCAATATGGACTACGTGCTGGTGACCTATCTGGCCGCGCAGCAATCTGCGCTGTCATATGCGGTGGGAGAATGGGCGCGGGTCTGGCCGCTCAGCCGTTTGATCCGGGCCATGGGGGCCTATTTCATTCGGCGAAGATCGGGCAATGAACTGTACCGTCAGGTGCTGTCTTGCTATGTGCGGCATGCGACCGAGGCCGGGGTCACCCAGGCCATGTTCCCGGAAGGTGGCCTAAGCCTGAGCGGCGCACTGGGACGGCCCAAGCTTGGGCTTCTTAAATATATCATCGATGGTACTGAACCCGAGGGGAAGGATGTGGTGTTTGTTCCTGTCGCCCTCAATTACGACAGGGTGTTGGAAGACACGATTCTGACCAAGGCTGCACTGGGCAATGACCGGAGATTCCGGGCCAGGATCGGCGTGATCACGATATGGATACTGAAACAGATCGGGCGTCGCCTGATCGGACGGTACCAGCGTTTTGGGCTCGCTTCGGTCCGATATGGCGCGCCGATTTCGCTGAAGTCTTTTCGTGCGAGGCATAAGCGGGACGTTATGACCGATCTGGCGCGATCGTTGATGTCCCGCATCCGGGACGCAATTCCGCTAGTACCCGTTCCGGCGATTTGCTGGCTGATTCAGAACCATGGGGAATTGCTGGAAGATGAAGTCCGCAGGATGGTCGCTGAAATGATGCGGCGCGATGGGCTCGCGGCTGAACCCGATGACAAGGCTATCACCGACGCCCTGGATCAACTGGTGCAGCGGGGGATTCTCAAACAGGTCGACGGAGTAATATCTCAATCGGGTCAGAGGGTTGATCTGCTGGCCTTTTACGCGGCTTCAGCGCCATTGAGCGCTGGTCAGGCAGATGCTGCGGTGGCGAAGTAAATTTCTGCAACTGCTGGGTCATAAAATTACAAAATAGCATCAAAATATATTGCATTATTTCTTCAGGCCCAATATCTCATCCTGTAAGGCAAGCGATTCTGCATCGCGGCGAACGATTGGAGCAAAGGAGGCCAATATGGCTCTGGACACCGAAAGCGGTATCGCGTCTTACGACGCGCCGGAAAAAGACCTCTATGAGATGGGTGAAATTCCTCCGATGGGGTATGTGCCCAAGAAAATGTACGCGTGGGCGATCCGCAAAGAACGCCATGGCGAGCCGAACACTGCCATGCAGCTGGAAGTGGTCGATGTGCCCAAGCTGGACAGTCACGAGGTGCTCGTTCTGGTGATGGCCGCGGGCGTAAATTACAACGGCGTCTGGGCGTCGTTGGGCAAGCCGATCAGCCCGTTTGACGGCCATGGTCAGCCTTTCCACATTGCGGGGTCGGACGCGTCGGGCATCGTCTGGGCCGTGGGCGACAAGGTGCGCCGCTGGAAGGTTGGCGACGAGGTTGTGATCCACTGCAACCAGGACGACGGCGACGATGAGGCCTGCAATGGTGGCGACCCGATGTATTCCGACAGCCAACGGATCTGGGGCTATGAAACGCCGGATGGGTCCTTCGCGCAGTTCACCAACGTACAGGCGCAGCAGCTGATGCCACGCCCCAAGCATCTGTCCTGGGAGGAAAGCGCTTGTTACACGCTGACGCTGGCCACCGCATACCGGATGCTGTTCGGACATGAACCGCATGATTTGAAACCCGGCCAGAATGTTCTGGTCTGGGGGGCTTCGGGGGGTCTGGGCTCTTATGCGATCCAGCTGATCAACACCGCAGGCGCGAACGCGATTGGCGTGATCTCGGACGAAAGCAAGCGCGACTTTGTCATGGGGCTGGGCGCAAAGGGCGTTCTGAACCGCAAGGACTTCAACTGCTGGGGTCAATTGCCCACAGTGAACACCCCTGAATACGCCGAATGGTTCAAAGAGGCCCGTAAATTCGGCAAGGCCATCTGGGACATCACCGGCAAGGGCGTCAACGTCGATATGGTGTTTGAACATCCCGGCGAGAGCACCTTTCCGGTTTCGACCTTCGTGGTGAAAAAGGGCGGCATGGTTGTGATTTGCGCCGGGACCACCGGCTATAACCTGACCTTCGATGTGCGCTATATGTGGATGCATCAGAAACGCTTGCAGGGGTCGCATTTCGCCCATCTGAAACAGGCTTCGGCCGCGAACCAGTTGATGGTCGAGCGTCGGCTTGATCCCTGCATGTCCGAGGTCTTCACTTGGAAAGACTTGCCTGAGGCGCATATGAAAATGATGCGGAACGAGCATAAGCCCGGCAACATGTCGGTTCTGGTTCAGGCCCCGCGCACCGGTATGCGGACTTTGGAAGAAGTTCTGGACGCAGGCCAGTAACGTAAGGTTGATTTCAACAATGGCACCCGCAGACATGACATTGTCGGCGGGTGTTTTGGCATTCGCGATTCAAGTTGTTTGATTACAAGATCTTACATATTTTTGACCCGCTATTTTTGGGGAGTAGAAAGCAGCGAATATGCCACAATAGTATATACATGTTATGGTTGTGTTAACCCTTCGTTAACTATTTCGGGGACACCCTGATGGCGCAAAATGAGTGGATTTTGGACGTTTTGTCAGACCTCAAGGCGTTTGCTGCGGCGAACGGGTTGGGTGCCCTTGCCGAACAGTTGGATGATACCCGGCTGATCGCAGCGGCCGAGATCGCGTCCACGCAGAATGAGGCACGCGCGCCTGCGAATGGGACTAAAATACAACCTGGAACAAATCCTCGGGGATTTGGAAAGCACCACCACGCTTGACGAACTGACCAGGGTTGCGCTTCGTCTGCGTGACCTTCTGGACATTGACCACATCATCTATCACTGGGTGGAAAGCGCGGGCGAGCATTACGGCTTTACCACTTATCCTGATCATTGGGTCGAACGCTATCAGGAGCGTAACTACCACAGGATTGATCCGGTCATTCTGGGCTGCTTCCAGCGATATCATCCCGTTGATTGGAAACAGCTGAACTGGTCGGGGAAAGCCGTCAAAGCGTTCTTGCAGGATGCTCAGGACCACGGGGTCGGCAATCAGGGCTATTCGATCCCGTTGCGCGGCCCAAGCGGTCAGTTTGCACTTTTTACTATAAACCACACCTGTGATGATGACGCCTGGTGTCATTTTATTTCCTCTTGCAACCGCGATCTGATCCTGATTGCCCATTACACCAACCGAAAGGCCCTGGAATTTGCCCGCGACCGCCAGCCGGAAACCGGACGTGCCCTGTCCCCGCGCGAGATTGACGTGATGACGCTGTTGGCGCTGGGCTATAGCCGCGCACAGGTCGCGCACTCCCTGTCGATCTCGGAACACACGCTGCGGGCCTATATCGAAAGCGCGCGGTCCAAGCTTGGTGCGCTTAATACGACTCATGCCATCGCTACGGCACTCAGCCGAGGTTTAATAGTAGTTTAACGACCGCACGGTGGTCTCACCGATAATTAACCACGTCTTTGTACCCCCTTTGTTCCAGATATGGACGACAAGGGGACGAAGACATGTTGCGTTATCTTTACGCTGATGAGTTGCACAATTTTCCAACTCTGGCCGAGGGGATGTTTCACGACCGGGCGGATCAGTTTAAAACCCGACTTGGTTGGGATGTTCATGTGAACGCCAAGGGGGAAGAGAGAGATCAGTATGACGAACTGAACCCTCTTTATGTGATCTGGGAAGAAGCGGATGGCAGCCATGGTGGCTCGATGCGGGTTTTGCCGACGACTGGGCCGGTCATGGTGAATGATATCTTTGGTCATTTGACTGGCGGTCAGCCGATTTGCAGCCCGTTGATTTGGGAAGTGACACGCTTTTGCCTTTCTCGGACCGCGAGCCCGCACACCGCTGGCGCAATCATGTTGAGCGCCGGTGAGATGATGGAGGGATTTGGTCTGACCCACATCGCGGGTGTGTTTGATGCGCGTATGATCCGGATCTACCGTCTGATCGGGTCTTCTCCGGTTGTCCTGGGTTCGGAAGGCACTGGGCGGGATCAGATCTCGGTTGGGTTGTGGCCCTATTCTGCCGACGATTGCACCCGAGTGGCAGAGCGCGCTGGTATTCCGCGCCACCTGTCCCGTTTGTGGTTTACCACCGCTTTCGGGGCAACCCGACAACATCGGTTCGCATTGTCCGCCTGAGAGCCGGGAAAACGAATTCGGCATCTGGTGGCCGCTGGCGCGTCCCTGTAGGGTCGCGCCATGTCGTTGCCCCAAATTACTTTCTCGGAAGATCAGGCCGCCGCTTTCGACAGTATCGCCGAGATGCTGCGCAGCGCCGGTGTTGACCTTGAAGACGATGCCCTGCTGAAATTGCCCGGCAATGGGCAATCGGGTGTCATGGCCGTGATCGGCAAGGCGGGGTCGGGCAAAACGCTTTTGTTGGCCGAGCTTTACAAGGCCCTGGCCGAGACCGGCGTGAACCTGATTTCTGGTGATTTCGAAAGCCGAAAGTCGCGAGACAAACGCAGTCTTGCCATCCTGGCACCAACGAACAAGGCGGCAAGCGTCCTGCGTCTGCGCGGCGTACCGGCGACGACGATCCACCGCATCCTTTATACCCCGGTCTACGATCCGGAGTATGAGCGGATCGCGGAGTGGCTTGCGGGTAATGATGAGCGCCCCGAGATTGAGGGGCTGACGGATGAGGCGCTGGATCGCGCCGCCGCGTTTTATGCCAACAACAAATCAATTCCGGGTGCTTTGGCTGCTGCGGGCCTGCGTGGCTCGGATTTCATCACGGGCTGGAAGCGGCGGGAAGAGCCATTGGATATTGGCTTTGTCGATGAAGCCTCGATGCTGGATGATCGCCAATATGAAGACCTTAAAGAGATTTTCCCGACTCTGCTGCTGTTTGGCGACCCGGCTCAGTTGGCGCCGGTCAACCAGTCCGGGTCGATGGTATTTGACAGCCTGCCCGAACCGCGCAAGCTGATCCTGCATCGCGTCCATCGTCAGACAGCAGACAATCCCATTCTGGATCTGGCCCATGCGTTGTCCGACCCGGCCATGGGCTTTGAGGATTTTGAACGGCTGGTCGAAGACACAGCGCGTCGCGATGACCGTGTTGTCTGGGGTCAGCGGGTCGAGGTCGACCTGATGGCCCGTAGCCCCGTTCTGGTTTGGCGCAATGCCACGCGCATTCGCCTGATTCAGGCCTTTCGGAATGTCCACAACGCCCCCGATACCGAGTTGCTGGAAGGCGAGCCGTTGATTTGCGACGGGATCGAACTGCCGCTCAAACACCGCAAAAAACGTCTGGACCTTGAGGCGCGCGGGCTGATCAAAGGCGCGCAGGTGGTCTATCTTGGGCCGGGTCGCAAGCCGGGGTTCTCAAGACTGCATGTCATGGGGGCCGAGGACCCCCAGGTCAGTGCGGCCTCTATCGTTCAGATCGAAAAGCCCGACGAAGAAGAACCGTTTATCCCCTATGCGGCCCGTATGGGGGCCACGTTTCTGCATGGCGCGGCGGTGACGATACACAAGGCGCAGGGGTCACAATGGGACACGGTACAGGTGTTTGCGCCAGACATTTACGCCGCTGCCCGAATGGGCCGGACCGAGGCCGGGCAGCCGCTGTGGAAACGTCTGGCCTATGTCGCCATCACCCGCGCACAGGAGCGTTTGATCTGGGTCGTGCGCAACCGGTTGTCCAAGCCAAGCCATCCGTTGCGCGTGGATGATCTGAAAGCGGTGGCTGCGCCGTCTTTGACGCTGGAAGCCGAACAGAATTAGACCCGATTGAACCAGACCGAGGCGGTCTTCACCGCGACGCGGGTCCGTTCAGTTCTCGCGCAGCAGGCGGAAGGCTGTCGATGCGCCCCAACCGGCGGCAACTGCGATGACCAGCGACATCAGGCCGTACCAGACAGGTTGCTGACGCGACATGTTGTACAGGAAACGCTCTAACCCGACTTTGCGTACATCTATGGTGGTTTCGAACTGCGAGACCACCAGACCGCCCCGGGTCAGGAAAATCCGGGCCGAATAATCGCCTTCGGTCAGATCCGCGGGCATGTCGATCGAGGTGCGGAACAGGGTTTGTTCATCGACGGCCACGGTGTTTTCGCGCACCGAATACAGCCCTTCGGCCTCGCGAATGCGCACCACCGCCTTGGCGAAGTCCTGAGCGTCCCGCACGTTCATGTCGGCACCGACCAGGCGAACTGCCTGATCGATTGATACGCTGTGGCGCAGATCTTCGGTGTTGGTCAGAACGTCGTCCCAGGGCGCACTTGTCGCTACCGCGTAGAAGCTGGGGGCAAGATCAACCAGAATGCTGTCGGTGTTGACCCAGATGCCAAATCGACGCTCTTTGCGGCGGACTGTCACCGGCTCGGACGGGCCCACAACCGAGACGATCACCTCAAGCGGGGGACCTTCGGGGATCGGAGCCTCGCGTTTGACCGCGCCGAAGATCAAAATCTCGGACCCGTCAAAGTTTGCGGTGATAGATACTCGGTCCTGGCTGAGGCCCAGCACAACCTGCTCGTCCGCTGCAAAGGCGGGCAGGGTCAAAAGGCAAAAAGCGGCGATCAGGCGCAGCATTCTAGTGCCCCCCCGCGTCGCCAAGTGAATAGAGTTCGCTGGGTTGCAGCAAAAGGTCCAGACCCAGCTTGCCGCATACCACCAGCACCAGCGCAGCCAGCAGAACGCGCAGCTGCTCGGCCGGCATGCGCGCACCGATTACGGTGCCGATCTGTGCGCCGACAACGCCGCCCACCAGCAGAAGAACGGCGAGCACCACGTCGACCGTATAGTTCGTGGTGGCGTGCAGCATTGTTGTGAAAGCGGTCACGAAAATGATCTGGAACAGTGAGGTGCCAACCACCACCTTGGTTGGCATGCCCAGCAGATAGATCATCGCGGGCACCATGATGAACCCGCCGCCCACGCCCATGATGGCGGACAAAATGCCGACCAACAGCCCGACCACCAGCGGAGGGATGACCGAGATATAAAGGCCCGAGGTTCGGAACCGCATTTTGAACGGCATCGAATGAACCCAGGTGCGCTGACGGCGTTTGGCGGGTGTCGTTCCCTTGCGGGACTTGCGCAGTGCATTGACGCTTTCGACGAACATCAGGCTGCCGATGACGCCCAAAAACACGACATAACAAAGTTTTACCAGCAGATCGACCTGCCCAAGGCTTTTGAGGTAGTTGAACACAACCACACCCAACGCCGCCCCGGCCAGACCTCCGATCAGTAGCACCGTCCCCATTTTCAGATCCACCGTTCGGCGCCGGAAATGCGCCAGCACTCCGGAAAAGGATGAGGCCACGATCTGGTTGGCTTCGGTTGCAACGGCGACAGCTGGCGGAATTCCGATGAAGAACAGCAGTGGCGTCATCAGAAACCCGCCACCGACGCCGAACATCCCGGACAAAATACCGACCATGCCCCCCAGCCCAAACAACAGAAAGGCGTTCACAGAGACTTCGGCAATCGGGAGGTATATCTGCATGGCTTCTTCTAGACGGGGCAGGGCCTGCCGCGCGACGCGGCCCTGGCCCGGGTAACGGATAACTCAACAGAAGGAGCGCGCGGTACAGATCCGATCCTGCGCAGTCGGACAGGGAGGGAAATCAGACCTGCAGACCTGAGGCGGGACACTTCCATACCTCTTTAGAGCGCTTGCGGCAGACAAAATCAACTCTCTATGCCGCTTTGCAGCGAACAGGACCGAAATCCTGTTTCAAACTGGCCTTATCAGCGCTCTTTCACATAGGGTTCGCCGCCTGCACGCGGCGGTACGGCCTTGCCCACAAACCCGGCCAGAATCACAACGGTCAGGATGTAGGGAAGGGCGTCCATGACTTGAACAGGAATCACCACTCCGCCCAGATCGATATTCTGGAACCGCAATGCCACAGCCTGCAACAGCCCGAACAGCAGGCATGCACCCATTGCGTGCCAGGGCCGCCATTTGGCGAAGATCAACGCGGCCAGCGCGATGAAACCGCGTCCGGCTGTCATCTCTTTGACGAACCCCGCCTGCAACGCGGTTGCCAGATATGCCCCGGCGATGCCGCACAAAACGCCGCAGATAGCGACAGCTGCAAAGCGGAGGCCGACAACCGAAACACCTGCCGTGTCAACCGCTTCCGGGTTTTCACCCACCGCCCGCAGGCGCAGGCCGAATCGTGTGCGATACAAAATCCACCAAGTTGCCGGAACCATCAGGAACGCCACGTAGACCAGTATGGAATGCCCCGACAAAAGCTCTGAATATATCAGTTCGAAGACGTTTGCCTCTGACATCAGCTCCGAGACCGATTGCCCTGTCTGCTCGGCATCATCGGGGCCAATCGCGAACGGAAACTCAAGCGGTTCAAAGCGTCCGCCGCCGAACAGAGAGGGCGTTCTGCCACCCTGTTGGAACCAACTTTGGGCCACAAGAACGGTCATCCCTGCCGCAAGGAAATTGATTGCGACGCCCGAGATCAGCTGATTGCCCCGGAACGTGATCGAAGCCAACCCATGTAGCCCGGACAAGACCAGCGATGCTGCGGTGCCCGCAAGAAGGCCCAGCCAGACGGACCCCGAAACCGCAGCCACCGCAGCCGAGAAAAAGGCCGCCATCAACATCTTGCCTTCCAGCCCGATGTCGAAAATGCCCGCGCGTTCGGAATACAGACCGGCAAGACAGGCCAGCAAAAGCGGAGTTGCCAGGCGAATGGTGGAGTCGAGCACCTGAATGAGTGTGACAAAGGCTTCCATCACCGGGCTCCCTTCCGCAGGCTCAGGAACAGTTTTTCAAGCGGCATCCGCACCATGTTGTCCAGCGCGCCGGTAAACAGGATGACCAGCGCCTGAATCACCACGATCAGTTCGCGCGGGATCGATGTCCACAAGGCCAATTCTGCGCCGCCCTGATACAGAAAACCGAATAGAAGTGCGGCCAGGAATACGCCAAAGGGATGAGATCGTCCCATCAGCGCCACGGCAATTCCGATAAAGCCCGCGCCTTCGGTCGAATTCAGCACCAGCCGCTCGGCCTCGCCCATGACATTGTTGATCGCCATCAGCCCGGCCAGCGCGCCCGAGATCAGCATCGCGATGATGGTAATCCGCACGGGCGAGATACCGGCATAGACAGCGGCTGTTTCCGAGTGCCCATAAGCGCGGATCTCATAACCCAGACGGGTGCGCCAGATCAGCGCCCAAACGGCGAAACAGGCAAGGATGGCCACAAAGAACGAGATATTGGCCGGAGCACCCCGGAACATCACGTTCTCGGCGGTCGAGAACATCGACTGGAATGTCGGCAGATGCACCGCGTCGGGGAACCGCGCAGTTGCTGGATCCTGCGAACCCTGCGGGCGCATGACGTTGACCAGCATGTAGTTCAGGAAGGCGGCCGCGATAAAGTTGAACATGATCGTGGTGATCACGATGTGGCTGCCACGCTTGGCCTGCAAATAAGCCGGAATGGCCGCCCACGCCGCACCGAAGACCATCGAGGCCACGCAGGCCGCCAGCAGGGCAATGCTCCAATGCGGCCATGGGACGTACAGGCAGACGATGGCAACACCCAACCCGCCCAGCATCGCCTGGCCTTCGCCGCCGATATTGAACATGCGCGCGTGAAAGGCGACCGCAACCGCCAGTCCGGTGAACATAAAGTTGGTCGCATAATAGAGGGTGTATCCCCAGCCATATGTCGACCCCAGCGCACCGGTGATCATCAGGTTCACGGCCTCAATCGGATTTTCCCCGATCGCGAGGATGACCAGAACCGATAGAATTGTGGCCAACATCAGGCTGATCAGCGGAATCAGAACGACATCAGCCCATTTGGGCATTTTTTCCATGGCTCAGGCGGCCTCTCCTGCAACACCGGCCATCAGCAGGCCCAGCTCTTTTTCATCGGTTTCATGTGGCAGGCGTTCGCCCATGATATGTCCGTCAAACATCACCGCGATCCGGTCTGACAACGAAAAGATCTCTTCCAGTTCAACCGAAACCAGCAGAATGGCTTTGCCCTGATCGCGCAGGGCGACGATCTGTTTGTGAATGAACTCGATGGCCCCGATATCCACGCCGCGCGTGGGTTGGCCCACCAGCAGCAGATCGGGGTTGCGTTCAATCTCACGCGCCACGACGATCTTTTGTTGGTTGCCGCCGGAAAAGCTCTTGGCGGACAGCCAGCCGTTGGGCGGGCGGACATCGAACTTCTCGATCTTGGCCTCGGTATCGGCCCGCAGGGCGGTGTTATCCATGAACATCCCCCGCTGATATGCCGGGTCGCGATGATAGCCGAAAGCCACATTTTCCCACGCATGGAAGTCCATGATCAGACCTTCGCGCTGCCGGTCCTCGGGTACATGCGCAATGCCCTGCGCGCGCCGGGCCTGCCCATCAGAGCCTGATCCGCTCAGCGCCAGAGGTGCACCGTTCAGCCTGATCTCCCCCTGCCCGGGGCGCATTCCGCCCAGAACCTCAAGCAGTTCGGATTGTCCGTTGCCCGCCACGCCGGCGATGCCCACAATCTCACCGGCGCGCACGGTCAGATTGATGCCCTTGACGCGCTCGACCCCGGCGGAATCGGTGACGCTGAGGTTTTCGATCTCCAGCACCGGCTCGCCCGGCTGTGCGGGCACCTTGTCCACCTGCAGCAGCACCTTGCGACCCACCATCAGCTCGGCCAGTTCCTGCGGGTTGGTGTCTGCTGTTTTGACAGTTGCCGTCATCTCTCCGCGCCGCATCACCGAAACCGTATCGGTGTTCTCCATGATCTCGCGCAGTTTGTGAGTGATCACGATAATGGTTTTCCCCTCGGACCGCAGCCGGTCGAGGATGCGGAACAGCTGATCCGCCTCGGCGGGGGTCAGAACACCGGTGGGTTCGTCGAGGATCAGAATCTCAGCCTTGCGGTAGAGCGCCTTGAGAATCTCGACCCGCTGCTGCATGCCAACGCCGATCTCGTCGATGCGCTTGTCGGGATCGACGAACAGCTCGTATTCTTCTTCCAGCGCTTTCAGTTCTTTACGCGCCTTGGCCAGCGAGGGGGCCAGCAACCCGCCATCTTCGGCACCCAGAACGATGTTTTCCAGAACGGTGAAATTCTCGACCAGTTTGAAATGCTGAAACACCATCCCGATGCCCGAGGCGATGGCTGCCTGGCTGTCCGGGATGTCGGTCTTTGATCCGTTGATCCAGATCTCACCCTTGTCGGCCTTGTAGAAGCCGTAGAGGATGCTCATCAGTGTGGATTTGCCCGCGCCGTTTTCGCCGATGATCCCGTGGATCGTGCCGGGGGCGACGCTGATCGAAATGTCCTTGTTGGCCTGAACCGGCCCAAAGGCTTTGGAAATCCCTTTGAGCTCAATGGCGGGGACGGTCATGTCTTGTCCTTGGGTTGCCGAAAGGGCCGCATGCGGCAGAGTGGAGACGGGGCGAAGGTCATGCCCCCGCCCCGCGTGATATCAGAACTGCAGCGCCGGGCAGCTGTCGTTCTCATAGTAGCTGACGACGTTCAGATTCCCGTCGATGATGTCCTGACGGGCCTTGTCGACCGACGCCTTCATTTCGTCTGAGACCAAGGCCGCGTTATGTTCATCAAGCGAGTATCCGACCCCGTCTTCAGCCAGACCCATCGTGAACACCCCGGTTTCGACGTTTTCACCAGCCTTCATCGCTTCATATACGGCCACATCCACTCGTTTCAGCATCGAGGTGAGTACTTGTCCCGGATGAAGGTGGTTCTGGTTTTTGTCGACGCCGATGGACAGGATGCCTTCGTCAGCGGCAGTTTGCAGAACACCGATACCGGTACCGCCTGCCGCGGCATAGACCACGTCAGCACCCTGGCTGACCTGCGCCTTGGTCAGTTCCGAGCCCTTCACCGGGTCATTCCAGGCTGCGGGGGTGGTGCCGGTCATGTTGGCAACCACTTTGATATCCGGGTTCACCGCCTTGGCACCTTGCGCATAGCCGCAGCCAAAGTGACGGATCAGCGGAACATCCATGCCGCCGATGAACCCAACGGTGCCCGATTTGGAGGCCATCGCGGCCATCATACCAACCAGATACGATCCCTCATGCTCGGCAAAGCCCACCTGACGGACATTCGGCGCATCCAGCCATGTCACATCGACCACAACAAAAGTCGTGTCGGGATAGTCGGATGCCACAGCGCTGAGCGGATCGGCCATGCCAAATCCCATGGTGATGATCGGATTCGATCCCGCTTCGGCAAAGCGGCGCAAAGCCTGCTCGCGCTGGGCTTCGGACTGCATTTCGATCTCGCGGTAGGTGCCGCCGGTTTCCTCGGCCCAGCGAGATGCGCCGGTGTGTGCGGCTTCGTTAAAGGACTTGTCGAACTTGCCGCCCAGATCGAAGATCAGGGCCGGTTCGGCCAATGCGGCACCAGCTGTCAGCGCAACCGCAGCTGTGGCACCCATCAAGGATTTCATAAGGGTCATGTGTTACTCCCGTTGGCTATTATTGGTCCGGGGTCAAAGCGCCCCGCCACCCACTCAGAGCGAGCATATCTGTTGTGATGGCGGGAATTAAGGACGTTTGCAACACTCATGGTCAACTGATTTTTGACCAATTGGTCGACAAAGCGCATCTGCTGTCAGGGTAACGCGCGTTCCATAACGATTGCATCCGCAGATTCGCTACCTTTGCGTCGATAATAGCCCCTGCGTTCACCGCATGGTTGATACCCGCAGCTCAGATACAGGTGACGAGCCGGATCGTTATCGGATGCCACGTCCAGAAACGCGCGATGTGCGCCTAATTGTAGCGCCTGTTGCTGCCATGCAACCATGCACGACCGTGCTAGCCCCTGTCGCTGGAAGGTGGGGTGAGTCGCCAGCGTCAACAGCTCCGCCTCGTCGGCGATCACCTGAAACAGGGCAAAGCACTGCGGGGTTCCGATGAAGTGGGTGAAGCGGTTGCTGAGCAGATCGGCAAACTCGTCCGCTGACCATGGCCGCGCCTGCGTGAAGGCTGCGGCATGAGTGGCTGCCATGTCCCTTGGTGTCATCCGTCCAGCAACCGGGGCGGTACATCGCGCGAGGGCGCCGCATCTGCCGGACGAACATAAAGCGGGGCCGGAGGGCTTTTGACGCCACTCAACCGCCGCGCGGTCACGGTGGCAATCGCACATGCCAGGTCTTTGGGTTGGGTGCAGAAAAACAATGTGCCGAGCTTTTCGGCCGCGTCCCTTGGAAGAAGTTGCGGCGGTGCGTCGGCGACCTGCACGAAAACCTGATCGCGCGGCGCAGGGACCGCCGGAATATGGTTGGGCGGTGCAAGCATGGTAAGCGCATCAAAACCGGAAACGCCGATCGCCGGAGCCGTCAGCCCCAGCGCCAGCCCCCGTGCGGCCGAGACCGAGATTCGGATACCAGTGAAATTCCCCGGCCCGGTTCCGACGCCAATTGCATCCAGATCGCTCCAACGGGTGTCGTGGTCGGCCAGAAGTTCGGTCAGAAAGGGCATCAGCCGCTCCGCCTGACCGCGCGTCATTGCCTCGGCCTGTGCGTCGAGGATGTCGCCACCCCGCAACAAAGCGGCCGCGCAATGCGCGGCCGATGTGTCAAATGCCAGAATGGTGGGTTCAGACCGCAACAGGGCGAACCTCGGTCACTTCGGGGATGTAGTGACGCAGCAGATTTTCAATGCCCATTTTCAGGGTCAGCGTCGAGGATGGGCACCCTGCGCAGGCCCCTTGCATGTGCAGGTAGACAACGCCCCGGTCAAACCCGTGGAAGGTAATGTCGCCACCATCCTGCGCTACCGCCGGGCGCACGCGGCTATCCAGCAGGTCTTTGATCTGGTTGACAACTTCGGCATCCTCGCCGGTATGCTCGGCATGTCCTGACGCCGCCTGCGCATCTGCGCCCATGACCGGTTGGCCGGATTGATAGTGCTCCATCACCGCGCCTAGAATTGCGGGTTTGATGTGATCCCACTGGACCTCTTCCGCCTTGGTCACGGTGACAAAGTCGTTGCCGAAAAATACGCCGGTCACGCCCGCCACGTCAAAGATACGCTTGGCCAAAGGAGACTTTTCCGCAGCATCTGCGGTTGGGAAATCCGCCGTACCGGCATCCAGAACCGTCTGGCCGGGCAGGAATTTCAATGTGGCCGGGTTTGGGGTGGATTCTGTCTGGATAAACATGGCGCGGCTCCGTTTTGGGGTGCATCTGATATGCGCGCCCGGGCCGGGGAAGTCAAGATTTGGAACCATTCTAAATTGATGCGGCGTGAGAAATCGCCTCATCCAGCCGGTCGTCGCCCCAAAACAACTCGTCACCTGCGACTAAGCTGGGTGCGCCAAAAATGTTCAGGTCTTTGGCTCGGGTTACCTGCGCGAACAAACTTGCTTTGATGTCCGGATCTGTGGTGCGCTGGACCTGCTCTTTGGGTATGCCTGCGGCACCAAGGCACCCGATCAGCACCTGGCTCTCGGAAATGTCCTGGCCGGATGCGAACTGGGCCGCAAACACGGCGCGGGTGAACATCGCGCGTTGATCTTCAGCCTCGATGGCCAGCGCAAGACGCGCGGCGTTCAAACTGTTCTGCGGGAACTGAGTGGGGCGCTGAAACGGCAGGTTCCGCGCCGCGCAGATACGCTCCATGTCCCGCCACATATATTGCCCTTTGGCCGGGTAGAGGTTGAAGGGCGAGTTGTTCCAGCCCTGTTCGGCAAAGATTGGGCCCAGCAGGAAGGGGCACCATTCGACCGACACGCCCTGCGCTTCGGCGTCCTGTTCGATGCGCATCGCGCTCAGGTAGGAATAGGTCGAGGCAAAATCGAACCAGAATTGCAGCTTGGCACCCATGGTGTGGCCTCAGGTAATGGCTTCGAGTTTTTCCTTGCTCAGATCGCCGGGAACAATGGTAATCGGAATCGGCAGGCTGCCCGAGTTCTTCGTCAGTTGAGTCACCAGCGGGCCCGGGCCTTTCTTGTCCGTGCCCGCCCCCAGAACCAGCACACCGATTTCCGCGTCCGATTGCACATGTTCGATGATCTGGGTGACCGGGTCGCCCTCACGAATGGCCAGCTCGGGCTCGACCCCTTGCTTATCGCGCATCCATTTCGCAAAAACCTCGTAATGGGCGTGAATACGCTCGCGGGCCTCTTCGCGCATGACCTCGGCCACACCGATCCAGTGGTTGAACTCATCCGGCGGAATGACCGAAAGAATCGTGACGCCGCCCCCGGTATGGGCCGCCCGCATCGCTGCAAAACGCATCGCGTTCAGGCATTCGCGGCTGTCATCCAGAACGACCAGGAATTTGCGCATGGGAGTCCTCGTGTCTTTCCGGCGATCATGCCTGAGCTGATGCGCGCTGGCAACTGTCTGAGATTCAAGGGTTGCTGGCGGCCCAGTCCCAATACAGCGCCCGTGCACGGCGGGCAATCGGGCCGATCTGGTACTGAGTATCCTCGAACGCGGTGACTGGTGTGATCTTGCTCATGTTGCCGGTCATGAACACTTCGTCGGCTTTGTGAAAGTCTTCAAAACTGAGAATGCTTTCATGCACGGTCACACCATCGGCGCGCAGATTCTTGATGTGGCGCGCGCGGGTGATTCCCGCCAGAAATGTTCCGTTCGGGGTTGGGGTAAAAACCTCTCCATCGCGGACCATGAAAATATTGGCGGTGGCTGTTTCGGCCACATGACCCAGCGCGTCAGCCACCAGCGCGTTCGAGAACCCGTTCGAACGAACCTCGCGCAACATCCGTGCATTGTTGGGGTACAGACACCCAGCCTTGGCATTGACCACCGCCGATTCCAATACCGGGCGACGGAATCGCGTTAATCCCAGTGTGGCCGAGGCTGTTTCGGGGGCCATTGGGATTTCTTCGAGGCAAATCGCGAAACCGGTGCTGTTCTCTTTGGGGATAATGGCTGTCGCATCGCCGTCAATGCCCCAGTACATCGGACGAATATAGACGGCTGCATCCGGGGCGTAAGCTTGCAATCCCTCGCGGATGATTTCGACCATTTGTCTGGTTGTGACCGTGGGATCCAGCATCAGCGCCTCGGCCGAGCGGTTTACGCGCGCGCAATGCGCGTCGAGGTCGGGGGCGAGACCGTTGAAATACCGTGCACCATCGAAGACCGACGAGCCCAGCCATGCGCCATGATCCGCAGCCCGCATGATCGGGGCGTCTCCGTCATGCCATTGACCTTCGAAATAGGTTCGGATGTTCTTGCCGACTGCCATAGCGCCCTCCCAAGCTTTGCGGCAAACCTAGGAAGGCGATGCGGTAACGTCCAGAGCAATCAGACCTGTTTCGCGCCAACCATGCCCACAATATCGTAGGTCTGTTGCAGGATCGGGGCCGCAATCGCCCGTGCCCTTTCGGCACCACGAGCAAGGATACGGTCGATTTCGCTTTGATCGCCCATCAAACGCGACATCTCGGACGAGATTGGGGCCAGCTTGGACACGGCAAGGTCCGCAAGCATGGGCTTGAACTCTCCAAACTGCTTTCCACCAACCTCTGCAAGAACGTCTTCCACGGTCTGGTCACTGAGGGCCGCGTAAATCGAAACGAGGTTGCGCGCCTCGGGGCGGTCCTCAAGCCCATCAACCTCGGATGGCAGCGCATCCGGATCCGTTTTGGCCTTTCGAATCTTCTTGGCAATCGTGTCCGCATCATCGGTCATGTTGATGCGGCTCATGTCCGACGGGTCCGATTTGGACATCTTCTTGGCCCCGTCGCGCAGGCTCATGACACGGGTCGCGGCACCCTTGATCACCGGCTCGGTCAACGGAAAGAAATCAACGCCGAAATCATGGTTGAACTTGGTCGCAATGTCGCGCGTCAGTTCCAGATGCTGTTTCTGGTCATCGCCCACTGGGACGTGGGTCGCGTGATAAACCAGGATATCGGCGGCCATCAGGGCCGGATAAGCAAACAAACCCAACGATGCGTTTTGCGCGTTCTTTCCAGCCTTGTCCTTGAACTGTGTCATCCGTTGCATCCAGCCCAGACGCGCGACGCAATTGAAGACCCAGGCCAGTTGCGCGTGTTCCGGCACCTGGCTTTGGTTGAACAGGATCGACTTTTCGGGATCGAGCCCCGACGCGATATAGCCTGCGCACAGTTCACGCGTGGCATGTTGCAATTCTTTTGGGTCCTGCCAGACGGTGATCGCGTGCAGATCGACCATGCAATAGATCGTCTCGTAATCCGAGCCCTGCATCCGCACCCAGTTCCGCAGAGCACCCAGATAGTTGCCAAGGTGCAGATTGCCGGATGGCTGCGCGCCGGAGAACACGCGCGGTGTGAACTGGGTTTCGGTCATCGAAGGGAACTCCCGTCTGGAAAAATCAGCCCCCGTCGCTTACCCATGAGGCCAAGGGACGTCAACAGCCGCGAAAGGCCAGCCCAATGAGCAGCGAGCATTATACCCCCGCCGTGAACCCCTTGCCGCCTGTTGTGGTGGCGTTGGTTTTGTTCATCATGGGCATCGAACTGGCCTTTACCTTTGGCGCGCGCGGTCTGGTGGGCGGGCCTGCGGCGGTCGGATGGCGGTTGGATGCGTTACAGCACTATGCGTTTTCACCCGATATCTTTGATTGGATGATAGAAAACGGGCGCTGGCCGTTTGAACATCTGATCCGCTTTGTGACATATCCGTTCGTGTCGGCCAACTTCACGCAGGCCATTTTTGTCTGTGTATTTGTTCTGGCCATGGGCAAGTTGGTGGCCGAAGTGTTCGGCAGCCTTCAGATGTTGGTGGTTTTTGTCTTGTCCGGCATCGGTGGCGCGCTGGTTTATGCCCTGTTGCTTGATCCGCGCTATCCGCTGGTGGGGGGGTTCCCTCCGGTCTATGGCCTGATCGGCGCGTTCACTTGGATATTGTGGCGCAAGCTGTCACTGGTGGGCGAAAACCAGTCGCGCGCGTTCAGCCTGATTGCTGTTCTGATGGGTATCCAGCTTGTATTCGGCCTGCTGTTTGGCGGCACCAAGGACTGGGTTGCCGATCTGGGCGGCTTTGCCACGGGCTTTGCGTTGTCCTTCTTGATGGCTCCGGGCGGGTGGGCGCGGATCGTCGGACGCATACGCCGCGACTGATTTATGACCTGCGCAGGGCCTTCTTGAACTCTGACACTTCGAAGGCGCGCAGCAGGTGCCCCAGCCCGAAATAGGTGATCGCTGCACCGACAATCAGGAACAGCAGCGCAAGATAGCGCCAGCCGGGCACCTGGAACGTCCAGCCGAACAAGTGCAATGCCGCGTAAAGAACAATCCCCATTCCCGCTGAGGCCACCACGATGCGCCAGGCCCGGCGCTTGAACCTGTCGTCGAACCGGGCCTCTTCGCCCATGCGGCGCCCGCCCAGGATCAACAGCCCGACCATGGCCCAGCCTGCCACCGAGGCCGCGATTGCGGGCGCAATCCACCCGACAATCGGGAACAGTCCAAATGCAAGCCCGGCGTTCACGACCATTGCGACAACCGCATAGTGAAAGGGCGAGCGTGTATTTTCACGGGCGAAAAACAGCGGTTGCAGCAATTTCTGAAGCATGAACGCGGGCAGACCCATACCATAGATCGCCACGGCAAGGGCCGTGGCCGCCGTGTCTTCTGCGCTGAACTGGCCACGCTCGAACAGGACCGACACCAGTGGGGTCGGGATGATCACAAAAGCAACGGTCGAGGGGATGGTCAGCAGCAGCGTAAATTCACCTGCCCGGGAAAATGCATTGCGGGCACCATCTTTGTCGTCGGCGCGCAAACGGCGCGACAAGTCAGGCAGCAGGACGATGCCAACCGCGATGCCAACCACACCCAGAGGCAGTTGATACAACCGATCAGCTGCGAACAGCCAGCTGACAGCGTTTTCGGTTTTCGACGCCACCAGTTGCCCAACGACCAGATTGACCTGCGTCACTCCCATGGCCAGCCCTGCAGGCACTGCGACGCGCACCATATGCCGCATCTCGGGGCTGAGCCTGGGCAGGCCCGGACGAATATGGATGCCTGCCCGCTCGGTCGCGATCCAGACAAGAGCCAATTGCGCAATCCCTGCCAGTGGGATAACGGCGATCAGCCAGCGGATCACCTCACCACCCGAAAGCGCCCCGGCAATCAGAGCGGTGCAGGCAAAAATGTTCAGCAAAACCGGTGCAGCGGCGGCAGCGGCGAACCGCCCTGTTGCGTTCAGTACACCGGAAAACAGGGCCGCCAGCGACATGAACAGGATGTAGGGAAAGACGACATAGCCATAATCGACGGCCAGATCAAAGCGCGCATCGCCATAGAATCCCTCGGCCGTGATCCAGACCAGCGCGGGCATGAACACCATTGCCAACCCGACCAGAGCCAGCACGGCCACGGCCAGAAGGTTGAACGCATCCTGAGCAAAGCCCTGGGCGTTCTCATCGCCCTCCAGCCGTTTTGAGAACATCGGTACAAAGGCTGCGTTGAAGGCACCTTCGGCAAAGAAGCGGCGGAACATGTTGGGCAGACGGAAGGCGGCGACAAACGCGTCCATGACAGGCCCCGGTCCGATATAAGCGGTCAGCAGTATCTCGCGCAGGAACCCCAGAATACGACTGGCCAGGGTCCAGAACCCGACGGTGAAAAGGCCCGAGAACAGCCGGATCTGCTTCATGAGGCTGCGCGCTGGGCGCCTTCCGTGATGGCTTTTCTCAACTTGGCCTCGAGCGTGCGTTGTTTGCTGTCCGAGTGGTATTTCAGCCCGAACATGTCCTTGACATAGAAGGTGTCGACAACCTGTTCTCCGTAGGTGGCGATCACCGCATTGGCGATATAGACATTTGCCGCCGCCATCGTGCGGGCCAGATCGTAAAGCAGGCCGGGTCGGTCGCGGGTATCGACCTCGATGATCGTGTATATCTCGGACCCGTCATTATCGAAAATGATATGGGTTGGCACGTTGAAGGCGCGTTCGCGTTTCTTGATCTTGTCGCGCGATTTCAAAGCGTCGCGGGCGACGACTTCGCCTTTCAATGTCTTGTGGATCATCTGGGTCAGCCGTGGCAAGCGGCTGGATTCGAACGGGTGCCCTTCGGCGTCCTGAATCCAGAACGCATCGGTCACGTACCCGTCCTTGGTTGTGTAACTGCGCGCATCCACAACGTTGGCCCCGACCAACGCCAAAGCCCCTGCAATCCGCGCGAAAATCCCCGGATGGTCTGCCATGGCAAAACAGGCGCGGGTGGCGTCGCGATCTTCATCGGGGTGCAGACGGATTTCCATCGCGCCATGATCACCGCTGGTGTCCAGCGCCTTCAGCATCTCGGCGAATTCGACATGGGTCGACAGGTTTAGGCCCTGCCAATACGGATCGTAGTGACGGCCTGTTTCAGTTTTCAGGTCGGCTTTGGACCATTCCGCCAGTTCGGCGCGCAGGGCTTTTTTGGCTCCGGCCCCCCGGTTGGCACGGTTGAGGTCTTCCATCCCTGTCTCCAGCGCCCGCTTGGTTTCGGCGTGCAGGGCGCGCAGCAACGTGGCCTTCCAGTTGTTCCAGGTGTCGGGCCCCACGCCGCGAATGTCACACACGGTCAGTACCGTCAGCAGATCCAGCCGCTTGACCGTCTTCACCGCCTTGGCAAAGTCACGCACCGTACGCGGGTCCGAGATATCGCGTTTCTGCGCCATGTCCGACATCAGCAGGTGATAGCGCACCAGCCACTCGACCGTTTCGGCATCCTTCTTGTTCAACCCCAGCCGTGGCGCGATCTTGCGGGCGATCTGAGCGCCAAGGATCGAGTGATCCTCGGGCCGTCCCTTGGCAATGTCGTGGATCAGCAACGCCACATACAGAACTTTGCGATTGACGCCGCCTTTCAGGATCGACGAGGCGAGAGGCAGCGATTCCACCAATTCTCCGCGTTCAATCTGGGCCAGATTGACGATGCACTGGATTGTATGCTCGTCCACCGTATAGCTGTGATACATGTTGAACTGCATCATGGCCACGATGTGCTCGAACTCGGGCAGGAAGGCTGACAGGACGCCAAGCTCGTTCATGCGCCGCAGGGCGCGTTCGGGATTTCCATGTTTCAGCAGCAGATCAAGAAAGATGCGTTGCGCTTCCTTGTTCTCGCGCATGTCTTCGTCGATCAGGTCCAGATGCGCGCTGACCAGCCGCATGGCGTCCGGGTGAATCAGCATTCCGGTGCGCAGACCCTCTTCGAACAGCCGCAACATGTTTAGCTTGTCAGACAGGAATTTGTCGGCGTCGGCAATGTCGAGACGGCCATGAACCACCTTGTACCCGGCTTTGACACGGGGGCGGCGACGAAAGATGCGCTCCAGCAAAGGTGCGCCTTTCATATGCGTGGCTTCCAGCTTGGTCAGAAAGATGCGGGTCAGCTCGCCCACGCGGGTCGCTTCGCGGAAATACCGCTGCATAAAGACTTCGACGGCGCGGCGTCCGGCGCGGTCTTCATAACCCATGCGTTCGGCCACCTCGACCTGCAGATCAAAGGTCAGCTGCTCGGTCGCCCGGCCTGTGACCAGATGCAAATGCGAGCGCACGGCCCACAGGAATTCTTCGGCCTGCGCAAAGGTCTGGAATTCGTCCGCCGTGATCAGTCCCAATGGCACAAGATCCGCCACATCCTGAACGTCATAGATATACTTGGCGATCCAGTACAGTGATTGCAGATCACGCAGCCCGCCCTTGCCCTCCTTGACGTTGGGCTCGACCATATAGCGCTGACCCTGCTTGATATGGCGGTCATCGCGTTCCTGCAGCTTGGCCTCGATGAACTGGCGCTCGCTACCCTTGAACAACTCGTCCCGCAAACGCTTTTTCAGCTCGTCCCCCAACGCGGCTTCACCGGCAAGATAGCGCTGTTCCAGCATCGCGGTTCGAATGGTGAAATCGTCCGCTCCAAGGCGCAGGCAGTCTTTGATGGTGCGCGAGGAATGACCAACCTTCAGCCGCAAATCCCATAGGATATAGAGCATGGATTCGATCACGCTCTCGGCCCAGGCGGTGATTTTGTAAGGGGTCAGAAACAGCAGATCGACGTCGGATGAAGGGGCCATCTCGCCACGCCCATAGCCGCCGACCGCGATAACAGCGATCCTTTCACCCTGCGTGGGCGTGGCCAGAGGATGCAGGACCTTGCTCGCCACATGCATCGCCGTACAGACCAGCCCATCGGTCAGGTAAGTATAGGAATGGGTCAGCGGACGTGCGTCGAAGGGGCGCTGCGCAAAGGCATCCGCGATTGACTGACGCCCCGCCTTTTGCGCATTGCGCAGGATACGCACGGTTTCACTGCGCCGTGCGGTGTTGTCGGATGTGTTTTCAAAGGCCTCCGACAGCTGCTCCATGACGGTGGCGCTGTCGAATATATCTTCGGCCGGGCAAATCAACGCACCCTTGGGGGTGAGCGTCAACGCCGGTCGATCAGAAACCGGCGCCAGAGAAGCTTTGTGGGGCAGGGTCAATCACTACTACCTGTTTATTCTGGATCGTGGCCACGGCCAGACCGCGTTCATTGGTGCCGTCCGAGCGCAGACGGAATATCCCGCCGACACCCTGGAACCCGGCATTTTGCGTCAGGGCTGCAGCGGTCAGCGCGTTTGACTTGCCCTGGCTGACCAGAGCACCGATTGCAGCGATGCCGTCATAGGCCAGCCCACTGATCGGATGCGGAGCCTCGCCGTATGTGTTGTTATACCGCTGACGATAGGCTTGGGCCTTGGCCGGATCCGGCAGGGCGAACCATCCGCCCTGAACTCCGGGCAGCTCCAGTGTTTGTGCCGGAATGTCCCAGCGGGTCAGGCCGATATACTGTGTTGTTGCGGGCGAGACACCAGCCTCGGGCAACAACTGCGAGAACAGCGGTAACGCGCCTGCAGTCGTTGCTGTCAGAAAGATGCTGTCAGCGGCCGTGGAATCCACGGTTGCCTTGATCGTGGGAACCGAGTTGATCACGCCCTGCTGCGAACGCTCATATCCCACGGTTCCCGAATTGGCGACGCGGCCAGAGCTCAGCGCGGTTGCGATTGCCGTTTGCCCAAGCTGCCCCGCCGGATCGTTGCTGTGAACGATGACCATCCCGGTTTTGCCCTGCGTACCCGCAAATTTGACAAGGCGGTTGGCCGTATTGTCAAAGGTGGGGCCAAGAACAAACACATTGCCGCCCGCGATGCTGGTGTTGTTCGAGAAGGACAGAACATTGACGTTGTTGTTCAACACAGCCAGTCCGGCGGAATTGGCGGCTTGTGCATAAACCGGGCCAAGAATGATCTTGGCACCGTCGGCAACAGCCTGTTGGGCCACGGTAGACGCGGTGCCCGCATTGCCCGCAGTGTCATAGACCCGCAGGTCGATCTTTACATTCTGCAGGTCGGCCATGGCAAGACGGGCGGCATTTTCCAGACTGCGGGCCAGTGTTGCATCGCCGGATTGTGGCGAACCGCTTGGGATCAGCAATGCCACCGGAACCGGGTCGGATGTGTCGATCGACGGGCCTCCGCCCAGGCCACCGGGCTCGCAGGCAGCAAGAAATGCTGCGGCGGCAAGGACAGCAGCGGAATTAGCGAACTTGCGAACGGACTTGCAAACGGTAAACATCTAAATGAAAACTCCCTGTCCCGGCGGCTTTAGATGCCGCCAATCTGTTATGCCGCGATAATAAACGTCACGCTGTGAGGGTCCAGCTTTGAATTTCCAAAAAACCAGATTGGGCGCTGGCCTGTATTTTGTCGCCACTCCGATTGGCGCGGCGCGCGACATTACGCTCAGAGCATTGGATATATTGGCCTCGGCAGATGTGATTGCCGCCGAGGACACAAGAAGCCTGCGCAGGTTGATGGAGATCCACGGCGTGCCCCTGCAAGGTCGCCGCATTCTGGCCTATCACGACCACAGCGGCCCGGCGGCGCGCGGCAAGCTTTTGGATGCGCTGGCCGGGGGAAAGTCGGTCGCCTACGCGTCCGAAGCCGGAATGCCGCTGATTGCCGATCCCGGCTATGATCTGGGGCGACACGCGGCAGAGGCAGGATTCATGGTGACCTGCGCACCTGGCCCGTCGGCGGCGGTCATGGCCCTGACGCTGGCCGGGCTTCCGACGGATGCGTTCTTTTTTGCAGGCTTCCTGCCCAACGCAACCAATGCGCGGCGCGCCCGAATCGAAGCGCTGCGCGATGTCCCGGGGACATTGATCTTCTACGAGTCTCCCAAGCGCGTTACCGCCTGCCTTTCTGATCTGGCCGACATGCTGGGTCCGGAGCGCCAGGCAGCCATGTGTCGGGAACTGACGAAGAAATTCGAAGAAGTGCGACGTGGCACGTTGAAAGAGCTGGCCACCGATCTGGAGGGCGAAACTGTGAGAGGGGAAATTGTTCTGCTGGTGGATCGAGGTCTTTCGGAGACTGTTAACGAATCTGACGTAGAAGAAGCGCTGAGGCGTGCTCTGGAAACTCATTCGGTTCGGGATGCGGCGGATCTGGTCTCAGACATGTTCAAACTGCCGCGCCGTCCGATCTATCAAAAGGCGCTGAAACTCGGAAAGGGATAACATGAGCGCGCGATCTATCCGCAGTTCCACGTCATACCATGCCGGCCAAGCCGCAGAACAAAGTGTCGCGGCAGAATATGAACGGCGCGGATTTGTCATCGCACATCGCCGCTGGCGCGGTGCTGCGGGGGAAATCGACCTGATCGCGCGTGATGCAGACGGTCTGGTGTTTGTCGAAGTCAAGAAAAGCCGCACATTCGAAGGGGCCGCCGCACGGATCAATCGCCGTCAGATGAACCGTATCTGCGCATCGGCCTCGCAGTTTCTGGAAAGCGAACCGGGCGGGCAACTGACCAATACGCGCTTTGATGCGGCTTTGGTGGATGGTTCGGGCGTTGTTCAAATCATTGAAAACGCCTTTGGTCAGGCCTGACACCCATTGAACCCCTCGCCCCGCTGGGCCATGTATCTGGCGTGAAACTGAGGGACACGCCATGAAAATCGCCTTTCAGATGGACCCGATCGGGGCCGTGGACATAAATGCCGACAGCTCATTCAGGCTGGCCGAGGAAGCACAGGCCAGAGGGCATGATCTGTTTTTCTATGGGCCTGATCAACTGGCCTATCAGGAAGGGCGGATCACGGCCATTGGTCAGGACATGACGGTGCAGCGGGTTCCCGGCGAGCCGGCCATTCTGGGCCCGGAGCGTGAGGCGGACCTGAGCGATTTTGATGTGGTCTGGCTGCGGCAAGACCCGCCATTCGATATGCACTATATCACGTCGACCCATTTGCTGGATCGTCTGAAAGGCCTGACACTGGTGGTCAACGATCCATTCTGGGTCCGGAATTACCCCGAGAAACTGCTGGTTCTGGAGTTCCCCGACCTGACGCCGCCCACCACCATCGCGCGTGATCTGCGCACGATCAAAACCTTTAAGGAAAAGCACGGCGATATCATCCTCAAGCCTCTGTATGGCAATGGCGGCGCCGGAGTTTTCCGGCTGGACGTCAATGATCGCAACCTGACCTCGCTGCACGAACTGTTCACTGGTTTCTCGCGTGAGCCGTTGATTGTTCAAAAATTCCTGCCTGACGTCAGCAATGGCGACAAGCGCGTCATTCTGGTCGACGGCGAAGTTGTGGGGGCGATCAACAGGGTTCCGGCGCAGGGCGAGACACGCTCGAACATGCATGTCGGCGGACGGCCTGAAAAGGTAGACCTGACGGATCGGGATCTCGAGATTTGCGCGGCGATCGGGCCTTTGCTGAAAGAAAAGGGGCAGATTTTCGTGGGTATAGATGTCATCGGCGATTACCTGACCGAAATCAACGTCACCTCGCCAACCGGCATTCAGGAACTGGAAAGGTTTGACGGGATCAACATTGCCGAGAAAATTTGGCAAGCGATCGAGGCCAAGGTTTAAGACGCAGTTCTTGCGCTGATCCTGAAGCTCAGCGCCTCTGCCACATGCGGGCGGCTCACATCCTGCGCGCCGTCCAGATCGGCAATTGTGCGCGCAACACGCAGGATGCGATGAAAGGCGCGCGCGGACAGACCAAATCGTTCGGCGGCCTTGAGCAACAGGTCCTTGCCCTCGCGATCTGGGCTGGCCACCTCCTCCAGCTGCTGGCCTTGGATGTCAGCATTCTGGTGCGTCGCAGGGCTGTCGCGGAAACGTTCCGTCTGAATGCTGCGCGCCTGTGCCACACGGGCAGCGACGATCTCGGAGCTGTCGCCTGACGGCGGCAATTCAAGATCGGTGAACGCTACGGGCGGAACTTCGATACGCAGATCAAAGCGGTCCATCAGGGGCCCGGATATGCGCCCCAAATAGTCTTCGCCGCAAACGGGCGCGCGGGAACAGGCGCGCGCGGGGTCGGTCAGGTAGCCGCATTTGCAGGGGTTGGCTGCGCCGACCAGCATGAACCGGCACGGATATTTCACATGCGCATTGGCGCGGGCGACCATAACCTCGCCGGTCTCGACAGGTTGGCGCAACGTCTCCAGAACGGTGCGCGGGAATTCGGGGAATTCGTCCATGAACAGAACGCCGTTATGTGCCAGCGAAATTTCTCCCGGTTTCGCCCCCTTCCCGCCGCCGACAATTGCGGCCATTGAGGCGGTGTGGTGTGGTTCGCGAAAAGGGCGGGTGCGGCTGATCCCGCCCTCGTCCAGCAACCCGCATAGCGACTGTATCATCGAGGTTTCCAGCGCTTCGGCAGGGGTCAGCGGTGGTAAAATACCCGGCAATCGCGCGGCAAGCATGGATTTTCCGGAACCGGGCGTGCCGATCATGATCAGGTGATGTCGCCCGGCGGCTGCGATTTCCAGCGCCCGTTTGGCCCGTTCCTGCCCTTTTACATCACGCAGATCCCGCGCGCTGGCCCGCAAGCTAACCTCGCCGGGTTGCGCCGTCGGCAAGGGTGATTGGCCCGAGAAATGGCGAACCACATCCCCCAGTGAAGCAGCCCCGATCACCTGGGTTGCGTCAACCCATGCGGCCTCGGCGCTGGAGGCGCGCGGGCAAAGCAGCGTGCGATCCTCGGCTGCGGCGGTCATGGCGGCGGGCAGCGCACCGACAACCGGCACCAACGATCCGTCCAGCGAT
Source organism: Ruegeria sp. K11 (assembly GCF_056531905.1). Classification (NCBI taxonomy): domain Bacteria; kingdom Pseudomonadati; phylum Pseudomonadota; class Alphaproteobacteria; order Rhodobacterales; family Roseobacteraceae; genus Ruegeria; species Ruegeria sp. K11. The sequence continues at coordinate 197,045 of NZ_JBQFMP010000005.1, forward strand.
AGCTCTCCCAACGACAACGCCCCTTCGGCGGCGTCCTGGGGAATGATATCCAGCGCAGCGAGCAGGGCGACCGCGATGGGCAGGTCGAAATGGCTGCCTTCCTTGGGCAGGTCTGCGGGCGACAGGTTGATCGTAATCCGTTTCGAAGGCAAAGCGATGGCCATCGCACTCAGAGCACTGCGGACCCGGTCCCGCGCCTCGGACACCGCCTTGTCCGGCAGTCCGACGATCGAAAAAGCAGGCAGACCAGGTGTTACGGCGCACTGCACCTCGACCGGGCGGGCATCGACCCCCTGAAAGGCAACAGTATGGGAACGGGCGACCATGGCAGACCTGTCTTTGGTTAACAGGACGTTGCTGCCATGGCGGCGGTTTAGGAAACGTTAACGCTGTTCACCATTTCGCCAAATTTGGGCCATGCGCCGGGGTCTGCGACCGTTTTGTCGCGGCAGAACGGGTTGCAGAAGCCCCACCGCTGACCGTCCAGCTCCAAAAAGTCGGTGACCGGCTTGCCGGAATATGGACAGTTTGAGTTGATCGAGGAGCCGTCGGCGACCGCAATCGCGTGCTGGTCGCCAATGGGCCAACGGGTAGACGGCAGGTCTTGGGGATATGGAAACGGGTCATAGCGCACGGTCAGACCCATGGCGCGCCATTGACGCACGGCTGTGTCGGTCAGTAGGCCCATGCAATAGCCCATGTTATCCCGTGACACCGGTAGGCCGTATCCAACGATCCGGGCAGCGACCGGAGTGTAGAACACGTCAGCCAGTGAATAGGCACCGAACAGCGGGCCGGAGACCGCACCAGATACCTCGCGCGCATGGGCCCAGAGGGTTTCGATCCGCGCCAGATCCGCTTGCGTTTCTGCGGAAGGACGGAACCCGTTCCAGCACTGCAGCAGCTGCATCGGGCATTCCCCGCGCAGCGCAGCGAAGCCGGCCACCATCTCGGCGCACAGCCAACGTGCGGTGGCGCGCGCGGCTGGGTCTGCGGGCCAAAGACCGGCATCGGGATGACGCTCGGCCAGGGTTTCCGCCATCGCGAGGCTTTCGCCTACGACCGTACCATCGGGCAAGCGCAGGGCAGGGACCAGGCGGGCCGGGGCCAGGGGTTTCATATCTGCGGCCATGGTCCCGGAATACAGGCCGATCATATGGCTGCGATAGGGCAGGCCGAATTTTTCCAGCATCAGCCAGCCGCGCATGGACCAGCTGGAAAACAGGCGGTCGCCGATAAACAGATCATAAGTCATGGCTATACCCTGTCGGACCTTGGCCTGACCGTAAATCAGAGAATTGTGCGCCTCCCGATCACGGAAGATGATTGATCCGCCCGACGGACCAGCAACCATCACGATATGCGATATCGGTGACCGAGAGGTTGTCGATCCGATGCCCAAATGCCTCTTGTGCCGAGGCGTTCAACGCGCGTTGAACCTGGGTCAGGATTACGCCGAAATGTGCCACGACGATCAGCTCGTGACCCGGATGTACAGCCATCAGCGCATCGATCGCCGCATCGACGCGGCCTCTTACGTCGTTCCAGCTTTCCCCTCCCGGAGGGCGCACATCGCCGGGATTGTCCCAATAGGAAAAAGCCAGCTCGGGGTCTTCCGACTCGATCTCGCGGAAGCCGCGCAGTTCCCAGCTGCCAAAGTTGATCTCGCGCAGCGCGGGCTGATGGGGCAGGCGCAAGCGCTGCCCCTGAATCGCCGTGGCCGTATCAGCTGCGCGTGACAGGTCCGAAGACACGACGACCGCGTCAGTCGGTAAATGTTTCAACAATCGGGCAATCGCGGCGGTATCGCTCAGGTCAGCGGGAATGTCGGACCAGCCGACCATGGTTCTGGCATGGGTCGGACCGTGGCGCACCAGATGCAGACGCGTCACGGAAGTTGCCCCTTCAGAACCCGGGGCAATCCGGCGGTCACCTGCACCACCAGATCCGCCTGTGCTGCAAGAGCAATATTTAGGCGTCCCTGAGCCTCGCGAAATTGCCGCGCCAGCGCGTTGTCGGGCACAATGCCGTGGCCAACCTCATTTGATACAAGCACAATCTGGGCTGCGCAGTTGCTGAGAGCTGCCAGCAGTTCGGTCTGTGCCCGTTCAAGATCGGCCTCGGCCAAAAGCTGGTTGGTCAGCCACATGGTGGCGCAGTCAATCAGGCAGATCTGGTCGTTGGTCAACTTTGCCAGTACGGGACCTAAACTCAAAGGTTCCTCGATCGTGGTCCAGCCGCTGCCTCGTTGGGCAATATGCTTGGTCACCTTCTGGCGCATCTCGTCATCAAACACTTGTGATGTCGCTAGATACACCCGGTTTTTTTCCGTAGAAACAACGAACTGTTCGGCGAAAAGCGACTTACCGGATGCTGCGCCGCCCAGGACAAAGGTTAAAATGGGGCGCACTTTAATTACCTTTCAAGTGATCCATCCGGTTTTGCCCTGCGTATCGACCATAGGTCGGCAAAGCAAGTCCGGCTTGTCGCCTGTGAAAAGGGGAGGTTTTCATGGCACTGGACAATGCGAACGAATTTTCAATGTCCCGCAAGGCCATGAAGGCCGAGTTGCTGGACGCCGAGACCGAATTGAAACTTGCTTATGCCTGGCGCGATGAGCGGGACGAGCAGGCGTTGCACCGTCTGATCACGGCTTACATGCGGCTGGCGATTTCCATGGCGGCCAAATTCAAGCGCTATGGCGCGCCGATGAACGATCTGATCCAGGAGGCCGGGCTGGGCCTGATGAAGGCCGCCGACAAGTTCGATCCTGATCGTGGCGTTCGATTTTCGACCTATGCGGTCTGGTGGATCAAGGCCAGTATCCAGGATTACGTGATGCGGAACTGGTCTATGGTGCGCACCGGCTCGACTTCGTCCCAGAAATCGCTGTTCTTTAACATGCGTCGTGTTCAGGCCCGGCTGGAGCGTGAAGCCGCCACCGACGGGATGGAGCTGGATCGTCATCAGTTGCATCAGATGATCGCGACCGAGATCGGCGTGCCCCTGCGTGATGTCGAGATGATGGAAGGACGCCTGTCGGGTTCTGATTTCTCGCTGAACGCGGTGCAATCGGCCGACGAGGAAGGGCGCGAGTGGATTGATGCGCTGGAAGATGACAGCGAACAAGCTGCGGAAACGGTTGAAAACCGGCATGACACCGAGCAGTTGCGCGACTGGCTGGTGACCGCGATGCAGGCGCTCAATGACCGCGAGCGCTTTATCGTGCGTGAACGCAAGCTGCGTGAACCGGCGCGGACGTTGGAGAGCCTTGGCAAGGAATTGGGCCTGTCGAAAGAGCGTGTCCGCCAACTGGAAGCGGCAGCTTTCGTGAAGATGCGCAAGAACCTTGAAGCGCAATCGCGCGAGGTGCAACACTTCTTCGCATGAGACAATTTGCGATTCTTGCGGCCCTTTTGGCGGTCGCGATCTCGGCGTCAGCGGTGCGGGCGGGCGATCTGATACCACAGGACGTTCTGGACGACATGCGCGCGGCAGATGTTGTTCTTCTGGGTGAGATTCATGACAACCCCAATCATCACAAGGTACAGACCGAGGCGATAGGTGCTATCGGACCCTCGGCGGTTGTCTGGGAAATGGTGACCGAAGAAGGGGCGCAACGGCTGGCGCAGAAAGCGGCGAACAACCCCGAGGAGTTGTCCAGAATCCTGCGCTGGGCGGAATCCGGCTGGCCGCCGCTCAGTATGTATTATCCGGTGTTTCAGGCCTCGAATGCGCCGGTTTACGGGGCCATGGTGCCCCGTGCCGCTGCACGTGCCGCGATGGAGCGTGGCGCGGCCACTGCTTTGGGCGCAGATGCGGCGCGCTATGGGCTGACCGTGCCCTTGTCGGATGAGGATCAGGCCGCGCGCGAGGCGGATCAACTGGCGGCGCATTGCGATGCCTTGCCCGCCGAAGCTTTGCCCCAAATGGTTGCGATTCAGCGTCTCAGGGATGCGGTGTTGACCCGCGCCATCCTGCGCGCAACGGACGAAACCGGAGGCCCCGTGGCCGTCATTACGGGCAATGGTCATGCACGCAAGGACCGTGGCATACCCACATTCCTGTCCCGGATGCGTCCGGGGTTGAAGGTTTTTGTGCTCGGTCAGTCCGAAGATGGTGCAATATCCGGCGAATTTGACGCTGTGGTCGACAGCCCGTCAGTCGATCGCGAGGACCCCTGCAAAGCATTCGAGACGCAGAATTAACGGCTGGAACTGTCTGGCAGCCTTGCCTAATGTCAGGGCCGACCGGGACGGGAAGGGCATAACATGCTGGCATCGAAACGTATCCTGCTGATCATCGGCGGAGGGATCGCGGCCTATAAGTCGCTGGACCTGATCCGCCGTCTGCGCGAACGCGGCGCTGCGGTGACACCGGTTCTGACCCGCGCTGCGGAAGAATTCGTTACCCCCTTGTCGGTATCTGCGCTGGCTGGTGAGAAAGCCTATCGCGATCTCTTTGATCTGACGGACGAGGCCGAGATGGGCCATATCCAATTGTCCCGCTCTGCCGACCTGGTCGTTGTTGCCCCTGCAACTGCCGACCTGATGGGCAAGATGGCGGGAGGGCTGGCCAATGATCTGGCATCGACCCTGTTGATGGCCACCGATACTCCGGTTCTGTGTGCGCCTGCGATGAATGTACGGATGTGGAATCACCCTGCGACGCAGCGCAACCTGAAACAGCTTCAATCCGATGGTGTCCGGTTCGTGGGACCGAACGAAGGCGACATGGCCTGCGGCGAATTTGGCCCGGGCCGAATGTCCGAACCTTTGGAGATCGTTGCCGCGATCGAGGCGGGTCTGACCGCAGGCCCGCTCGCAGGCAAACGCATTCTCGTCACGTCTGGTCCAACCCACGAACCCATCGATCCGGTGCGCTATATCGCTAACCGATCATCAGGGGCGCAGGGCGCGGCTGTTGCCCGAGCTCTGGTCGCGCTTGGGGCCGAAGTTGTATTTGTGACCGGCCCTGCCGAGGTGGCCCCGCCCGACGGCGTGCAGGTCATCACGGTGGAAACCGCGCAACAGATGTCGGACGCCGTAGATGCGGCCTTACCGGTCGATGCCGGAGTGTTTGCTGCGGCTGTTGCGGATTGGCGTGTGGCCAGCGCCTCGGACCGGAAGCTGAAGAAAACCCGGGACGGCCTGCCCACGCTGGAATTCGCAGAAAATCCCGACATTCTGAAACGGGTCGCACATATGTCCGAAGGCCGGCCGTCTTTGGTAGTGGGCTTCGCGGCCGAAACCGACAATGTGGTGGATCACGCCACCGCCAAACGGGCGCGCAAAGGGTGTGACTGGATCGTCGCCAACGATGTCAGCCCCGCGACCGGGATCATGGGCGGGTCCGAAAATGCCGTCATCCTGATCTCGGATACCGGGGCCGAGGAATGGCCGCGCATGGGTAAAGATGCGGTAGCGGAGCGTCTGGCCACGCGGATCGCCGACGCACTGGCCGGTTAGGCAAAAAAGGAGCAGTCATGGTTGCAATCCGCGTCATTCGCGAGGCCGGGTCCGATCCTTCGATCCCGTTACCCTCTTACGAAACACCCGGCGCGGCTGGGGCCGATATACGCGCGAATCTTCCGGACAAAGCGCCTGTTGCGCTTGCGCCCGGTCAGCGCGCGCTGGTGCCCACGGGATTGCGCGTCGAAATCCCCAGCGGCTATGAAATACAGGTTCGCCCACGCTCGGGTCTGGCCTTGAAACATGGCATTACCTTGCCAAATACGCCGGGCACGATCGACAGTGATTATCGCGGCCCGCTGGGGGTGATCGTGTTGAACGCCGGACATGAGATGTTCGAGATCACCCACGGCGAACGCATCGCCCAACTGGTGGTCGCCCCTGTGGTTCAAGCGACGTTCGAGGCGGCAGACGCGCTGAGCGAGACAGATCGCGGCAAGGGCGGGTTCGGCTCGACCGGGCGCGGCTAGATGCTGCTGGTACTTCTTCTAGCGGCGGCATTGTGGGCCATTGGATATGTGGCTGGCGTGTCCCGAATGGCCCGAATGGTTTCAGTCGGGGTGCTGTTGCTGGGCGTGATCGTTGCGCAGCTGATTTTGCCCGATGGTCATCCGTTGCGCGAGGCGACTGGCGGCTCTGCGGCGATGTGGCTGATATTGGGTGGTTTCGCCATTCTGGTTCTGGTTTATGGAAGGGTGCTGAACGCGCTGCGCAACCGGGCAGCGCCCGCCGTGCCCAAGGAGCCTGCCATGCCATCCGACCAATTCTCCGAGACCGAGCTTGAACGCTATGCCCGCCATATCGTTCTGCGCGAGCTGGGTGGGCCGGGGCAGAAGAAGATGAAACGGGCGCGCGTGTTGGTGATCGGCGCCGGAGGATTGGGCGCGCCAGCCCTGCAATATCTGGCCGCAGCTGGCGTCGGCACTATCGGTGTCATCGATGATGACGTGGTCGAGAACGCCAACCTGCAGCGGCAGGTGATCCACCGGGATGCGGATATCGGGATGCCCAAGGTGTTTTCGGCCCAACAGGCGATGCAGGCACAGAACCCCAACGTCGTTGCCCTGCCGTATCACCGCCGCCTGACGGATGACATCGCACCGGATCAGTTCTCGGACTTTGACCTGATCCTTGACGGTACAGACAATTTCGAAACGCGCTATCTGGCCAACCGCACGGCGGTCGCGCTGGGCAAACCCCTGATCTCGGGGGCGCTGTCCCAGTGGGAAGGGCAGCTCAGCGTGTTCGATCCGGCCAGCGATGCGCCCTGCTATCAATGTATTTTCCCCGAAGCCCCGGCCCCCGGACTGGCCCCCTCCTGCGCCGAGGCGGGGGTGATCGGGCCTTTGCCCGGGGTGGTCGGGTCAATGATGGCGGTCGAGGCGATCAAGGTGATCACCGGCGCAGGACAGACCCTGCGCGGCGAGATGCTGATCTATGACGCGCTTTATGGGGAAAGCCGCAAGATCAGCCTGTCGCGCCGCACGGATTGTCCGGTTTGCGGCGCTCAATAAGCGTCCGGACTGGATCATTCGCATCCCCGCTCCTAGGTAGGATGCAAAGGAGAGTTCCATGACCAACCCGATCCTGTCCGACTGGACCACCCCGTTTGAAATCGCTCCGTTCGAAAAGATTTCGGATACGGATTTTGCCCCCGCTCTGGACGCGGCCATGCAGGCCCATTCGGCACAGATCGAAACGATTGCAAACAACCCGGATGCGCCGAGTTTTGCAAACACCATCGAGGCGCTGGAAGCGGCCGGGGAACAGATGGACAAGGTCCTGTCGGTCTTTTTCACCGTTGCCGGTGCCGACAGCAATCCGGCGCGCGAAGCCTTGCAGCGGGAGTTCTCACCCAAACTGGCGGCGCATTTCTCGGCTATTTCGTCGAACAAGGCTCTGTTTCAACGTTTGTCCGACCTGTGGGCGCGCAAGGATGCGCTGAACCTGACCGAAGAACAGGCCCGTGTGCTGATGCTGACCCATCGCGGGTTTGTCCGATCCGGTGCAGCGCTGACTGGCGAAAGCGATGCCCGCATGCAGGAGATCAAGGCGCGGCTGGCCTCTTTGGGTACGTCCTTCACACAGAATCTGCTTGCGGATGAGCGGGACTGGTTCATGGAGCTGTCCGAGGATGATCTGCAAGGATTGCCCGATTTCGTGGTGGCTTCGGCCCGGGCCGCCGGGCAGGAAAAGGGCGCGGATGGGCCTGTTGTGACCTTGTCGCGATCTCTGATCGTACCCTTTCTGCAATTCTCTCCGCGTCGGGACCTGCGCGAGACAGCCTATCGTGCATGGGCCGCGCGCGGTGCAAATGGAGGCGAGACAGACAATCGTGAAATCGCAGCGGAAATTCTGGCACTGCGCGCGGAACGGGCCAATCTGCTGGGTTATGACAGTTTCGCCGCCTACAAGCTGGAAACCGAGATGGCCCGTACACCTGACCGTGTGCGCGACTTGCTGATGCAGGTCTGGGAACCGGCCAGGGCGCGCGCAGAGGCGGACGCAGATATCCTGACCCGGATGATGCAGACGGACGGCGTCAATGGCCCGCTGGCCGCGTGGGACTGGCGCTACTATGCCGAGAAGCGCCGCAAGGCCGAGCATGATCTGGATGAGGCGGCACTGAAACCCTACCTGCAACTGGATCGGATGATCGAGGCGGCATTTGCCTGCGCCAATCGCCTGTTCGGTCTGGAGTTCGCAGCGCTGGACATCCCGCTGTATCACCCTGACTGCCGGGCGTGGGAAGTGACGCGAAACGGCCAGCATGTGGCGGTGTTCATCGGAGATTACTTCGCAAGGGGTTCGAAACGGTCGGGTGCCTGGTGCAGTGCCATGCGATCTCAGGCCAGACATCCGAAGGTTCAGACCCCGATCGTCATCAACGTGTGCAACTTTGCCGAGGGCGACCCGGCGCTGCTATCCTATGACGACGCGCGGACCCTGTTTCACGAATTCGGCCATGCCCTGCATCAGATGCTGTCGGATGTGACCTATGAAAGCGTCTCGGGCACCTCGGTTGCGCGTGATTTCGTGGAACTGCCCAGTCAGCTTTACGAGCATTGGCTGGAAGTGCCCGAAGTTCTGGCTGAATTTGCAACTCATGCTGATACCGGCGCGGCAATGCCACAGGAGATGTTGGAGAAAGTGCTGCAAGCCGCCAATTTCGATCAGGGGTTCCAGACGGTCGAATATGTGGCCTCGGCGCTGGTCGATCTGGCCTTTCACGATGGGGCCGCCCCCGCTGACCCGATGGCCAGACAGGCCGAAGTTCTGGCCGATCTGGGGATGCCCTCGGCTATTGGAATGCGCCATGCCACACCGCACTTCGCCCATGTGTTTGCGGGTGACGGCTATAGCTCGGGCTATTACAGCTATATGTGGTCCGAGGTCATGGATGCGGATGCGTTTGCAGCGTTCGAGGAAGCAGGCGGTGCGTTTGACCCCGAACGCGCCAAGGCGTTGGAGGACAACATTCTGTCTACCGGCGGTTCACGCGAGGCCGAAGATCTGTACCTGGCGTTCCGGGGCCGCTTGCCTGGGGTTGAGGCGCTGTTAAAAGGGCGCGGCCTTATCGCGGCCTAATAACCCAGATCGCGGTCAACAAGGTGCAGGAAAGGCTCACCGGCCTCGCCGCGCCGTATGTTCTCTAGGATCACCTGCGCGGCCGTCGCCGGGCGGGTTTCCGAAGCGATATGGGGTGTAACCGTCACATTGGGATGTGCCCAATACGGATGATCAGCAGGCAATGGCTCGGTGCGGAAGACATCCAGCGTGGCGTGACCCACTTGCCCAGAATTCAAAGCATCCAGCAAAGCGTCATCATCGATAAGGGGACCGCGCCCGGGGTTGATGATGCACGCCCCCTTCGGCAGCATCGCAAGTGTTTCCGCGTTCAGGGCATTTTCGGTCGCCGGCGTATCGGGCAGCAACAAGACAACGATCTCGGCCCGGGACAGGGCCTTACGTAATCCGCCGGTACCGTACAGACATGCCACTGAGGGGATGTCTTTGGCAGTGCGGCTCCACCCTGAAACCTGAAAATTCAACCCACTCAGCGCTCGGGCGGCGGCTTCGCCCAGTGCGCCGAGACCCAGAATGCAGACATGACGTTCCGACGCCAGCGGCGGAGGGGCCGGGATCCAGACGCCGTCCTGCACTGTAATGTGCCTGTCCATTCCAAGGTGATACCGCAGCACATGGCCAACCACCCATTCCGTCATGCCCTGCGTCAGGCCGCCGTCCACCATTCGCGCCAGCGGGACAGCCAGGGTTTCGTTGTCCGAGATCGTCTCGACCCCGGCCCAGAGGCTCAGAACGGCCTTGAGGCGGGAATAGGGCGTGAAATCGCGTAGTCCTCCATTGGGGGCATAGACAACGTAGTCAACCTGATCGGGGGCCATTTCAGTGGCCAAACTGAACTCCAGCCCGGCATCGGTCAGCCCTTGGGACAACAGAGGGTGATACACGGGCCAAAGCTCGGCGCGCGCGGAAAACAGGACGTTCACGGGCATCTGTAGCCTTTCAGCTTATCGGGGACGATGGATATGGGCGCTTTGAACGATGCCAAAGGCGGCCATCAGAACCAGCATCGCCGATCCGCCGTAGCTGACCATCGGCAACGGCACACCCACGACGGGAGCCAGCCCCATGACCATCGACATGTTGACGGCAAAGAACAGGAAAAAGTTCAAAGCGATGCCCAATGTCACCAGAGACGAAAACCTGTCCTTTGTAGACAGTGCTGTGACCGTGCAGAAGATCAGGATCATCGCATAGAGGATCAGCAGCGTTATACCTCCCACAAAGCCGAACTCTTCAGCCAGTGTGGTGAAGATGAAATCGGTGTGTTTTTCGGGCAGGAAGTTCAGCCGTGACTGAGTGCCCTGCATAAAGCCGCGCCCGTTCCACCCGCCGGACCCCAGCGCAATCTTGGACTGCGTGATGTGATAGCCTGCGCCCAGCGGATCGGTGGAGGGATCGAGAAAGGTATCGATGCGACGGAACTGGTAGTCCTTGAGCAACTGCCATTCCGTTCCCCGGCTGTTGAATACCGCAGCGACCAACCCCACGCCCGCAGCAATCACCGCTGCGAAATAGGCCCAGTGTACTCCGGCCAGAAACATCAGCCCGCCCCCGGCCGCCAGCAACAGGATCGAAGTGCCGAGGTCTGGCTGACGCAGCACCATAAAGGTCGGGATCAGGATCAGAAGGACCGGGATGATGACCCAGATCGGGCGCGATGTCTTATGCGCGGGCAGCCAGTCGTAATAGGCGGCCAGCACCATCACCAGCGCGACTTTCATGACCTCGGACGGCTGCAGCCGCATGAAACCAAGGTCTATCCAGCGCTGCGCGCCCATGCCGATCGTACCGAAAAGCTCGACCACGACCAGCAGCCCGATCGAGCCCAGATAGGCCACCACTGACATGTTCCGCCAGAACCAGATAGGCACAAGCGCGATGATGAACATCACCGTCAGGCCCAGCCCGAATCGCTCCATCTGAGGCTCGGCCCAGGGCCGCCATGATCCGCCTGCCACGGAAAACAGCATCAGGAACCCGGCACTTGCGACGCTGATCAAGAGCAGCGTCAGCGGCCAGTTCATATACAGGAACTTACGGAATCCCGATGGCGTGGATTTGACGGTATTTTCAAGATAACTCACGCGCGATCCTTCTCGGACGGGCGTGCTTTGGGACGGCGGTCGCCTTCCAGCCGTTTTTGCTGTTCCTTGATGCGATCGCGGTCCCCGGCGGGATAGGCCTCAAGCGGAGGAGTGCCGTCATAGAGCGCCTGCAACAGGATATCACGGGCCACCGGCGCCGCGGCTTTGGAGCCGCCGCCGCCGTGTTCCACCACCACCGCAATGGCGTATTTTGGATTGTCATAGGGCGCAAAGCTGACGAACAACGCGTGGTCGCGGCGTTCCCATGGCAAATCTTCATTTCGGATCACACCAGCGGCGCGCTCGGCCTTGGTGATGTTGCGTACCTGACTGGTGCCTGTCTTGCCCGCCATGCGATATTCATCGGCGATGATACGGCTGCGATAGGCTGTTCCGCCCCGGTCATTCGAGACCGAGAACATAGCCTTACGAACGTGCTCAAGGTTGTTGGGGTTGACGGCCAGCGGCTCTCCTGCGCCCGAGGGCTGCTCAACCCCGTTGATCGAGCGGACCAGCCGCGGTTTCACCGCCCGGCCTGTGGCAATGCGCGCCGTCATGACGGCAAGTTGCAGCGGAGACGCCAGCATAAAGCCCTGACCGATCGAAGCGTTGGCAGTGTCACCCACCAGCCAGCCTTCGCCGTGTACCCGTTCCTTCCACGCCTGATTGGGCGCAAGGCCAGCGGCGACGGCAGACATGGGGATATCGTGCTTGACGCCCAGACCGAAGGTGCGCGCCATATCCGAGATCTTGTCGATCCCGGTCCGCACGGCCACGTCATAGTAATACACGTCACAGCTGCGCTTGAGCGACAGGTTCAGGTCAATTGTCCCATGTCCGCCGCGTTTCCAACAGTGAAAGCGGCGGCTGCCGACCTTCAGGTGACCGGGACAATAAACCGTGTTCCCGGGTCCGATCACGCCAGCCTCAAGCGCGGCCATCGCGGTGATCATCTTGAAGGTCGAACCCGGCGGGTAGGTGCCCTGCACGGTCTTGTTGGCCAGCGGGCGGTAATTGTCATTGGTCAGCGTGCGATAGTCGGCCACCGAGATGCCGCGCACGAACAGGTTGGGGTCGAAACTGGGCGCGGAACTGATTGCCCGGATATCCCCCGTTTCGCAATCGATCACCACGGCGGCGGCGCTTTCCCCGGCCAGACGGGCCTGAGCGTATTGCTGCAGATCGGCATCGACCGACAATTGCAGGTCCGCCCCGGCGGTGCCTTCTTGCCGGTCCAGCTCGCGCATAACCCGACCGGTGGCGTTGACCTCGACCCGTTTGGCACCAGCCTTGCCGCGCAGGCTGATTTCCTGTTTCGCCTCCAGCCCGACCTTGCCGATCTGAAAGCGCGGAATGCGCAGCACCGGTTCGGGGTCTTCGATCTGACTGAGATCATAATCGCTGACCGGGCCGACATAGCCGACCACATGGGCAAAATCCTCGTACCGGGGATATTGCCGCGTCATACCCACTTCGGGCGTAACGCCGGGCAGGGCCGGGGCATTGATTGCGACCTTTGAAATGTCTTCCCAGGTCACCTGATCGGCCAGCGTGACCGGCAGGAACGGGGCCGAACGGCGCATCTCGGTCTTGGCACGCTCGATCTCATCCTCGGTCAGCGGGATCAGGTTGGACAGTTTCGCGATCACCTTGTCGATATCGCCCGCATCCTCGCGCACGATCACAATGCGGTAGGAAGGCGAGTTTTGCCCGATGATCTGCCCGTTGCGATCATAAATCCGGCCACGTGTCGGAGGGATCAGACGGATATTGATGCGGTTTTCTTCGGCCAGAAGGCGGTATTCATCCGCCTGATCGACCTGCATGAACCGCATCCGGGCCGCCAGCCCGCCGACAAACGCTGCCTGCAGCCCACCCAGCACCAGCGCCCGGCGGGGCAGGCGTTTATAGGCGAGGCCCTGGGATTTGGGTTTGCGCGGTTTCATGTGCGGGCCCCCAGTGTCGCAGGGTCCGCCACCGACATGCGCCGCACGCCAAAGACGCTCTGGCTCAGCAGAACGATCAGAGGATAGACCGCAATCGTCAGTATCACTTGCACCATCACCGGTCCCAAAGCCGCTTGTTGTACCGACAGAATAGCAAGAATCACACGGTTCAGAACAAAAACCGTCGTGATCACCATCGCTACCGCGGTCCATTCACTTGCAAAACCGCCGTCCCGCATTCCGGGTGCAGCAGAGCGCAGATATGATGCGCCCAGAACCACAAGTGCGGCCAGCAATCCCGGCGGGCGCTGCAGCAGCAAATCGGCCATCAGCAAAACAAAAGCGATCAGCACCGTGGGCACATATTCCGGACGTCTGAGGGTCCATGCAAAAGTCAGTGCGATCAGGACGTCCGGGAATGGCCAGCGATCCGGTTTGGTGTCCAGTGGCAGCAGGTGGAGGAACATCACCAATGTGGCCAGAACGAGGTACAGGATCCGTTTGGACCAAATATGAGAGGCCTGATTATCCATCACCGACCTCCGCCGGGGCCAGCGCGGCCTCGGGCCGTTTGGGGCCCACGATACCTCCGGGGTCCCGAATCGTCGGGGCCGACTGGTAGCGCAGGACGCGCAGGAATTCGAGCCGCTCAAAGTCAGCCGACAGGCGCACGCGTAATCGGCCGCCGGGATCGGCCGTGACCTGACCGATCAGTAAGCCGCCGGGAAACACGCCTCCGTCACCCGAGGTGACAACCCGGTCGCCGGGTCGGACAAGTTCGCGGTTTTCCAGAAATTGCACCAGCGGTGCCGCTGTATTGTCCCCCGCAACCAACGCCGTCTGACCCGAGGGTTGGATGGTTGCCGGAATGGCGCTGCTGGCATCTGTCATCAGGATAACCCGTGCCGTGTCCGGCCCTACGCCCGAGATACGCCCGACCACGCCGATCCCGTCCATCGTGGCCCAGCCGTCCATGATGCCGTCCCGGGCGCCCACGTTCAGCAGCACTGACTGCCGGAAGGGCGATCCGCTGTCGGCCATCACAACGCCGGTCACATAGGTCAGCCTCGGATCGAGCCGCACATTGTTGAGGTCCAGCAGGCGGGCGTTTTCCTGTTCCAACTGCAGCGCGGCCTCTTTCCAGGCGCGCATCAGACGTAATTCGCTGCGCAATTCCTGGTTTTGGGCGCTGAGCCGCTGATAGCTTTGGAAATCGCGCAAAAGGTTTACGGCGGCGGTCACCGGAACCATGGCCCATTCCATAGATGGGACGACCTTGTCGACCACCTGCGCGCGGAATCTTTCCACGCGCGGACTGTCAATGCGCCAGACCAGAAAGATCGCCAGCAGGCACAGAACGACTATCCCCAACAGCAGGCGGCGCAGAGGGGTTGTGTATTCGTCGCGCTGTGATCGGTCCTTTGCCACAGGTTACCTTCCCGTGCTGCTCGTGCCCGAGTTTTCACCCCGTAAGGGTGCGCGCCTTAGCTTTCGTAGTCAATCGCGTGGCGCAGTTGTTTTTCGTATTCCAGCGCTTTGCCGGTGCCCAAAGCCACACAATTCAGGCTTTCGTCAGCGATCGACACGGCCAGACCGGTCTGTTCGCGCAAGGCAAGGTCCAGATCGCCCAGCAGAGCGCCGCCGCCGGTCAGCATCACGCCCCGGTCAACAATGTCAGCCGCCAGATCGGGCGGCGTGGTCTCCAGCGCGGTCATCACTGCCTCGCAAATCTGCTGGACAGGTTCCGAAAGCGCCTCGGCCACCTGGGCCTGACTGATCTCAATCTCCTTCGGCACACCATTCAGCAAGTCGCGCCCACGAATATGCATCGACTGCCCGCGACCATCGTCGGGCATGCGGGCAGTGCCGATGGTGGTCTTGATCCGTTCAGCGGTGGATTCCCCGACCAGCAGGTTCTGCTGACGCCGCAGGTACGAGATGATGGCCTCATCCATCCGGTCTCCGCCGACGCGGACCGAGCGCGCGTAGACGATGTCGCCCAGCGACAGAACGGCCACCTCGGTGGTACCGCCGCCGATATCGACGACCATGTTGCCGGTCGGATCGGTGATCGGCATGCCAGCCCCAATTGCGGCCGCGATAGGCTCGGCAATCAGACCGGCCCGGCGGGCACCTGCTGACAGAACCGACTGGCGGATCGCGCGTTTTTCAACGGGCGTCGCGCCATGGGGGACACAGACGATGATCTTGGGCTTTGAGAAGGTTGAGCGTTTATGCACCTTGCGGATGAAGTGCTTGATCATTTCTTCGGCAGTGTCGAAATCGGCAATTACGCCTTCGCGCATCGGACGGATTGCTTCGATGGACCCGGGCGTGCGGCCCAGCATCAGCTTGGCGTCCTCGCCTACCGCCAGCACTTTCTTGACGCCATCCTTGACATGATACGCGACAACCGAGGGTTCAGACAGGATTACACCGCGCCCCTTGACATAAACCAGCGTGTTCGCCGTCCCAAGGTCAATCGCCATGTCCGCTGTGAACAGGCCGCCCAGATTGCCAAAGATTCCCATGTTTTCACTGATCCCGTTCGTCAGAATTTTCACTGCCCGCGACTCGACGGTTCCGGGACGGATGTCTTATAGGGTGCCATCTCGCCCGGTAAAAGGGCTGATTCCGCGACAATCAGCACCTTTCCGCCTTATTGATTGGGACTTTAGAAGGCAACATGCTCTCATATCAACATATTTACCACGCTGGAAATCTGGCTGATGTGCAAAAGCACGCTTTGTTGGCATGTGCGCTCGAATATCTGACCCGCAAGAATAAACCGATCACTTATCTGGAAACGCATTCGGGACGAGGATTATACCACCTGGATACTGCCGAAGCGGTACGTACCGGTGAGGCCTCAGCCGGGATCAAACGCGCGCAACGGGATGGGTGGTTCGGGGCAGGTCATGCCTTGTCAACCGCGCTGGCAAAGGTTCGGGCGCAATATGGGGCGCAGGCCTATGCAGGCTCGCCCCTGATCGCGGCCAATCTGTTAAGAGAACAGGATAATCTCCATTTCGCCGAACTACATCCGCAGGAATACGCCGCTCTGTCGCTGGCGTTGTCGCCCCATGGTGCCAGGGTTTACAAACAGGACGGGTATGCGCTGGCGCAATCGCTTCTACCCCCGATGCCGCGCCGGGGAATGATGCTGATTGACCCGAGCTACGAAATCAAATCGGAATATGACCGCCTGCCGGGGTTCATCGCAAAGGCGCATCGGAAATGGAATGTCGGGGTGATTGCCTTGTGGTACCCGATCCTGACGGATGGCCGGCATAAACCGATGATCGAGGCTTTGCGCAAACAAAACCTGCCCAAAGCCGAAGGGCACGAAGTCTGGTTCCCGCCTGCGCGCGACGGGCATGGAATGGTGGGATCGGGGATGTTCTTTGTGAATGCGCCGTTTGGCATTGGCGAAGAAATGGCGCGCTTGTCAGCCTTGTTTGAAGGGCTTTAGGAGGGCTCCCGCCCCGATTGCCAGCATCAAAGATGCCGCCAATCGAGTTGGGCCCGGCTGCGCGCTGCAGGCGCGCAGCCGGGCCCAAAGCCGCAAGGTGGTTCGGCGCAGCCGGACTGCCGCGGGTGCGGGAGCCCGCCTTACACGGTGATCAGGTCAGATCTTTGTAGCTGATCTCGCGCGCATCGCTGCCGGGGCCGGTTTTCTCGCGCCGAACGATCAGGCGGTTCAAAGCATGGATGTACGCTTTGGCCGAGGCCACCACCGTATCCGTATTCGCGGACTGGCCGGTTGCAATCATCCCGTCTTCTTCCAGCCGCACAGAAACCGTGGCCTGCGCGTCTGTCCCTTCGGTCACCGCATGAACCTGATAAAGCTGAAGATGGGCCTTGTTTGGATAGATCGCCCGGATCGCCTTGAAGGTTGCGTCAACCGGCCCATCGCCATGCTCGGTGGCTATGATGTCCTTGCCGTCCATCTCAAGCTCAACGGTCGATTCCGCCTGACCGCCGGTGCCGCAGGTAACTTTCATCGAGACCAGTTGCAGGTAATCATCCGCCTCATCCAGCGTCATCAAGGCGATCAGGTCGTCGTCGAACACCTCTTTCTTGCGGTCGGCCAGATCCTTGAACCGAACGAAGATGTCCTTGAGCTGGTTGTCGCCTACATCAAAGCCCAAAGTCTCGAGCTTGTCGCGCAGCGCGGCGCGACCCGAGTGTTTGCCCAAAGGCAGAGAGGTTCCGGACAGGCCGATATCCTCGGGGCGCATGATCTCGAAATTTTCCCGGTTCTTCAGCATCCCGTCCTGATGAATGCCGCTTTCATGGGCAAAGGCATTCTTGCCGACGATAGCTTTGTTGAACTGCACGTTGAAGCCCGACACCGTCGCCACGCGGCGCGAGATATGCATGATCTTGGTCGTGTCGATGCCCGTGTGCCACGGCATGATATCGTTGCGGGTGCGCAGGGCCATCACGACCTCTTCCAGCGCGGTGTTGCCTGCGCGTTCGCCCAGCCCGTTGATGGTGCATTCGATCTGACGCGCACCGCCCGCGACAGCGGCCAGCGAGTTCGCGGTCGCCATGCCGAGGTCGTTGTGGCAGTGGGTGGCGAAGATCACCTCATCCGCGCCCGGCACCGTCTCGATCAGGCGCTTGATCAGATCGGCGCTTTCGACCGGGGCGGTGTAGCCCACCGTATCGGGGATGTTGATCGTCGTCGCGCCCGCCTTGATCGCAATCTCGATCACGCGGCACAGATAGTCCCACTCGGTCCGCGTCGCGTCCATCGGCGACCACTGCACGTTTTCGCACAGGTTGCGCGCATGGCTGACCGTTTCGTGTATCTTGTCGGCCATCTCGTCCTGGGTCAGGTTCGGGATGGCGCGGTGCAGCGGAGAGGTGCCGATAAAGGTGTGAATCCGATTCTTCCCGGCGTGCTTCACCGCCTCCCAGCAGCGGTCGATATCGGCGAAATTGGCGCGCGCCAGACCGCAGATTCGGCTGTTTTTTGAACGCTGGGCGATCTCGGTTACGGCCTTGAAATCACCTTCAGAGGCGATGGGAAATCCGGCCTCGATGATGTCGACGCCCATTTCGTCCAGCAGCTCGGCAATCTCCAGCTTCTCGTTATGGGTCATGGTCGCTCCGGGGCTCTGCTCGCCGTCGCGCAAAGTGGTGTCGAAGATCAAGACGCGGTCTTGTTCGGTCACGTTTGTCATGGGGTACTCTTTCTTCTTCTGTCCTAAAGCCTATGGCGCGCGGGCGTCCTCCTCTGAGCGGGCGCGCCGGATGGCACGCTCAGAGGCGGATTAGGATCAGTAGGCCACGCAGCGACGCACCGCGAAGGGCGGTGTCGGCAAAGGGGATATCTGCGCGGTTGATCATGAGGTCAGGTTATACAATGCGGATTGGGAATGAAAAGAAAGAAAATGTCTGCATTATGTATTTATACCGGCAGAGCGTTGAACACGCACGGGAACCCGCTAGGTTTCCGCCCATGGCATCGGCACTGATCATCGGTTCAAGCGGCGGTATCGGACAGGCGCTTTCCCTGTGCCTGCGCGCGCAACAGGTCGCGGTCACTGGCCTGTCACGTACGCAAGACGGACTGGACTTAATGGACCCGGATGGTGCCGAACAAACCCTTTCCCGGCTGGAAGGGCCGTATGATCTGATCCTTGTGGCGAGCGGTGCCCTGGAGATCGACGGGGCCGCGCCGGAAAAGTCGATGCGGGCGGTTTCGGCGCGGGCCATGATGGATCAGTTTGCGCTGAATGCGGTTGGCCCGGCCTTGATCCTGAAACATGCTTTCCGATTGCTGCCACATGACCGGCGATCGGTAATGGGCATCTTATCTGCCCGAATAGGGTCTATCGGAGATAACCGGTTGGGAGGCTGGGTCAGTTATCGTGCCGCCAAGGCGGCCGTCAATCAGATCGTGCACACAGCTGCAATTGAACTTGCCCGTACGCATCCGCAGGCGGTTTGCGTGTCATTACATCCCGGTACGGTCAATACCGCATTCACCCAAAAATACCTGGGTCGCCATCCCTCGGTCGCGCCGGACGAGGCTGCACACAACCTGCTATCGGTGATCGCGGGCCTGACGCCAGAGGACACCGGTGGTTTCTTTGACTGGGCGGGTAAGTCCATCCCGTGGTGATCGGCGTTTTACCCGTCTGAGCTATCTGCGCCTGCCGGGACAGCTTCCGGGTCAGAAGGCGCCTCCGCGCCACCTTCGGATAAAGCACCGTTGTCCCAGACGCCGGTTTCGACCTCGCCATTGGCGTAGGTCATTGTCCCGGTGCCCTGACGTTTTGCATCAACGAAGTTGCCTTCGTAGACATCGCCGTTGGAATAAGTCGCCGTGCCCGAGCCGGTGATTTTCCCTTCGGTCCACTGGCCGGTGTATTTGAAGCCGTTGGCCATCACGATCTCACCTTGACCATGGCGTTGCCCCTGTTCGAAATCGCCGGTGTAAACCGTACCGTCAGCATAGGTCGCCGCGCCCTTGCCCTGACGGATGCCGTCGATCCAGTCGCCTTCGTAGCGGTACCCGTCCGCATAAGTCAGCACTCCGGTGCCGTGGTTGCGGGCGTTTTTGAACTGGCCTTTGTAAACAGTGCCGTTGGAATAAGTGGCGGTGCCTTCGCCATCGATCACCCCGGCAATCCAGTCGCCATCATAAGACGAGCCATCGGGATAGGTGATCCGGCCTTTGCCTTCGGCCAGATCGCCCTTGAAATCGCCGATATAGACCGAGCCGTCCGGATAGCTTGCCTCGCCCAACCCTTCAATCTGGCCCTTGGTCCATTCACCGGTGTAGACGAAGCCATCCGTGCCGGTAAATGTTCCCTGACCATGGCGCTGATCATCCACGAAATCCCCTTCGTAGACGTCGCCATTGGCGTAAGTGGCCTTGCCTTTGCCCTGCCTGCGGCCATCGATCAGATCGCCTTCGTAGACATCGCCATTCGCCTGAGTCAGCCGTCCGGTGCCGGTTATCCGATCCTCGGTCCACTGACCCGCATAGATCATCCCGTCGGGCATGGTCAGTTCGCCCTGCCCATGACGCTGACCGGCCAGAATCTCACCCGCATAGGTGCCGCCCCCGGCATAGGTAATCGTACCCGAGCCCTGTTTGACGCCATCGGCCCACTCTCCATCATAGGAATACCCGCCGGTATCCGAGATCACGCCTTTGCCATGATGCCGCGCATTTCTGAATCCACCCTCGTAGCGCATGCCATTGGCGTATTCGGCAACGCCGGTGCCGTTGATTGCACCCTCGGACCATTCCCCATCATAGCTGCCGCCATCCGAGAACTGGATCTTGCCCTGTCCATGCGGCTGGCCCTTCTCGAAGCTGCCTTCATAGATCGAGCCGTTGGCATAGCGTGCAATGCCTTGTCCCTGAATCTCGCCCGCGACCCATTCGCCGGAATACTCGAACCCGTCTGGCAGGCGATAGGTGCCGGTGCCATGTCGCAAACCATTTTCAAACGTGCCCTCATAGACCCCGCCCACATCGTCATCGGCGACAATGATCTGGCCGTCCTGCTGGGCGCTGGCCTGCGTGGCAAAGGCGAAGGCTGCAGCGGCGATGGATATGCGGATCGCGTTCATGATGATTTGGCCCTGCCTGATCGGTGGTGTCGGTTCTTTGGGCAAAACTAGGATACCGTCGGGGGCAGGGCAACGGCTTTTGCCGCATTTGCCTTTCACTTGCGGCATGATCTGCTAAATCCCTGAAAGACTGACGAAGGCAAGAGGGTAAAATGGCCGATCGTTTCCGCATCACGCTGGCGCAACTGAACCCCACCGTCGGGGATATTGAGGCAAACGCCGCCAAGGCTGCGGATGCGTGGCGGCAGGGCCGGGACGCAAATGCCGATCTGGTTGCCCTGCCCGAGATGTTCATCACCGGTTACAACACGCAGGATCTGGTGATGAAGCCTGTGTTTCACCGCGCCGCAATGGCTGCCGTCGAGGCTCTGGCCCGCGAATGTTCAGATGGGCCTGCCCTGGCTATCGGTGGCCCATGGGTAGAAGACGGCAAGCTGTTCAATGCGTACTTGATCCTGAAAGGGGGTCGCATCGCCAGCAAGGTGCTCAAACATCACTTGCCGAACGAGACCGTATTTGACGAGGTACGCTTGTATGACGTGGGCCCGATGGGCGGACCCTATGCGGTGGGCAACACCCGAATCGGCAGCCCGATCTGCGAGGATGGCTGGCACGAGGATGTCTCGGAAACGCTTGAGGAGACGGGGGCTGAGTTTCTGCTGATTCCCAACGGTTCGCCCTATTATCGCGACAAGTATGATGTGCGGCTGAACCACATGGTAGCGCGCGTCGTGGAAACGGGGCTGCCCGTCATCTATCTGAACATGGTGGGCGCGCAGGATGATCAGGTCTTTGACGGGGCCACGTTTGGTCTGAACCCCGGAGGAGAGCTGGCCTTTCGAATGCCCGTCTTTGACGAGGCCGTGTGCCACGTGGATTTGCTGCGCGGTGATCAAGGCTGGCGGATCAACCCCGCCGAGATTGTGCCGCAGCCGGACGCATGGGAGCAGGACTATCGCGCGATGGTGCAGTCTTTGCGCGACTACATGGGCAAGACCGGGTTCAAAAAGGCTGTTCTGGGACTTTCGGGCGGAGTCGATTCCGCCCTGGTGGCGACAATCGCCGTGGACGCGATCGGGGCGCAGAACGTGCGCTGCGTGATGCTGCCGTCGGAATACACCAGCCGGGCGTCGCTGGACGATGCCGAAGCCGTGGCCCGAGCATTGGGCGTGCATTACGACTATGTGCCGATTTCGGACAGCCGCGCCGCTGTCTCGGACACGCTGGCCCCCTTGTTCGCGGGGCGGGATGAGGACCTGACCGAAGAAAACATCCAATCCCGGTTGCGCGGGCTGCTGCTGATGGCGCTGTCGAACAAATTTGGCGAGATGCTGCTGACCACTGGCAATAAATCCGAAATCGCCGTCGGATATGCCACGATTTACGGTGACATGAACGGCGGCTACAACCCGATCAAGGACCTCTATAAAACCCGCGTGTTCGAGACCTGTCGCTGGCGCAATGCCAACCATCGCAACTGGATGATGGGCCCGGAAGGCGAGGTGATCCGCCCGTCCGTGATCGACAAGCCCCCAAGCGCAGAGCTGCGCGCAGACCAGAAAGACAGCGACAGCCTGCCGGATTACCCGGTTCTGGATGCCATTCTGGACATTCTGGTGGATCAGGATGGTTCCATCGCCGATTGCGTGGGGGCCGGGTATGACGAGACCGAGGTCAAGCGGGTCGAACATCTGATCTACATCAGCGAATACAAACGCTTTCAATCCGCCCCGGGCACACGGCTGACACCCCGTGCGTTCTGGCTGGATCGTCGCTATCCGATTGTGAATCGTTGGCGCGATCGCGGTTGAAACAGGCCTTAATTCGACTTTTCATGTCAGACTGCTCTGTCGAATTGTGGCGAATTTTACGCTGATTGGGCGACAATCCATCCTTCAGGTTTTTATTGTCTACGGTTGTGGGTGAAATCCCCATGCGCGCGCTGGTTGCACTTGCCTCACAGCCCTTCTTTTGCCACATTTGTGCCGGGGGTTTGCCTTAAGTTGGGCAAACGTGACGTAATCCGAACGGCGGCCCCAAGATCAGGGGTCGCCATGTCGGGTCAAGTTCTGGAAACCGCATCTGTGTGTTTGGATGCTTGTAAAGGTTATGGTGGTAAGAATGGCAAATGATTATGACACGCCGCTTCATGCTCCGCTGCAATGGAAGCAGATGGAATCGCAAGGCCGAGCGCTGGACGAAGCCAAGACAGATGCCGCAATCGCGGACCTGCTCAAAGCGGAAGATCCGGTTGTTTCAGAATCTGCCGAGGCGCACTCGGTCTTTCCTGACCTGATGCCGCAGGATCCGGCTGACCTGCGCGAGGAACACGCTGGTCTGGGCGCGGTGCTTCGTCAGAAGTGGATCGAGTTCTCGGGCGCCGCCTGATCATTCCGTGAAACTGGCCTTTCGTAGCTCGCCTTCCGGCGGGCTTTTGGCCGTTTGGCCACAGCTTCACGCAATTGCGCAAAGGTAAGGTAATAGCCGTTGCCTGCACTCTTGTGTTTCGGCTCCATTGCATCGCAAGGAAACTGACACGAGCGATTGATGCCCGGCCCAACTCCGACCCCTGTCGAATCTGATCTAGGTCTTCCCAAGCACGTTGAAGTGGTTGTCATCGGTGGCGGAATCATCGGGGTGTCCGCCGCGCTGGAACTGTCCGAGCGAGGTATTTCCGTACTGCTTTGTGAAAAGGGGCGGATCGGGGCAGAACAAAGCTCACGCAATTGGGGATGGGTCCGTCTGGGTATGCGGGATCCGCGCGAAATCCCTCTGATGCAGGTGGCCATCGATATCTGGCAAGGTCTGGATGCACGGATCGGGCGCCAAACGGGATATGTTCAGTCGGGCATCGTGTTTGACGCCGCGACCAGGCAAATGGCCAACAACCTGGAACGATGGATGCACCATGTCGAGGCCCTCGGGACCGGGGCCGCCATGATCCGCGGCGCGCAGCTGTCCGATTTGCTGCCCGGCAAGGCCGGTGAATCCGTTGGCGCTCTCTGTATGCCACAAGATGGGCGGGCTGAACCACAATGGGCGGCCCCGGCCATGGCCGAGGCCGCGCGCGACCGCGGCGCGGTGATCATGACCAATTGCGCCGTTCGCAGCATCGACATGCAAGCCGGTCAGGTTGCCGGTGTTGCAACGGAAAGGGGTCGTGTCTCCTGCAGTCAAGTCGTGTTGGCAGGTGGTGCGTGGTCCCGGCTCTTTGCCGGAAATGCAGGCATAGCGCTGCCGCAATTGAAAGTCCTGAATACGGTACTGCGCACGTCGCCCGCGCCGCAAGGACCAGAAGCGGCATTTTGGTCGGACGATTTTGCAATCCGCAAACGGGCCGACGGTGGGTACTCCATCGCCTCGGGCCATCAGAACACGGTGGACATTGTGCCCGACAGTTTTCGTCTGGCCCGGCAATTCCTGCCCGCCTTCCGGCAAGAGTGGAAGGCGCTTCGATTTCGACTGTCCCGTCGCTGGTCCATCGAAGCGCAGGAGGACCGAACATGGTTGCCCACCGATGTCACCCCTTTCGAAAAATGCCGGGTGCTTGACCCGGACCCGTCACCAAAGGCGCTGCGACATTCATGGGCAAACGCGCGGGCCACATTCCCGGCGCTGGAACAAGCGGAGATTGTTCAAAGCTGGGCAGGTATGATTGACGTAACACCGGACGCCATCCCGGTGATATCCCAAGTGCATGACGTGCCGGGGCTGCATATCGCGACCGGCTTTTCGGGTCATGGTTTCGGAATCGGTCCGGGCGCGGGGCGATTGATTGCGGACATGGTCACCGGTGCGACGCCCTGCGTCGATCCGACCGCCTTTCGCCTGTCCCGTTTCACGGATGGCTCAGTGGTGCGGCCGGATCCTGGCTATTAGAGCTTAGCCCATCATCTGATAGCTGACAGGCACAAAGCGGAACCCGTCCCCGCGCGGTTCCACATACCCCGCTGACGGGAACGGCATATGATACCCGATCATCGGAACCTTGTCGGCGGCCAGCATGCCCAGCACATTGCGGCGCGAGGCTGTTGCGGCGGGTTTGTCCATGTCAAACCGCACCTCCCACTCCGGATGCGCGAAGGACCAGATGTAGTGGTTCGCCAGATCCGCAGTCAGAACCAGCCGCTGACCGTTGCTTTCCAGATGATACACCGTGTGGCCGGGCGTGTGCCCATAGGCGGCAACAGCAGTAATGCCCGAGGCAACCTCGCCGCCGTCTTCGACAAAGGTCATCTTCTCAGCCAGCGGCGTAACCTTGGCTGCAACCAGATCGCCAACGCGATTGCCGGCTTCCTGCGCTGCCCAGAAATCGTACTCGGGCGATGCGGTGACATAGCGCGCATTGGTAAAGGTCGGAGCGTCATTGGTGGTCATGCCACCAATATGGTCGGGGTGCATATGGGTGATGACCACAACATCGATCTGATCAGGTGTTACGCCCGCATCCGCCAATGCAGCCTGAATGCCGCCCTGACCCAGGCCTGTGTCAAACAGCACCAGTTCCGATCCTGTGTTCACCAGAGTCGGAGTGAAATAGAAATGAGCCTTGTCGGCTGGAATGAAGTTTTCGGCTGAAACCTTCGCAAATTCCTCGTCCGTTGCACCACCGCCGAATATCTCCTTGGCGCCATCCCGCGGCAGACTGCCATCCAGCAAAGTTGTCACCGTAAAGTCGCCCAGATGAAAAGACTTCGCGATGGTCGAACTGGCCTTTGCCTCGCCTCCAGCTGCCAAAAGCGGAGTTGCCGCGGATGCAAATGGCAAAGTTGCGGCCGCGCCAAGGGCCGCCCGTCGTGTCATCTTGATGGTCATCTTTCTTCTCCCTGTCAGAGCATGATTGTGTGAAATAGATCAGTCAGGACCCGTCGCCACTGTATACGCCCATGATATACTCTGCGTGGTTGAACATTACGTGTTAATATTTGTTTAGGTCGCGAGCCCGGCCCTGCGGCCCGCGCTTTTGCCATTAGAAAAATCCAGATGCCGGGGCAGTGGGCACTCCTCGCTTCATCTTTTCCAAAATACTCTCGCCGAAGGCACGCGCCGCCCGGCGCGTTTTCCCTGTTTGGCTGGACAAAACCGCGTTCCTGTGACATGAGCCGCGCCAACAGGAGACACCCATGACAACGACCCGTTTCGCCCCGTCGCCCACCGGATACATCCATGTGGGCAACCTGCGCACCGCTCTGATGAATTACCTGATCGCACGCAAGGCAGGCGGCACATTCATCCTGCGTATCGATGACACCGACCCCGAGCGGTCGAAGGAAGAATATGTCGATGCGATCAAGCAGGATATGGAATGGCTGGGCCTGCACTGGGACCGCGTTGAACGCCAGTCCGAGCGGCTGGACCGCTATGCCGAGGCTGCGGATAAGCTGCGCGAGATGGGCCGGTTCTATGAGGCGTTCGAGACGCCGACCGAGCTGGATCTCAAGCGCAAGAAGCAACTGAACATGGGCAAACCGCCGGTCTACGACCGCGCAGCGCTGGCTTTGTCAGATGCCGAGAAAGATGCCCTGCGCGCCGAGCGTGGCAACGGGGTGTGGCGGTTCAAGCTGAACCATGAGCGGATCGAGTGGGCCGATGGAATTCTGGGCGATATCTCGATCGACGCGGCCTCGGTCTCTGATCCGGTACTGATCCGGGGCGACGGTCAGGTTCTCTATACCATTGCCTCAGTGGTGGACGATACCGAGATGGGCGTGACCGATGTGGTGCGCGGGTCGGACCATGTGACCAATACGGCAACGCAAATACAGATTATCGAGACTCTGGGCGGCACTTGCCCCCGCTTCGCACACCATTCGCTGCTGACCGGTCCGCAGGGCGAGGCTCTGTCTAAACGTCTGGGCACGCTGGCACTGCGGGATCTGCGGGAACAGGGTGTGCAGCCGCTGGCGCTGCTGAGCCTGATGGCGCGGTTGGGGTCGTCTGATCCGGTCGAATTGCGCTCGGACATGGCCGAACTGATCGATGGGTTTGACATCAACCGTTTTGGGGCGGCGCCGACCAAGTTCGACGTGCAGGACCTGTTCCCGCTCACGGCCAGGCATCTGCAGTCACTGCCGCTGGCAGAAGTGGCCGAAGCCGTCGCTGACGCAGGTGTTCCCGCCGATCTGGCCGAGCCGTTCTGGACTATGGCGCGCGAAAACATCACCACTTTGGCGGATCTCAAAGGCTGGTGGGAGCTGTGCCGCGATGGCGCAGAACCGCTGATTGCGGACGAGGATCGTGACTTCATCGCGGAGGCTATTGCGTTGCTGCCTGAGGGTCCCTTCGACGGCGAGACCTGGGGCAATTGGACCAAGGCGGTGAAAGAGGCGACGGGCCGAAAGGGCAAGGGCTTGTTCATGCCGCTGCGCAAGGCGCTGACCGGAATGGAGCGCGGGCCGGAGATGGCGGTTTTATTGCCGTTGTTGCAGGTCATCCGCGCGCGCGGATGACAGACGCGCCGTGCGGCGCGTGCCTCCGGCGGAGGTATTTTTGAACAGAAGAAGGGCAGCGGTGTCTCTGCCCATCCGTTATTCTGGCTGAATGATGCGGGTGGGCAACGTCTGCAAGCGGGCGTCGACAAAGCGACGCTCGGCGTCGGTTAACTGTTGGTGGCGTGGATAGCGGGGGTTGCTGCGGTCATTGATGATCGGTGTCTCCCAACCTTCGGTGGTGGCAAAAAACCGGTCTGCGCCATCCTCGCCGAACGCGTGCAGATAACCCTGGACCACCACGTCGAGATAGCTGAGCACCAGGGGGTGCCGATCTGTCGGCGAGGTGTGGCGCGCGGTTGGTACGGCGTAGACTGCGATTTCGACATCATGGGTCAGCGGGTGCGTGACCGACTGGGTCGCGGGGACCCGGTCATATGCCCATTCCCGTTCATCAAGCGCAGCCCAGTCGTTCTTTGGGACATGAGCAATCATGCCTTCGATTTCAGTGTCTTGGTCGGGGATCGCGGTCAGGAAGGCAACCGGGCGCAGGTCCGTGTGTCGCCAGGCACGCCGCCAGCCTTTCAGTTTGGCCGGTCGCGGGTCGGGAAAGTCGTGGGTCGCGAGGTTCACGAGGCTGCCGTAGCCAAAAAAGTAAGGGTCTGCCATAAGCCTCTGCGTCCTTTGATCACGATTGATGTATGTCAAACCGCTTTTTTGCCAAACATGCAATAAGATCGCATCTTGAAATTTGGGAGGTCATCATGCGGATCACCAAAAGGACGAATATAGCGGTGCGCCTGCTAATGTATTGTGCGGCGCATCAGGACCGGCTTGTCACCAAATCCGAAATTGCGGAAGTGTGCAACATCTCGGAAAACCATCTGGCGCAGGTGATCAACCAACTGAGTCAACTGGAGTATCTGAGCACGCAGCGGGGCCGCAATGGCGGTATGACTCTGGCGCGCGATGCGGATCAGATTCGCATCGGGTCTGTGTTCCGGCACGTGGAGGGCGCGCTGCCCATTGCCGAGTGTTTTGCGGACGCCGACAACACATGTCCACTGACAGATGCCTGCCGGTTGCGGCTGGCTCTGCAGGATGCGGCTGAGGTATTCTATGCCTCGCTGGACGAGATTACGCTGGACGCGTTGGTGTGCGACAACGACCAGTTGCTGCGGATTCTGCAACCGGTGGCTTGCGTGCGCTGAACTTAGTCGCTGGCCCGCAGAATCCGCGCCGGACGAACGGCCAGCGGGCGCAAGGCGAAAGCAAGTCCTGCGCCCAGCGTGACCAGAATGCCAGCCAACACAATTGTCACGGCCGATCGCCATATGATGGTGAAGTCAGTCTCGAAAATATTGGTCGCCACGGCCCAGCCGCCCAATATGCCCGTCAAAAGTGCGACACAACCCGCAGCGGCGCCCAGCAAGACAGCACGCAGCGCAAAGCTCAGCAGGATACGGGGACGGTTTGCGCCCAGTGTTTTCAGGATAGCTGCCTCGTACCGGCGGGCAGGTTCGCCTGCAGCGGCGGCGCCGATCAGCACCAGAAATCCGGTCAGCAGCGACACGCCCGCACCGTAGGAGGTGGCGGCCGCCACTCCGGCCAACAGGTCTGATACCCGGTCAATCGCGTCCCGCACCCGGATTGCTGTAATGTTTGGGTATTGCCCCGCCAAATCGCTTAGAATGGCGGCTTCGGCCTGTTCTTCGGCATAGACTGTCGCGATGAAGCTATGGGGGGCTCCGGCCAAGGCTGATGGGTTCATCGACATGACAAAGCCCATGCCTGCCGTGGAAAAATCGACCTCGCGGGTCGACGTCAGCGTGGCGGTGATGTCGCGGCCCAGAATGTTCACGGTTAGCTGGTCGCCGATGTTTAGACCCATCTCCTCGGCCTCTTCTGCGGCAAAGCTGACTTGCGGAGCGCCTGCGTAGTCCTGTGGCCACCATGTGCCATCGATGATGCGTGTTGTATCGGACGGCTGCGCGGAGTAGGTGACGCCCCGGTCGCCATCCAGAACCCAGTGATCCCCCGCCACGTCCCGGGCCGGCTGGTCGTTGATCCGGGTGATGATGCCCCGCAACATGGGTGCGCTTTCGATACGACTGACCTGGGGGTCCGTGCTCAGCCGTTCCATGAAGCCGGGCATCTGATCCTTCTGGATGTCGATGAAAAAATACGAGGGGGCCACATCGGGCAGGTTTCCCGAAATCGCGTTGCGCAAGGTGCCGTCAATCTGGCCGACCGCCGCCAGCACAGACAGGCCCAGACCAAGCGACAAAACGACAGATGCCGCGCCCTCGCGCGTGTCCGAGATCGCCACAAGCGCCCAGCGCAGGGCCGGGCGGCCCCGGGCCCACGGGGCGCAGGCGCGCGACAGGCGGCGAATACCGTAAGCCGAAAGTGCCAGCAGGATCAGGGCCCCCACCAACCCGCCGCTGGTCCACAGGGTCAATTTGACCGAGCCGCTGAACCAGGCCGCTGCCGCGATCAGGATCGAAAGACCGGCGGCAGTTGCCAGCAGATAAACGAACCGCGGCAGTGGGCTGGCCGTGGACAGCGCATCGCGGAACAGCGTTGCGGCGCGCACTTCTTCAGTTCTGGCCAGCGGCCAGAGGGTGAATAGAAAAGCGGTCAACAGACCATAAAGGGCGGCCTCGGCCAGAGGTTGAAGATACAGGGAAAACACCGCCGGAACCGGCAGGCGGCTTTCGATGACGGGGGCCAGCAGAAGCGGCAAAACTCCACCTAGCGCCAATCCGATGACAACCCCGATGACGGACAAGACACCGATCTGGATCACATAGGTCTGGAAGATGGTGATCCGGTCGGCGCCTATTGTGCGCAAAGTGGCGATGGTTTCGGTCTTTTGTGACAGGTAGGCGCGCACGGCTGCGGATACACCGATTCCACCAACGGCGAGACCTGACAGCCCCACCAGTACCAGAAAGGCGCTGAGGCGGGTTACGAACTCGGCGATACCAGGCGCACCATTGCGGGCATCCGTCCAGCGCATGCCGGTCCCGTCAAACGCCTGCGCTGCCCGGGCTGACAGCGCCGCCAGATCGGTGCCGGACGGCAGATCAAGCCGGTATTTGGTCGAAAACAGGGTGCCGGGTTCCAACAGGCCCGAGGTCCCAAGGTCCCGTGTGCGCACCAGCGTGCGGGGGCCAAGGCCGAAGCCATCGGCGGCCCCGTCGGGCTCATGCTCCAAGGCAGCCATCAGTACAAAGGTCTGTGCGCCAAGGGTAAAACGATCTCCGACCGACAGGCTCAGGCGGTCGATCAGGGCCTGATCCATCGCAGCGCCGGGCAAGCCTTCTGCTCCGGCAAACGTTGCGTCCAACCCGATATCGGGTGTCAGTTCTGCGGTGCCAAGTAACGGATAGGCGTCATCTACCGATTTCACCTGCGTCAGCGCGCGTTGGGCATCCGGACCTTCGCCCACAACGGCCATCGAGCGGAAATCGACCACCTCGGACACGTGTTGCGCAATCTGCGCCATCCACGCGCGTTCCTGATCGTCGGCGAACCGGTATGTGAATTCCAGCTGCGCGTCTCCGCCCAGCAAAGACGCGCCCTCCTGTGCAAGCCCGGTTTGGATCGCAAAGCGTACCGACCCGACGGCGGCGATGGCGGCGACACCCAAGGCGAGACAGGCCAGAAACACCCAAAACCCGCGCAAGCCGCCGCGCAGTTCGCGCCGGGCCAGCCGCCCTGCCAGGCGCAGGCTCATTCGGCGGCCTCGGCCCGGATCTCGTCGGCAATACGCCCGTCGCGCAGTCGCACGACGCGGTCACATTTCTGCGCCAGTGAATGGCTGTGAGTGACAAGCACAAGTGTCGCCCCGTGCTTGTCGCGCAGGCCAAACAACAGATCGACAATCGCTGCCCCGTTGGCCTCATCCAGATTGCCCGTTGGTTCATCGGCCAGCAGAATTCTGGGGCGCGGGGCCGAGGCGCGTGCCAGGGCGACACGCTGTTGTTCCCCGCCCGAAAGCTGCGCAGGATAATGGTCGCTGCGATGCGACAGGCCGACATTGGCCAGCTCGTCAGTTGCCCGATCAAACGCATCCTTGTGACCGGCCAGCTCAAGCGGAGTGGCAACGTTTTCCAACGCGGTCATGGTGGGGATCAGGTGGAAGTTCTGGAACACGACACCCATCGCGTCGCGCCGAAACCGGGCCAGCGCGTCCTCGTCCATCCGGGTCAGATCCTGACCCAATGCGCTGACGCTGCCGCCTGTGGCCTGTTCCAGCCCGCCCATCAACATCAGCAGGGACGATTTGCCGGACCCGGACGGCCCGACCAGTCCCAAACTCTCGCCTTCTTTTACCGTCAGCGAAATGTCGTGCAGAATATCCACCCGTCCGGCATTGCCATCCAGCGACAAAGCGGCATTCTCTAAGGTCAGAACAGAAGCTGTCATGTTTTGGTCCGAAAGGAGTACGGTCCCTTGGGATATGGCGCAGAAAGAAACGTGCGCAAGGCTTTGCTCTCTGGCGTGTTGATCTGTTGCGGTTTTGCCGCCACAGCCGAGCCGGTCGTGGTTGCCGCGCTGGGGGATTCGCTGACGCAAGGCTTTGGCTTGCCCGAACAGGATGGGTTTGTGCCCCAGCTGCAGCGCTGGCTTGAGGCCGAAGGTGCGGATGTCAGGCTGATCAATGCAGGCGTGTCCGGCGACTCCACGGCGGGTGGTGCCGCACGGGTGGACTGGACCCTGACGCCTGATGTGGACGGGATGATCGTGGCTCTGGGCGGCAATGACCTGTTGCGGGGGATCGATCCGGCGGTGTCGCGCGCCAACCTGGAATCGATCCTGACGGCGGCTGACGCGAAAAACGTCGATGTATTGCTGGTTGGCATGCAGGCGCCGGGCAATTACGGGGCCGACTACAAGCAGCGATTCGACGCCATGTATCCCGATCTGGCGCAGAGTTTCGGTACGCTCTATGCCCAGAGTTTCTTTTCCGGCCTGACTGCAGATGGTGATCCGCAAGCCGCGCAGACATACATGCAGCCGGATGGCATTCATCCCAATGCACAAGGGGTGGCGCTGATCGTCGAGGCGCTGGGCCCTCTGGTGTTATCGCTTGTCACGCAGGTCAACAATTAAGAGGACGCGATGCCCGGACGGTTATTCCTGACGAGACCCATAAAGGACATCGCAAAAATTCTGGGTGTTTCCGGTGAAGTTGCGCCGCAGCCACCCCGCAGGAACATCCAGCCGGGACAAGAGGTGATGGTTCTGAACCCGGACGGGCTAATACCGATGCGCTGGGGCATGATCCCGGTTGGGCGCGTCAACGCACGCGGGCGACCGGTGATGGAGACGATCATCAACGCCCGCTCGGAAACGCTGTTTGACAAAAGCGCGTTCGAAGGTGTTCGGCGCGCAATCATTCCCGTCGACGGCTGGTACGAATGGACAGGTGAAAAGCGCCGTAAAACGGCCTGGCGTATCCGCGCGTCGGATGGTTCGCCTTTGCTGTTTGCGGCGATCTCTGACACGTGGGCTGCTCCGGGTGGGCATCGGGTCGATCAGGTCGCGGCGGTGACTTGCGAGCCAAATTCCGACGTCCAGCCAATCCATCACCGCATGGGCGTGTTGCTGGAACGGGACGCCGTTCAGACTTGGCTGACGGGAACCGAGACCCAGGCAAAAGATGTGGTCCGCCCATGGCCCGACGGTCGCCTGACGATTGACAAGGCGGATGATGTGGATTGGGCCGCGCCCTAGACCACAGTCACAACGGTTCCGATAGGCACCCGGTTATAGAGGTCGATCACATGCTCGTTCAGCATCCGGATACACCCGTTCGATGCGGCACGCCCGATGGTCTGGGGTTGCGTGGTGCCATGAATACGGAAATAGGTATCAACCCCGTTTTGGAACAGATAAAGCGCCCGTGCGCCCAGTGGATTGTCTCCGCCTCCGGGCTGCACATAGTCATTGTCTTTGAAACGGGCATAGGTGACGGGTTCCCGTTCGATCATCTCATCTGTAGGCCGCCACGTTGGCCACTCTTTCTTGACGTCAATGGTCGCGGTTCCGGTGAACTCCAACCCGGCACGCCCGACGCCGCAGCCATATCGGACCGCTTTGCGCGGCTCGGTGACATAGTACAGGTAGAATGAACGCGGAACGACCAGCAGCTGACCCGGTTGGAACTGCTTCTTGATCCGCACGAATTGAGGTGTCGGATCGTATTCGACCGCCTTCTTGGCGCTGGCGATACCCGGTAACAGACTGGCAGCTGTTCCGGCCAGGAAAATACGCCGTGTGAACATGGGTTGGCTCCCCTAAAAGACCAAATAAATCATGACGCTAGTTTTGAAATGATAGCGGATTTGGTCAATCACCGGGGAAAGATAACCCAAAAGTGATGTATTCCCAATGTCACACAGTTGCTTTGGGTTTTGGGATAGGGCGGGAAAAATCCCGCCCTTTGAACAGCTTAGGCCAGCTGGATGTTGTCGGCGCTTTCGCGGCCGTCACGACCGGCGCGCAGCTCGTACGTGACTTTCTGGTTGTCGGCCAGACCGGTGAGGCCCGAACGCTCGACAGCCGAGATGTGCACGAACACGTCTTTGCCGCCTTCTTCCGGTGCAATAAAGCCGAAGCCTTTGGTGGTGTTAAACCATTTTACGGTGCCTGCGGGCATATCCGTTTCTCCTGTTTAAGTGCTGCCCACGGTGTTGCGGCAGCCCGGCGTCGTTGTCTGGATCGATAGACTGAGCGCCGTAATAGGAGACAGTAGGTCGAAAAAGAATAACGTAAGCAAGCCCGGTATGGCACCGCGCACTCGCTGTGACAAGAGAGATGCGCGCTCTTTCAAGTGGTTTTGAGCGTGTTCACGCCGTCCACCTCACTGATTTTGGGCCGCTTTGCCGAGCCCCCTCGGGGCCCGGCCGCTGCTTTGTGCGCACTGTCAGCCGAACACCCGACCCAGCGCACCGTCAACCGCGTCAGTGATCTGGTCGATATCATCCGCCGTTGCGATCAATGCGGGCGAGAAGCACAATGTGTTGTTCTTGCCCGGGACCGAGCGGTTGGTCACGCCGATGATTACGCCTTGCGCCATGCAATCGGCTACGACCGCCTGCGCCTGCTTCTCGTGTACCGGATCACGGGTCTCACGATCCGATACCAGCTCGGCACCCAGAAACAGGCCCTTGCCGCGTACATCGCCGATGACCTTGTGCTTTTCCATCAGCGCATGAAGATTGCCCATCATGCGCGCGCCCATGTCGGTGCAGTTCTGCAGCAGGTTTTCGTCCTCGATGATGCGCATATTCTCAATCGCGGCCGCCGGACCGGCGGTGCAGCCGCCAAAGGTCGAGATATCACGGAAATAATTCATCGGGTCGTCTGCGTTGTCCTTGAACATGTCAAAGATTTCCTCGGTCGTGACCAGACAGGCAATCGCCGCATAGCCCGAGGCGACACCCTTTGCCATGGTCACAAAGTCTGGCTTCACACCGTATTGCTGATAGCCAAACCATGTGCCGGTGCGGCCAACCCCGCAGACGACCTCGTCAATGTGCAGAAGGATATCGTATTTCTTGCAGATCTCCTGCACGCGCTGCCAATAGCCCTCGGGCGCTTCAATGACGCCGCCACCTGCCGTGACCGGCTCAAGGCACAGGGCGCCAACAGTATCGGGGCCTTCGCGCAGGATGACCTCTTCGATCTGATCGGCGGCCCATTCGCCGAAATTCTCTTCGGGTGCGCCATCCAGCTCATGTTTGCGGTATTCCATGCAATGGGGCACGCGCACGAAATCCGGCGCGAAGGGGCCGTATTGCGCGTTGCGTTCCTCCTGACCGCCCGCCGACATCGCCGCCAGAGTCGAGCCGTGATAGTCGCGGTCGCGGTACAGGATCTTGGTCTTCTTGCCGCCGTATTTCTTGTGGGCAATCTGGCGGACCATCTTGAAGGCTTTCTCATTCGCCTCAGAGCCGGAGTTCATGTAGTAGACCCGGCTCATCCCCGGCATCTTGCTGATCAGTTTTTCGGCAAAGATCGACCCGGGGATCGAGCCCGCCGACTGGGCGAAATAGCACAGTTTCATCAGTTGGTCATAGACGGCCTTGCAGATCGATTCGCGGCCATAGCCCACATTCACCGTCCAGACCCCGCCAGAAACGGCATCCAGATGCTCTTTGCCTTTCTGATCCCAGACGCGCATGCCCTTGCCTTCGACAATGATGCGCGGGTCGTTGGTTTCAAAAGGTTTATGCTGGATCAGGTGGTGCCAGATATGGGCGCGGTCGGCTTCGACCACGCGGGATAGATCGTTTTCGTTGAACGTGCCGTCCATGACATGTCCTTTCAGAATTTTGCGGTGTTCGGGCGTAAATGCCGCGCCGTCCGGCCAGTGATTTCGATGGCACAGATCACCGCGAATGATTGGTCGGAGATAGGGCCAGATTGCACTATCGCATAGCACCAGTCCACGGAAAAACAGTTCGAGAAAGACGCTGCTGCCGGGGCTGCGGGCACAAGGTCGTACGGGATATCTGCGGTGCAGAGAAGTCGCTCAACTGTCCGGTTTGTCGAATATTGTGAGGTCAAGATCCAGCATCTCGCCCATCCAGATCGCCCGATCACGGTGATCTGCCAGATGATCTCCTGTCTCGGGGTGGGTGAAGATCGTCAGGGCCTGCCGGTTCAGCATCAGCCAGGGGATCACCTGATCGAACGCCTCGGGTGCAAAGGCCAACTGACAGCTCCAGCGTGGATGCGGTCCGACGTTCCGGGCATGCATCCGCCCCATCTCGACCGCGAACAGCTGTGCCGCTTGCTCGCATATCTGTTGCGCCAAATTCTGAGTGTCGGCATCGAAGTAGACGTGTGCATGGTAGCCGGTGATCTGGATCATCTAAAACCTCGCTGCTGTTTCCGGCAGCTTAGACCAGGATCGAACCCTCATAAATACGCAGCCAGTCACAGAGCTTGTGCGATGGCTCAGGCCGGAGCGTGCAAATCCGGATGCGCAGCCTGAAAGGCCGGGTGAGCAGTGCAAGTTATTTCGACCTTCTGAATACGCGGCAAACCATCCAGATCGACCCCCCAGCGGCGCGCATTGTATAGCTGGGGCATGAGGCAAAGATCAGCGAGCCCGGGCTGGCCTCCGGCGCAGAACGGGGCTGGTTCAAAACCGTCAAGCAACGCTTCGAAAGCCAGAAGGCCAGGGCGGATGAAATGGCGCATCCAGTCGCCCGGCATGTCGCCTGCCCCTTGTGCCAAGGCCGTGGCGTGCCTGGCGACCGAAAGGTTGCAGACCGGATGCACATCCACAGCGACGCTGTGCGCCAGCGCCTGAACCGCGGCCCGTTTTGCCGGATCATCAGGCAAAAGGCCCATCTGTCTGGTCTGATCCAGATACTCCAGAATCGCCAGCGATTGAGTCAGTCGCAGCCCATCTATGTCCAGGACCGGAACCAGTCCTTGCGGGTTGCGTGACAAGTGGTCGGCCGTGCGATGGGTGCCGGCAACCAGATCGACCGAGACGGGGCGATAGGCGATGCCCGCAAGGTTCAGCGCGATCCTTACGCGGTAGCTGGCAGAGGATCGCCAATAGTCATAAAGAACCACATCCGACATTTGAGGCTCAGCCTGCATCGTCGGACAAGGCGGCTGCTTTCAGCGCCTGTTTCAGAACGTTGCCGTCGCCAATATGGTTGGCAAGAACCAGCAGAAGCCGGGCGTTCAACGCATCACCCAGAGCTTTGTCCAGCCCTTCATGCGCCGCCAGCAGGTCAGCATAGAAATCATCGGCGTTGTCCAGGTTTGGTGTAAGGATCAGATCGGCCATGGTGCTTACTCCTTGCCCGTGGCCCGGCGGACCGCGTGACGGAATGCGTTTTCTTCATATGTATCGCGGCGGGCGGCCACATGCTGGTCGGGGCGGATCAGATAAACCGCGCTGGTGGCATTGCCGAGATAGCGATGCTTCAGTTCCAGCGTCGGGTCGTCTTTCACCGACAAGGCGACGCGGTTGACCGTGATCCCGTCCACTTCGATCTCGTCCGGCGCATCGGCGTCAATGGTCAACAACGTGAACTTGCCCGACAGATTGGGCAACAGGAACCCGTCACCCACCGGCGCATCCGGGCAGGCCGAGCCCGGGCGGGTGATTGCTGGCCCGTCCAGCGCATCGGCAGAGTTCAGCACCGAGCCATCATAGGTGCAAGGTACGCTCAGCCGTCCGGAATTGACCAGAGGACGGGCGAAATCATAATGCTCGCTGAGGTCCAGAACCGCGTCGCGCAGAAGACGGGACATTTCCGATTTCGGCGTTATGAAATCAGTGGAACGGGTAGAGTTCAGAATATTCTCGTCCGCGCCCACGATCCGCTCGGCATTGTAGCTGTCCAGCAGGGTTTCGGGGGCTTTTCCATCCAGAACGAGTTTCAGTTTCCAGCACAGATTATCCGTGTCCTGCAGGCCGGAATTCGCCCCGCGCGCGCCAAAGGGGCTGACCTGATGGGCGCTGTCGCCTGCAAACAGGACCCGGCCGTGGCGAAAATCCTCCATCCGGCGGCATTGGAAAGTGTAGATGCTGACCCACTCAAGCTCGAACTCGACATCGTCGCCCAGCATCGCCTTGAGGCGGGGGATCACGTTTTCGGGGCGCTTTTCACGCTCTTTGTCGATGTCCCAGCCCAACTGCAGGTCAATACGCCAGATATTGTCGGGCTGTTTGTGCAGCAGCGCCGATTGCCCCTTGTTGAAAGGCGGATCGAACCAGAACCAGCGTTCGGTCGGAAAATCGGCCTCCATGATGACATCGGCGATCAGGAAATTGTCTTCGAACACGCGGCCCACGAAATCCAGACCCAGCATGCGGCGGGTTGGCGAGTTCGCCCCGTCGCAGGCGATCAGCCAATCAGCCTCGATCGTGTACGAGCCTTCGGGCGTTTCGACTTCGAGCTTGACGTGATCGTCATGAGTGCCGATCGCCTCGACCTTGTTGCGCCCCCGGATTTCCAACGGCGCGCCTGCGTCCTGCAATGCGCGAATGCGGTCGACCAGAACCTGTTCGAAATAATATTGCTGAAGGTTGATGAAAGCGGGGTTCGCATAGCCGTCATCGGGTTGTAGGTTGAACTGATAGACATCGCGGTCGTCAAAGAACACCTTGCCCACATTCCACTGAACGCCTTTTTCGACCATCGGCTGGCCCGCGCCCAAACGGTCGGCAATATCAAGCGTGCGTTGCGAGAAGCAGATCGCGCGGCTGCCGAAGCTGACTTTGTCATTGTCATCGAGAACAACCACTTCGACCCCCTGCTGCGCCAGATCGATGGCTGCAGCCAGACCAACCGGACCTGCACCAATGACGATAACCTTGTGTCGGACGGGGGTCGGTGCATCCTGATCCGGGCTACGTGTGTAGCTATAGAGTGGCACTTCGAAAATCTTGTTCATGGGCTCTCTCCCCAATTCTGATGCGCACGCGGCGCAGACATCCGATCCCCGACCAGTGATAGCCGCAGGTTCAACCTTATGGTTTCATCGATTTCAGGCGGGCAAAACGATCTGGATCAAATCCGCCCGCTTTTCCTTAGTCTTGCAGGGCCTCCCACATCTCAAGATCGCGCTGCGCGGTCCAGATGCGAGGGGTGTCGATGCCGCGCGCCTCGTCATAGGCGCGGGCGACGTTGAAGGGCAAACAGTGTTCGTAAATCGCGTAGTCGGCAAATTTCGGATCGCATTCGGCGCGTACTGCGTCCCAGGCTTCCTTCAGGCTGCCACCGCGCGCCGCGACTTTTGCTGCCGGCCGGTAGGTGCTTTCCACGAAATCGCGGGTGTTTTCGATGGCCGCGTTGACCATGTCCTTGCCGATCAGAGCGTCTCCGCGCCCCGGCGCGATGGCGTCCACGTCGAACCATTTGATCTCGTCCAGCGTGTCCCCCCAGTCACTGAAATGCCCGTCGCCGCAATAGCAGGCCGAGTGGTATTCGACGATGTCACCGGTGAACATGACGTTCTGATCGGGCACATAAATCACGATATCGCCTGCGGTGTGGGCACGACCCAGATGCATCAGGTCGATCCGGCGGTTGCCCAGATAAACGGTCATCGTGTCGCTGAATGTGGTGGTGGGCCATGTAAGGCCCGGGATGCTTTCATGTCCTTGGAACAGACGAGGGAAACGCTGGAATTCACTGTCCCAATCCTCTTGTCCGCGTTCGACCACCATCGCGCGGGCCATGTCCGACATCAGAATCTGTTGCGCGCCAAACGCGCTGGCGCCCAGCACACGGACGGCGTGGTAATGGGTCAGCGCCACGTGCGTGATCGGCTTGTCCGTCACCGATCGGACACATTCGATCACCTTGTTGGCCAGACGCGGTGTTGCCTGCGCTTCGACAATCATCACGCTATCATCACCGATAATGACGCCCGAGTTCGGGTCGCCTTCGGCGGTGAAGGCGTAAAGGCCCTCGCCCACCTCGGTGAAGCTGATGTTTTTTTCTGACATGTCCCCCTGGGACGCGAATGCCTTGGCCATGTTGGGTCCGTCCTTGTTTGGTTGCGCCGGTGGTACGTGCGGGACGCCTCCGGCGGGAGTATTTGGGAAAAGATGAAGGGCTGGTTCTATCTTTCGTAAGGGTTTTCGAGAGCGGGCAGGACCGAGCCGGTGCAATCGCCGAAGCCGATCGTGTAGCCATCGCCATATGCGGCGCCCTGCAGGGTCAGTGTGTCGCCATCTTCGATGAAGCTGCGGCTTTCGCCGGTATCGAGCATCAGTGGTTCTTTGCCGCCCCAGCTGAGTTCCAGCAACGAGCCGCGTTCGGGTTTGGTCGGGCCGGAGATGGTGCCGGACCCGAGCAGGTCGCCTGTGTTCATCGGGCAGCCCGAGGTGGTGTGATGGGCCAGTTGCTGGGCCGCGGAATAGTACATCTCGCGGTAGTTTGTCTGTATGATTGTGCTGGCGGCTTTGCCGTCAGGTGCCATGGTGACCTTGAGGTCGATGTCATAGAGCATCGGGCCACAGTCTTTCAGATGGTCCAGCAACTCGAATTCGCGTGTGGGTGTGTCGCAGCGGAACGGCTCAAGCGCGGCTTTGGTCACGATCCACGGGCTGACGGATGTGGCTGTGGCCTTGGCCTGGAACGGGCCGAGGGGCTGGTATTCCCAGGCCTGAATGTCGCGGGCGGACCAGTCGTTCAGCAGGACATAGCCGAAGATGTTGTTATCCGCCTCTTGCACCGAGATTGGTCCGTCCGAGGGGGTTCCGACGATTGCGCCCATTTCCAGTTCGATGTCGAACCGGCGGCAGGGCAGAAAAGCCGGGCGATCGTAATCGGGGGATTTCAGCTGGCCCCAAGGGCGGCGAATGTCGGTGCCGGACACAACAACCGACGAAGCGCGACCGTTATAACCGATTGGGATATGCAACCAGTTCGGCGGCAACGCATTTTC
Organism: Ruegeria sp. K11; assembly: GCF_056531905.1. NCBI lineage: Bacteria > Pseudomonadati > Pseudomonadota > Alphaproteobacteria > Rhodobacterales > Roseobacteraceae > Ruegeria > Ruegeria sp. K11. The sequence continues at coordinate 237,604 of NZ_JBQFMP010000005.1, forward strand.
CGGGCCGCGAAACATGGTGCCGACGTTCTGAGCATGATGTCGGCCAGCATAGAAATCTGTATATTCGCTGACAGCAAACGGCATGTGCAGCTCTGCTTCGTTTTGCGCGACCAGCAGTGGCTCGACCTTCTGTTGTTCGTCGGACCCGTCCGACAGCAGTGTCACCAGGCGGTCGCGCAGCGCGGCCCAGACTGCGGGGCCTTGCTCCATCAGCGGGTTCCAGAAGGGTATGTCGAACAAAGGCTCATCGGCCAGATCGATGAGGCCCTCGTGCTCGGCGCGGGTGACATCCAGGATCATGTCCCCGATGGCCACGCCGCAGCGCGGGTCGGTGTCGCCCGTTGAGAACACGCCGTAAGGAAGGTTGTTCAGCGGAAAGGGATGGCTGGCCGAATTGGCTGAAGCAACCCAGGATTTCATCAATGGCATATTTGGTCCTTGTTTTTCAAAACCGGATCATTGGGCGGAGCGCAGTGATTTCAGTCCCAGCATCACTGCGGCCAGGATCATGAAGCTGCCGCCAGCACGATCAAGCCAAAGCCGCGCCGGACCCTTGAGCCGTGCCGCCAACCAGCTGGCGCTGCCGCCGTACAGGGTCAGAGACACACCATCAAGGGTCAGATAGGTGATGGAGAGAATTGCGAATTGAGGCCAGAACGGCAGCGATCCGTCAATGAATAGGGGAAACAGCGCGGCAAAGAACACCACCGCCTTCGGGTTGGCGGCCGAGGTGACGAAACCCTGCATCCAGAGGGATTTTCGGCTGGCCCGCGTTGCGGCGTTTGGTGCATTTGGGCTGGCCTTCGATATCATGCGAAACCCGAGAAACAGCAGATAGGCGACGCCCAGCCATTTGATCACGGTCAGCGCTGTGCCCGATGCTGCAATGATGGCTGCCAGTCCCAGACCGGCCGCCAGCATTTGCATCATGTTGGCCGTCAGGTCTCCGGCAGCGGTAAACAGCCCGCGCCGCAGACCGTTCACCGCGGAATTCGAGAGCATCAGCAACTGGCTTGGGCCGGGTGTGCTCATCAACAGCAACACGGTGGCGACATAGGTTATCCAGACATCGATGCTCATGATTGCTCACTTCTTGCCGGGGGTTCCGTCGAACTTTTTCTCAAGCGAGGTCCAGCAGTCAATATAATCGTCCTGCAACGGGGCCTCGTTGGCGGCAAATTGTGTAAGATGCTGCGGGAAGCGGGTTTCCAGCATGAAGGACATGGTGTTATCCAGCTTGTCCGGGCCGAGATTGGAGGTGGACGCCTTTTCGAACGCTTCCTTGTCGGGTCCGTGCGGGATCATCATGTTGTGCAGGCTCAGCCCGCCGGGAACAAAGCCCTGCGGTTTGGCGTCGTACTGGCCGTAGATGTTGCCCATCAGCTCGGACATGATGTTCTTGTGATACCAGGGTGGGCGGAACGTGTCCTCCATCACCATCCAGCGTTCACGGAACAGGACAAAGTCGATATTGGCTGTACCCGGCTGGCCCGAAGGTGCGGTCAGGACAGTGAAGATCGACGGATCAGGGTGGTCGAACAGGATCGCGCCGACCGGGCAATAGGTGCGCAGATCGTATTTGTAAGGCGCGTAATTGCCGTGCCAGGCCACCACGTCGAGTGGACTTTGGTCGATCTGAGTGGTGTGGAACTGCCCGCACCATTTGATCGTCAGGGCCGAGGGCACCTCGCGGTCCTCGAATGCCGCCACAGGTGCCTTGAAATCGCGCGGATTGGCCATGCAGTTGGCGCCGATCGGGCCGCGCCCGGGCAGCTCGAATTTCTGGCCGTAATTTTCGCAGACAAAACCGCGGGCTGGGCCTTCCAGCACTTCGACCCGGTAGACCAGCCCCCGCGGGATGATGGCGATTTCCTTGGGCTCCAGATCAATGATCCCCAGCTCGGTCGCAAATCGCAGGCGGCCTTCCTGTGGCACCACCAGCATTTCGGAATCGGCCGAGAAGAAATAGGCATCCTGCATCGACTCGGTGACCAGATAGACGTGGCTGGCCATGCCGACCTGCGTGTTGACGTCGCCTGCGGTGGTCATCGTGCGCATGCCGGTCAGCCATGTCAGGCCTTCATCTGCATGTTGCACTGCATCCCAGCGATACTGGCCCAGGCTGATCACATCGGGATCAACGCAGGGGGCAGATTTCCAATACGGCAGATCGATCTTTTCATAGCGGTGCGAATGCTTGACCGATGGGCGAATGCGGTAACACCATGTCCGCTCGGGCGGGTTGGCGGTAAAGGCAGTGCCGCTAAGCTGTTCACCATAAAGGCCATAGTTGCAGCGTTGCGGGCTATTCATGCCCTGAGGCAGCGCGCCGGGCAGGGCCTCGGTTTCGAAATCATTGCCAAAACCGGGCATATAGCCTGCATGTGTGCCAACGGGGGTACTGGCCTGAGTCAGTGCGTGCGGATCAGTCGGACGGTTCATCCTGTGCTCCTTTCATTTGCTGCTTGTCGGATAATAGTTGATTTTGTAACTAACAACCATGAGCAACACTGAATCCACAAAAAATGATGACTTTGATTTGCGGAATTTCCTGCCGTACCTGCTAAACCGGGCGGCGGAAGAAAGTTCGCTTGAATTTCAGCGGGTTTACAAAGACCGATACGGCATGTTGCGCACCGAATGGCGGGTGCTGTTTCATCTGGGCAATCATGGCGAGATGACCGCGAAGGCGATCGGGGAACAGGCTAAAATCCACAAGACCAAGATCAGCCGGGCCGTCAGCAAGCTGGAACAGCGCCGATTCCTGATCCGCACCCGCAGCCAGAATGACCGCCGGGTCGAACTGCTGTCGCTGACGCCGCACGGTCACGCGGCTTATCGGGACCTGAGGGGTGTCGCGGCGCAATATGATGCTAAGCTGGCCGGGTTGTTTGATCAGAACGAGGTCGAGCTGCTGCGCCATATGCTTCGGCGGTTGTCGCATATGGGGTGATCTATGGTAAATTCGGCTGTTCATCCCCAGATGACACACAGGACGAACACAGGAACGTGAGATGACAGCCCCCAACCCTAACGCGGCAAAGTCCGGTGACCTGATCAACTGGATTGTCGACCGTAGCCTGAAGGGCGCGGACAAGGAAGAATTGCTGGATGGCTACTGCACCCGGCTGGTTGAGATGGGTGTCCCGTTGATGCGGTTTCACGCCGCGCAATCAGCGCTACATCCGGTGTATGGCGGCACGGGCTATAGCTGGTATCAGGGGCGTGGCGGTGACTATCAGAAGTTCGAGTATTCGGAAGAAGTTGGCGAGGACTGGCAGAACAGCCCTCTGTACGCGATTCTCAACAGCGACACAGAAGTTGTGCATGAACGTATGTACGAGCGCAACGAACCCAGCCGCTATCCGCTGATCAACGAGCTGCGGGAAATCGGTGCCACCGAGTATTACGCAACCGGTGTGACGTTCGATTTGCCATCCAACAGTTTGCCGAAAGACGCCAAAAGGCCGGTGGACGGGGTTTTGCTGTCCTGGACCTCAGATGCGCCTGAGGGCTTTGCCGAGGGCGATCTGAAACTGATCGACACCGCGCTGCCGCATCTGGGTCTTGCGTTGAAATCCGCCTCAAATGCGCGGATTTCAAAGGATCTGATGCGTGTGTATCTGGGCCGCGATGCGGGGCGGCGCGTGTTGTCCGGCGAGATTCGTCGCGGGTCGTTGCAGCAGATTGATGCGGTGATCTGGAACTTTGATCTGGAAGGATTCACCAGCCTGTCCGAGGAACTGCCGGGCAACGAGATTATCGACATGCTGAACGACTATCTGGCCGTCGTCGTGGGCGTTGTGCATGACAATGGTGGCAATATCCTGAAATTCATGGGCGACGGGCTGATGGCCATGTTCGATGTCGGCGATATTGACGAAGATGCCCGCGCGGCGCTGGCAGCCGTGCCGGATCTGCGAACTCGCATGGCCGCGTTGAATACCCGACGCACAGAGGCCGGGTTGCCCGTCGCGAATTTCACGCTGGCGCTGCATTCCGGTGAGATTTTGTACGGCAATATCGGGTCCGAGACACGGCTGGATTTCACAGTGATTGGCCCTGCTGTCAACCAGACCGCGCGGATTGCCGGCATGCACCGGTCGCTGGGGCAACGCATCCTGATCTCGGACGATGTGGCGCAGGCGGCGCAGCCCTGCAATCAGGACCTGATCTCGGTCGGGCGTTATATGCTGCGCGGGGTGCCTGAACCCAAAGAGCTGTTTACCGTCTATAACGGCACCAAATAGCTTTCGTATGCCGCGTTTGCGCGGCTCAGGTTCAGCCCGGTGGCGGGCACACAACCTCGATCAGAGAGGGGCCGTCGCTGCTCAGACCATCGGACAGGGCCTTTACGAACTGGTCGATATCCTCGGCGCGGGTTCCGGGAACGCCATGTCCCTTTGCCAACGCCACCCAGTCCAGCACTGGGTTTTCGACATCAAACATGGCCTGCGCGTTGCTGCCATATTTTTCAACGCCGACATTTGTCAGCTCATCACGCAGAATCTGATAGCCGCGATTGGCAAAGACCACGACGGTCACATCGAGGTTTTCGCGTGCCATGGTCCACAGGGACTGCAGCGTATACATCGCCGACCCGTCGCCGGTCAGGGCGATGACTTTGCGGTCAGGGCAGGCGATGGCTGCTCCTGTGGCGCAAGGCAGGCACAGGCCGATGGCGCCTCCGGTCCCGGACAACACCTCATGGGGGCGGGCGGTTGCCATTGGTGGAATCACGTGGAACCCGGATGTAACCGATTCATTACACACAATCGCGCCTTCCGGGATCAGCGCCGCCAAAGCCTGCCCGACCTTATCCAGGGACATCTGCCCGCTCGGCACATCCGGCAGGTTCAAGGGCACGAGGGCGGCTTGGGTTTGTTCGGTGACCCCGACCGCATCCGCCAGCGCCTGCAGGGTCCAGTCGATGTCATCCGTTGGCAGGCACAGGCTGGTGACCGGGCATCCGGGCGGTTCGGGCAAGCTGGGTTTGCCGGGGTAGGCAAAGAAGGCCACAGGCCTGTCACTGCCGATCAGAGTGATCGAGGACGTGCCCTCCAACTGTTCGATTTTGGGCGTGATCGGATAGACAAGCTGTTCCAGACGGGCGGTCCCGGCCCCCTTCGAGATACGCGGGATCAAGGTGTCGGCCAACAACCGGCAACCGGTGGCGGCTGCGATCCGACCTGCCAATTGCCGCTGTGCGCCAAAAAGCGCCGCGCCTCCGATCAGCAAAGCCGCGCCCGGCGACCTTAACCGTTTGGCGGCAGCTTCAATCTCATCCGTTGACGGGCGCGTCAAAGGTGGTTGCCCGGCGGCTTGGCGCGGCGTCGTATCGGCACTGTCCCATGCGGCATCCGCAGGCAGAACCAGCGTGGCGATCTGCCCGTTCCGGGACCGCGCCGCCTGAATGGCGGCCGCCCCGTCAGCGGCAACATCACCGGCCGCGCCAGAGATGCGCGTCCAATGACTGACAGACTGGCTGACGCCCGGAATGTCGCCCTTCAGTGGACTTTCATACCTCAGATGGTGAGAAGCATGATCGCCCACCACATTCACGATCCCGGACCCGGCCTTGCGGGCATTGTGCAGGTTGGCAAAGGCATTCCCGAAGCCTGGGGCCAGATGCAGAAGGGTCCCGGCCACATCGCGTTTCATTCGGTAATACCCGTCCGCTGCACCTGTCGTGCCGCCTTCGAACAGGCACAGCACGCAATTCATCTCGGGGTGATCGTCCAGCGCGGCGACAAAGTGCATCTCGGATGTGCCGGGATTGGCAAAGACCGTATCCAGACCATTGTGCAGGAAGGTCTTTACCAGAGAATATGCACCGTTCATGTGATCACCTTCGTTCAGCTATGGGGCTGACCATAGGCGAACGCGGCCCGCATGGTAATCCGAATTACGGCTGAGGTCCGGGACAGGCAGCTTGGTCGCTAGAAATCAATCTCGACGCCGGGCAGGTTCAGCTCTTTCATCATGTCGCGCAATTCCTGGCGCGCGGCGATGTTCGAGATATTAAGCTGTTTGACACCGATATCCTTGAGATCCAGCAGAGTCAGTCCGCGCGGGAACAGCTCGCGAAAGATAACCCGTTCCGAGAAGCCCGAGGCCACGCGGAAGCCGATGCGCTGCGACAGCATCTCGATGGCGCGCTGCATCTTTTCCTTGTTGACCATGCGCTGGGTGCCGACGCGGTTGCGCACCACCACCCAGTCAATAGGTTTCAGTCCCGCCTGCGCACGCAACTGGCGCGCGTTCCACACCATTTCGGAATAAACCGACGGCCCAAGGATTTTCTCGCCCTTTGAATCGATCCGTGCCAGCAGGTCGAAATCGATGAAACTGTCATTGAGCGGCGTAACCAATGTATCGGCCAGCGAATGTGCGACCTGACTGAGGCGCGTGTGCGAACCGGGACAGTCGATCAGGATAAAGTCGCTGTCACTTTCCAACTCGGCCACAGCGGCGGACAGGCGATGGTCATAGATGTTTTCGCCGGGTTTCAGAGTGGTCGCATCGATCTCGGGCAGATCGTGATGGCGCGGGCTGGGCAGGTGCAGATCCGAGCCGTTGACGAAGTTCAGCCGGTTTTCAAAGTACCGTCCAAGACTGCGCTGCCGCAAATCCAGATCCAGTGTGCTGACCTTGTGCCCCAACCGGGCCAAAGCGGTGGCCACATGCATCGAGACGGTCGATTTCCCGGCGCCGCCCTTTTCGTTTCCGACCACAATAATATGTGCCATGCCTGTATTCCCACGTCCCGCAGTGTTTGCCACCGGTTGTTGGCCGCTACTATATGTTGTGTCAGCGGGGAAGGGAAGAACCTCGCGTGGGCTCAGTCGGGAATTACAGAGACTAATTTGAAAAAATGATTGCTGGGCACGGGTTATATATGATGCGATGCCAAGGCAGATGCCTCGTATAGCGGTCTCAGCAACGGATATGGGGAAAAGGCTTCGAGTGGGTCATCTGTTTTTGAATGCTCTGACCATAGTTTTGCACATCCTGACCTGTGCCGGATTCGGGTGCGCACAGGTGGTATTCAAGCGCCGTTTCACAAGGTCTTGGGTGGCATGTCATCGCGGAAAGGCTATCCAACGCTGATCACCCCTCACCTGTCTACGTCCAGCGCCACAGATGCCGTTTTCGTGATTTGAAAATCGATGGTGGCTGCGTGAGTGTGCGCCGAACTCTGACATCTGCCCGGAAAAGGATAATCTCATGATCGGATACGTAACCATCGGTGTTTCGGATATGGAACGCGCCAAGGAGTTTTATACTTCGCTGTTTGCCGACAAGGGGGCGAAGGTTCAGATGGATGCGGGCCGCATTGCTTTCATTGGCGCGGAACCGGGGACGCCGATGGTGGCAGTCTGCAATCCTTACGATGGCAATACGTGTGCGCCGGGCAATGGCAACATGATTGCTTTTGCGGCCGAGGACAAAGATGCCGTTTCAACCATGTATCAAAAAGCTCTGAGCCTTGGTGCCACCGACGAAGGCGAGCCGGGCCAGCGGGTCCCTGATGTGTTTTACGGCGCATATGCGCGCGACCCCGATGGCAACAAGTTGTGCTTTTACGTTTTTGGCTAAGATCCGAGATCGATGAAAGAAAAAGGCCGCCCCGTTTGGGCGGCCTTTCGCGTTCGAACCGGGGTCGGGATTAAAAGCCCAGACCTTCGTATTTCTTCTTGAACTTCGACACACGGCCGCCGGCGTCCATCAGACGCGCGCCGCCACCGGTCCATGCGGGGTGCACGGAGGGGTCGATTTCCAGAGCCAGCTGGTCGCCCTCGGCGCCCCAGGTGGATTTCATCTGAACCACGGTGCCATCGGTCAATTTGACGTCGATGACGTGATAATCGGGATGGATGTCTTTTTTCATCTTTCCGCTCCTTACGCCTCGGCGCCAGCCTTGGGCTTGTAGTTGGTGACCTCTGCGATACGTGCGGATTTACCGCGACGGGTGCGCAGATAGTACAGTTTGGCGCGACGGACGCGGCCACGGCGGACAACGGTGATGCTGTCGATGTTGGTCGAATGCAGCGGGAATACACGCTCTACGCCTTCGCCAAACGAAATCTTACGGACGGTGAACGAACCGGCGATGCCGCTGCCACCTTTGCGCGCGATGCAGACACCTTCGTAGTTCTGCACACGGGTGCGCGACCCTTCGGTCACTTTAAAGCCGACACGGATGGTGTCACCGGCTTTGAAATCGGGGATGTCCTTCCCCAGGGCGGCAATCTGTTCCGCCTCAAGCTGTGCGATCAGGTCCATCGCATTTACTCCTATATGCTCGTGGTTGGTCCACGAAGTTTGGGCACGGCCTGAGAGCTCTTGGTCTTCACCGGGTCCTGCGTACAGCCCGCCAGAGGTCAGATCGAATGTTCCTTTGGTCCGGTTCGCCCTGTCGCGCCGTGGGCTGAAGAAAGCCAGGCGTCACGACATGGACAAAGCCAAAACACCGGAGTCGCATCTCGCGGCACCGGATTGCGCTGCTTTACGGGCTTTGTGGGCGGGGATCAAGCCTCAATTGCCTTTATTCTGGTGTTTCGGTGGTGACTTTCTGCCGCCCGCGAAACCAGCTGTTGCCTTATGCCCCCGTTCAGGCATTCTGGATGCAATTATACGAGCAGACATTTACCACAGGACCAGATCATGCGCATCGCCGTTACTCTGGCCGTTCTGGCCTTGATCCTCACATCCTGCGGTCGCGGCGGCCCGCGTCCCCAGACCCTTGATCCACAGTCCTTTGTCGACCGGCGCAGCCCGTCGGTGATCTACCCTGCCTTTGGCGATGCTGACCCGCATGACTGGGATGGCCGGCATCCGGGGCACTACCCTGTGCACGGGCTGGATGTTTCCCGCTGGCAGGGGCCGATCGACTGGCAGCAGGCCAAGGCCTCGGGTGTGAGTTTCGTGTTCATCAAAGCGACTGAGGGTGGTGACGTCTTCGATCCAATGTTCGAGGATCACAGCCGGGGTGCGCGGGCGGCAGGCGTGCCCTGGGGGGCATATCACTATTATTACTTCTGTCGCTCGGCACGTGAACAGGCACAATGGTTCATCCAGAACGTGCCCAAAGGCGCAGATCTGCCGCATGTGCTGGATATGGAATGGACGCCACATTCCAGAACCTGCACGCTGCGTCCTGATGGTAAAACCGTCCGGGCCGAGGCGCAGCGGTTTCTCGACATACTGGAGCGCCACTATGGGCGGCGTCCCATCGTTTACACGACCGTTGATTTCTATGGGGATACCGAGATCGGGCGTTTGCCCAAGACCGAATTCTGGTTGCGGTCCGTCGCGGGGCATCCACGCAATGTCTATCCGCGGGCGATCTGGCGATTCTGGCAATATACGGGAACCGGTCTGGTGCCGGGCGTGCAAGGGCCGGTGGATATCAACACCTTCAATGGAACGCCGGAAACCTGGGCCTTATGGAAGTCAAAGGGTTAGCCTGACCCGTCGTTGCGCGCCTTGCGATAGGCATCCCACAGATCGGGCCGCCGTTCGCGGGTGATCTGTTCAGATTGTTCATGACGCCACGCGGCCACGCGACCATGGTGCCCTGACATCAGCACATCCGGGATCGCGCGGTCTTTCCACTCGGCCGGGCGCGTGTATTGGGGGTGCTCCAGTAAGCCCGATGAAAAGCTCTCCTCTTCCGCCGAGGCCTGATTGCCCAATACGCCGGGGATCAGACGCACGGTGGCGTCGATCAGCGCCTGCGCGGCGATCTCGCCGCCGGTCATGACGAAATCTCCCAAGCTGACTTCCTGAACGCCGTAATGTTCCAGCACGCGTTCATCGACACCTTCGAAGCGGCCACACAGCAAGGTCATGCCATCGCAGCGTGCAAGGTTCTGCATCATGCGCTGGTTCATCCGGCGGCCACGCGGGCTGAGATAGATCAGCGGCCAATTGCCCTGCACCCCAGCCATTGTGTGTTCGATAGCCTTGCCCAACACATCGGCACGCAGCACCATGCCTGCGCCGCCGCCAGCAGGCGTGTCATCCACGTTTCGATGCTTGCCGACGCCGAATTGGCGCAGATCGACAGTTTCCAGCTGCCACAACCCCTCTTGCAGGGCCTTGCCCGTCAGGCTTTCGCCCAGCACGCCGGGAAAGGCGGATGGAAACAGGGTGATGATCTTTGCCTTCCACACCCCATGCAGGTCGGGTGTCGGGGTCAGCAGTTCTCGGGGTTTCAGGGTTGGGCGGATGGCTTTGCGGCCATGGGATTTACCGGGTTTGTCCGTCATGAGGTGCCGACCAGCGCGTTTTGGGTTTTCTCTACAAGTGCCGTCTTGTGACGGGCCAGCTCCACATCGTCCAGTGCAGAGCGGTTGAGGTCAAGCAGAGCTTTCAGCACATCCTCGGGCATGCGTGGATTGACGCGCTTGGGACCGACCAGCTGTTGCGCCTTGTCCTGTGGCAAGTCCAGAAACTCCGCAAAGGGCGTGCCGGGGCCGTAGGCGTGGGCCTGCACATCCTCCAGCCACTCGGTGCGGACCGAGACCGAAGGCAGGCGTTCCCGTATGGTGTCAGCTGCGGTCTGAGGCGAGGACACAGGGTCCAGCCGGGTGCGGTAGGTGTCAAAATCCTGCACCAGCCGTGACCGCTGCAGATCATGCGCCCACAACGAGCGAATCCAGCCGCCGCGCTGGCGCAATGACAGGTAGATGGTAATGTGCGTTTCCTGCCCTTTGAACCGTTCGCGGATCAAACCCACCAGACAGGCCGCAAGCTCTGGCGCGGCCTCGTATCCGACGGCCACATTCCGACTGGGACGCAGGCCCGAGAAATTCTCTTCACTCAGGATCAGCCCGCGCTTTTCGCCAAAGTCCAGCGTGCTCAGAAAACCGCGCATCTGGTCTTCGAAGTCCGCCATCGTGCCCGGAGTGCCATATACCGAATACCGTGTGGCTGCTTCGGACAAGCCGGATTTCCGGGTGCGAAAGGGCAAAACCAGCGCATGCTGAGGCCAGATCAGTGCGCGGTTTTCAAACAGAAAAGACTGTGCTGCCGTCGTCCCGGTCTTGTGCAGGCCCAGATGCAACAACACGCGGCGCATTACAGCAAGCCTTCGGGCGGGTCGGCGATAATGCGGCCCTTGTCCAGATCGACTGTCGGCACGGCCTCAAGAGTAAACGGCAGCAGCACGGTGGCCTTCAGCCCCGGCCCGTGCAGCTCTAACAAGTCTGCAGCACCGTGGTTCTGTACGGATTTCACCCGGCCCAGCAGAGCGCCGCCGGTATCGTAGACCTCAAGCCCGATCAGATCGGTGTGGTAGAATTCATCGTCGGGCAACGAAGGCAACTGGTCCCGCCGCGCATAAAGCCGCAGACCATTGAGCGCATCGGCCTCTTCCTTGGTTTCGACCCCGCCCAACCTTGCGGCGAAACCGTTCTTGATGGCGCGGGTCAAAACCACCGGATAGCGGTTCTTGCCCGCTTCGTCGGTCAGGGGGGAATAGGCTTCGATGTCTTCCGGAACAGCGCAGAAGCTTTTCAGCCGTACTTCGCCGCGCACGCCGTAGGATCCCGCAATACTGCCGACACAGATCAGATCACTCATTTGAGCCTTCCGTCACACATAGTCCGTCCCGCCATTGCCCGATGACCTCGCAGGCCTCGCGCTGGTTGCTGCGTTCAAAGAACACGCCGACAATAAAGGCGATTGCCAGGAGTATGGGAAGCCGTAACAGGCCGAACATATCTATCTTACCTCAATCGGCAGGGTACTAGCCCGGTCTTCCCAGCCGACCTTTTCCAGCTCGGGCGTGTCCGAAATCTCTTCGGGCCAGCCGACACAGAAATAACCGATCAGCCGCCAGTCATCGGGTACATCCAGATCGCGCACCATCTGGTCTGGGTCCAGAATGGACACCCAGCCCAGCCCCAGCCCCTCGGCCCGCAGGGCCAGCCAAAACAGGGTGATGGCCGAAACCACCGAATAGCGCCGCATCTCGGGCATCGTGCCCGCGCCCAGCCCCTGCCCCTTGTCGGTGGCGTCGTCGCAGAATACGGCCAGTTGCACCGGGGCCTCTTGCATCCCCGACAGTTTCAAGTCGCTGTAAAGCTGCGCCTTTTCGCCGGAATACCCTTTCAGGGCTTCGGCATTGGCCGTCTTGAAATTCTCAAGCGCTGCGGCGCGCGCGGTCGCACTTTCGACGCGGATCACGCGCCAGGGTTCGCTGAGCCCCACCGAAGGAGCCAATTGAAGCGCGTCGAGGCAGCGCGTCAACACTGCCTCGTCCACGGCGTCGGTGCGGAACCGGCGCACATCGCGCCGGAGCCGCAGCAACAGATCGAACTGCGTGCGAAAATCGTCATTGAAGGCCTGATCCCGCACGCGCCCGCCTGCTTATTCTTCTGCAGCCGCTTCTTCAGCAGGCGCAGCAGCAGCTTCGGCGGCCTCAGCAGCCTTGGCCGCTTTCTCTTCCGCGCGTTCCTGAGCTTTCTTGCCCGGGGTACCCTTGTTGGGGTTGTTGCGCTCGGCCTTATCACGGGTGCCGGCAGCTTCCAGCATACGCGCGATCCGGTCGGTGGGCTGGGCACCCTGATCCAGCCAGTACTGGATGCGCTCCATGTTCATTTTCACGCGCTCTTCGCTGTCTTTCGGCAGCAGCGGGTTGTAGGTGCCCAGCTTCTCGATGAAACGGCCATCGCGCGGCATACGGCTGTCAGCCGCAACAATGCGATAGAAGGGACGCTTTTTCGAGCCGCCGCGGGCGAGACGAATTTTCATTGCCATGGTGGTATCTCCTTTGAATGGCGAGACTGGGAAGGCCCCAGTTATTCTTGGTGTTTGTTGAACCGGAGGTTCACTCTTGATGTTTCCGGTGGTGTCGGATGACTTCCTGAATGATGAAATTCAGAAAAGCCTTGGCGAAGTCGGGGTCCAGATCGGCCTCTTTCGCCAGGTCTTCAAGCCGTGCGATCTGCGCAGCCTCGCGCGTAGGATCGGACGGGGGAAGGTCGTGTGTCGCCTTGAGCTTGCCAACGGCCTGCGTGTGCTTGAACCGCTCGCCCAGCGTGTAGACAAGGATCGCGTCCAGCCGGTCGATGCTTTCGCGATGCTCTTTCAGCAGCGCGGCGGCCTGTGTCACAGGGTCGGTCATTGGCCGGTCCTTTCAGCGGTCAGGTCAATTTGCGGATGACGCCAAAGCTGTGCGTGCTGGCCCAGCAGTTCGGCTCTTTCAAGTTCCAGCGTCGCGCCGAGGCGTTGGGCCAAAGCGCGCGAACGGTCGTTGGCGTGCGCGATATACGAGATCACGCCGTTCAGGCCCTGATGCCGCGCGGCATAGTCGCGTGCGGCCTGTGCGGCCTCGAACGCAAGTCCTTTGCCCTCGGCCTCAGCCATCAGCGCCCAGCCAAGTTCAGGCTCGGCCCAGCCGGGGACATCGATGATGCCCGCCCAACCCGAAAACGCGCCGCTGGATTTCTCGGTCAGGTGCCACAGGCCATAGCCGCGTAGGGCCCAGTGCCCCAAACGGCTGGCCAGCGAGGACCAACTGCCCAGCTCATCCTTGGGCCCGCCAACCATATGGCTGCGCTCGGAGGCGTAGAACGCGATCATCGCGGGCAGGTCATCCAGATGCGGCGCGCGCAGGATCAGGCGGTCGGTCTCGACCGAGGGGATGGTGAATGAGGTCATGCGTAAGCCTCCATCCCGCCGTTTTCCAGATCGGCAGGCGACGGGTGCCGCCAGATTTCGGATTTGCCGAATTTGGGGTGGTCATAGTGATATTCGAACTGTGCACCCAGACGTTTGGCCACGGCCTTGCTGGCGGTATTGTCCAGATCGATCAGCGAGATCGCCGTCTCCCAGCCCAGCACGTCATAGGCGTGGCTACGTGCGGCCAGCGCCGCCTCGGTCGCATAACCCTTGCCGGTGGCATGGGTCATCAGGGTCCAGCCGACCTCGGGTTCGGGCCAGCCTTCGGGGAACCACAGACCGATGCGCCCGACATAAGCGCCGGTGTCCTTTTCATCGACACTCCAATACCCGTAACCGCGTACGGCCCAGTGTCCCAGAAGCGAGGCAAAGACCCGCCATACCTCGTCCCGGCGCAACGGGCCGCCGACAAATTTCGCCGCCTCACTGGCAAAGAACGCGGTGTCCGCGTCCAGATCGGCCTCGGACGGTGCGCGCAGGATCAGGCGCTCGGTCTCAAGCCGGGGGATATGATCGGCGATCAGGTTCACTTTTTCTTACCAAACCCGCTGAGGCCCGGAGGCAGGCCCATGCCACCGCCCAGACCGGGCAAACCGCCGGGCATCTTGCCCATGGCTTTCGCGGCTTGTTCCAGCGCCTTGGGGTCCATGCCGGCGGCCATCTCCTCGGGGCTGGGGCCGCCTTTGCCGAACATGCCTTTCATGGCCTGTTTCAGCATCTTGCCTTTGCCCATCTTGCCCATCTTCTTCATCATGTCCGACATCTGCCGGTGCATCTTGAGCAGCTTGTTGAGGTCGCTGACCTCCATCCCCGAACCCGCCGCAATCCGTTTCTTACGGCTTGCCTGCAGCAGTTGCGGGTTGGCGCGCTCGCGTTTGGTCATCGACTGGATCAGGGCGATCTGCTGGCGCAGGATTTTGTCGTCCAGCCCGGCCTGATCCATCTGCTTGGCCATTTTGCCCATGCCCGGCATCATACCCATCATGCCCTGCATGCCGCCCATCTGGATCATCTGTTCCAGCTGCATTTTCAGGTCGTTCATGTTGAACTGACCTTTGACCATGCGCTTCATCATGCGCTCGGTCTGTTCCATCTCCATCGTTTCCTGGGCTTTTTCGACCAGGGCAACGATGTCGCCCATGCCCAGAATACGACCGGCGATCCGGTCCGGCTCGAAGGTTTCGAGCGCGTCCATCTTCTCGCCCAAGCCCACAAAGCGGATCGGCTTGCCGGTAACGGCGCGCATCGACAGCGCCGCGCCACCACGCCCGTCACCGTCCATCCGGGTCAGGACCACGCCCGAGATGCCGACTTTGGCGTCAAACTCCTCGGCCACTTCAACGGCGACCTGACCGGTCAGGCCGTCGACGACCAGCAGGGTCTCGCGCGGGTCGACCGCGTTGCGGACCTGCTCGACCTCGTCCATCAGGACTTCGTCGATATGCAGACGGCCAGCAGTATCGAGCATATAGACGTCATAGCCGCCCAGCGTCGCCTGCTGCTTGGCGCGTTTGGCGATATCTACAGGCGACTGGCCCGGAACGATCGGCAGGGTATCCACGCCAACCTGCGTACCCAGCACCGCCAGCTGATCCATCGCCGCCGGGCGATAGATGTCCAGCGAGGCCATAAGGACCTTCTTGCCCTCTTTCTCTTTCAGGCGTTTCGCCAGCTTGCCGGTGGTGGTCGTCTTACCCGAGCCCTGCAGACCGACCATCAGGATCGGGGCGGGCGGGTTGTCGATCTTCAGCTTACCGGGGTCTTCCTCGCCGCGCAGAGTATCAACCAGCGCGTCATGCACGATCTTGACGACCTGCTGGCCGGGGGTGATCGACTTGGTGACAGCCTGACCGGTCGCCTGTTCCTGCACCTTCTTGACGAATTCGCGGGCCACGGGCAGCGAGACATCGGCCTCAAGCAGGGCCACGCGAACCTCGCGCAGGGCGGTTTTGACGTCTTCTTCGGACAGGGCACCCTGTTTGGTCAGCCGGTCAAAGACGCCGGAAAGGCGTTCGGATAGATTTTCAAACATGCCTTCGGCCTCCTTAGCCGGTTATCTGGTGGCGTGCCCTAGATAGGACGCGTCGGTTAAATGCACAAACGCCCCCACGGGCGAAACTCGCTGGTGGGGGGCGATCCCTGAACGACTCAAGGGACCGGAAGATCATACGCTTCCGGATGATTGCGCGGGTGTTACCCGAGACACCCATGGGTGTCAACCGAGACACCTTTGCGCGCTGGAAGCCAGCCATTGACCGCGTCGACCAGTTGATGCGCGCCGCGCCCGTTCGAGAAGGCCTCGACAATGGGATGCCGTCCGGCGCTCATCCCCTGATGCAGGACAAGGACCGGACGATAGAGGGTCGAGCTTCCCTTGTCGCTGCGCGATGTGGTGCTTTCGATTTCGGCGTGGGACAGGTTTGCAAGCTCGTGCTCGACGGCTTGATAGCCAAAGACCGATTGCCTGCGGATGGTGATGCAGTTGTTGCTGCGGTCCAGAATGACCTGCACGCGACGCACAAAGGCGCAGAAGGCCCCGACCCCCATGCCACCGCCGAAAAGCGCGAAGAAGATGCCAAAGAAGATACTCTCACCGCCTTCGCTGGCCATGAACACGCCCGCGCCGACAAAGGCCAGAATAAAGAACACAAGCGTAATGCCGATGAACCACGGCGTATCGGACAGGATCAGTTGGTTCGGAGTATTGCGCGTGACTTTCATGGCGGCACGCTAGCATCGAACGTCACGCCTGTCGTGGCTTGAATTCGCACGGTCATTGCGCAATGACCGCCTCACAAAAGGAGGTTCCCATGGACGCATCATCTGCCTTTCAGGATACATTGCCGCTCAGCTCCGACGCGCTGTTGGCGCAGTTGGATGAATGGGGGCTGGCCTATCGGTTGCACAGCCATGTCCCGCTGCGCACGGTTGAGGATGCCAAGGGGGTCGAGGACCAGTTCATGGTGCCGGGCGAGAATGCGCTGCGGCTCAAGAACCTCTATCTCCGCGACAAGAAAAAGCGGAACTATCTGGTGACGCTGGAGCAAAGCCGCGAGATCGACCTCAAGGCGCTGGGGGCTGAGTTGGGGATCGGCAACCTGTCCTTTGGCTCGGCGGATCGGTTGTTTCAGAATCTGGGGATCCGGCCCGGGGCAGTCAGCCCTCTGGCGATGATCAACGGGGTGGGGAAGGACGTTCGGTTCTTTATGGATGCCGCCGCGCAGCAGGCGGATGTCATCTATATGCACCCGTTGGTCAATGACCGGACCGTTGCGATGGCGCGCGAGGATCTGATGGGGTTCTTTGAACGGATCGGGTGCGAGGTGGCTTGGTTGGCGTGACGGGACGCGCCTTGCGGCGCGTGCCTCCGGCGGAAGTATTTTTGAACAGAAGAAGGGGCGGGCGCTTTATTGCGTGTCCAGAGCTTCTTTGAGTGCGGCCGCGACATGGGCGGCTGAGGGGTTGATGAAGAGGTGGCCGTTGGCCTCGAACACCGGGTCGTCGAGATGGTCGGGGAAGGCCAGGGGGAGTTCCGTGCAGGCCAGCAGGATGGCGGTGCCGGGTGTGGCGTGTTTGTTGCAGAAGGCCAGCAGGCGGGCATGGGCAGTCTCGGAGGCGCCACCGTAGAAGTCGCTGTCGATCATCGCCTGCATCTCGGTGATATCGGGGTCGGGCAGGCTGGTGTTGGCGGTGATGCCCTCGGCGGCGAGGCGGTCGGCGTAGTCGGTGGCCTGCATCGTGACCGTGGTGCCGAGGACCAGCGCGTTTGATGCGCCGGTCTGGGCCGTGACCTCAGCCGTGGCGTCAAAGATGCTGAGGATCGGCATCGACACGCCCTGCCGGATAGCGTGCAGCCGGGCGTGGGGCGTGTTCGAGGCGATGATGCCGAAATCGCAGTCTGCGCGTTCCAGCGTCAGCAGCGCCTCGCGGAACACGGCGTCGAAACCGGCCCAGCTGGCCTCGTCTCCGGCGGTGCCGCGCAGGGCGCGTGTCTTGGCCTGCGTTACAGACTCGATGGTCATGGGCGGGACCGGCAGCGGTGAACCGTGGCCACGCTCAGCGAAGTGGCGACCTGCGCCTTCGGCAATCGCCCGATAGTAGTCGACGGTCGAGGCCCAGCCCACACCGCCCAGAATTCCGATCTTTTTCATGGTAAACGCCCAGCCTGCAGTTCCCGTTCGGGGGCAGACTGGGCGGTTCAGGGGGTGCAGGTCAATCAGGCCGCCAGTTCAGTGACCGCTTTCTGCGCGTTGGCCAAAGTGGCCTCGGGGTCCAGCGCCATGCGGTCGGCGGCGATGACCTCGACGTCTTGGATGCCGATGAAGCCCAGTACGTGACGGGCATAGGTGGTGGCAAAGTCGATCTCGGAGCCCACCGCCGTGCCGCCCGAGGCCACCGCGAGTATGGCCCGTTTGCCCTCCAGCAGGCCTTTGGGGCCGTTCTCGGAATAGGCGAAGGTCACGCCTGCGCGGGCGACCAGATCGATCCAGGCCTTGAACGCGGCGGGGACCGAGAAGTTGTAGATCGGCAGGCCGATGACGATGGTGTCGGCCTTTTGAAGCTCGGTCACCAACTCATCGGACAGGGCCAGCAGGTCTTGCTGCGCCGCGTCGCGCTGATCGGCGGGGGTGAAATTGGCACCGATCCAGTCCTCAGTCAGCAGGGGCAAGGGCGTGGCCAGATCGCGGCGGATGATGCGCCCGGCATTCAGGTGGCGGACCACGCGGCCCGAAAGATCGCGGGTGGTTGACCCGCTGCGGCGGGCCGAGGCGTCGATATGCAGGATGGTTTTGGTCATTTGAGGGCGTCCTTATGTTGCGGGTTCCCGTGTGCAGCCTCAATATGATTGTTGCGTTTGCGAACAAAACTCGGATACACCAACAGTCGTTGTGGGATTTTGCACATAGGCAAATACAATGGACAATTGGGACGAAGTCAGAACCGCCTATCAGGTGGCACGTATGGGAACAGTCAGCGGTGCGGCCGAGGTTCTGGGTGTGCACCATGCCACTGTCATCCGCCATATCGACGCGATCGAGGCGCGACTGGGTGTCAAACTGTTCCAGCGCCACGCGCGCGGCTATACACCGACCGAGGCCGGAGAGGACCTTCTGCGCGTGGCGCAGGCGACCGAGGATCAGTTCAATCAGCTTGTGGGCCGGATGAAAGGGCGCGGCGACGATGTGTCAGGCGAGTTGGTCGTGACATCGTTATCCTCGCTGGCACCTCTGGTTGTGCCGGTGCTCAGCGACTTTCAGCGCCTGCATCCCGGGTTGATCGTGCGGTATCTGACCGGTGACCGGCTGTTCCGCCTGGAATATGGCGAGGCGCATGTTGCCATTCGCGCCGGCTCGGCCCCTGATCAGCCGGATAACGTTGTGCAGCCGTTCATGACGCAAGAGGTCGGGCTTTATGCCAGCGCAACCTATATCGAGCGTCACGGCAAGCCCGACGGTGTGGTTGATTTCCCGAACCATTTCTTCGTCAGTACGGATGATGAAAACAGCCGCGCGCCGTTCTCGCGCTGGCTGCGTCAGACCGTTCCGGTCGACAGGATCACATTTCGCTGCACCAACAACTTCTGTATCCGCGAGGCTGTTTTGTCGGGCGCAGGCATCGGCTTTATGGCGCGGTGGGAGGCAGCCCGCGACCCGGATCTGATCGAGGTGATCGAGCCGGTGTCGGAATGGTTCGGTAACCTGTGGCTGGTGACGCATGTGGATCTGCATCGCACCACCAAGGTGCAGGCTTTTCTGAGCTTTCTGAAGGAACAGTCCAAAAGTTGGCTGACATGAGCCCACAGGCGCGTGGCCATCTGGCCATGCTGACGTTTTCGGCATTGGTCGCGGGCAGTTTCTCTTTAGGTTCGATCGTTGCAAACCAAATCGCGCCGTCCGCAATTACGGCCGCGCGTTTTGCAATAGCTGCCGTGGTGATCGGCGTGGCAGCGCTGGTCACAACCGGTCTGCCGCGGAGCGCGGCGCAGGCACCGTGGCGTTATCTGGTGCTGGGAGGGCTGTTTGGCGCCTATTTCGTGCTGATGTTCCAGGGTCTCAAAACCGCACCGCCCGTCAGTGCCGCTGCGGTTTTTACGCTGACCCCGGTCATGTCAGCGTTGGCTGGTTGGGTATTGTTGCGCCAGATCACTACGCCACGCATGGCGCTGGCGCTTTCGGTTGGTGCCTTGGGCGCGCTTTGGGTCATCTTTCGGGCGGATTGGCAGGCTTTCCTGGCATTCGAGATAGGAACCGGAGAGATCGTCTATTTCTGGGGGTGTATCGCGCATGCGGTCTATACTCCGATGGTTCGAAAGCTCAATCGCGGTGAGCCTGCAGTGGTCTTCACCTTTGGCACTCTGATCGCCGGAGGTTTGATCCTGACCGTCTATGGCTGGTCCGACATACAGGCGACCGACTGGGCCAATCTGCCGCTGATCGTCTGGGTTGGCCTTTTCTACGTCGCCATTTTCGCTACGGCGGCCAGTTTTGTTCTGGTTCAGTTTGCATCGCTGAATCTGCCATCTGCCAAAGTGATGGCCTATACCTATCTCACACCCAGCTGGGTCATTCTTTGGGAAATCGCGCTTGGCAATGGTGCACCTCGTGCGTTGATTATCGTGGGGGTTTTGATGACCTGCGTCGCATTGCTGTTATTGCTGCGCCCCGAAAACCGCGAAGGCGGTCCCGCCAAGACCATTGCAGGAAAGGCGTCCGGCAGAACACGCCATTGAGACAGATCAAAGTGTAAACATTCAAATTTCTCTATACTTTTTGATAAGGAGGAATTCACCATGTTCAAGCATATCATGATCCCAGTGGACCGGCATTTGCCGCCCGAAACCCGCAAGGCGGCGGATGTGGCCGCGCAGTTGTCGAAATGGCAGGGGGCCAGGATCACCGTCGTCAGTGTCACCGGAACACAATCAGACGCGTCGGTTCACGCCGATGAGATCAAGGCCTTTGTCGATCAGCTGGCCGAAGCAAGCGGCTCGGACGTCTCGGTAAAAACGATCGAATCTGTGGATGTGGCCGTCGAAATGGACGGCGATCTGACCCGTGCTGCGGATGAGGTCGGCGCAGACCTGATTGTCGTCGGGACCCATGCGCCTCGGATTACGGATTACATCTTCTCAAGCCATGCGGGCTATCTGGCCAAGCATGCGACGGTATCGGTCTTTGTGGTGCGTTGACGCTCAGGCGTCGTCCGAGGGCAGTTCGACTTCCAGAAATCGTTCAAACGCGTCCAGATTGATTGGCTCGAACTGTCCGAACCCCTGCATCCAGACGGACGCGGCCCGCAGCGCGTCGGGTTCCAGTTTGCACCATTTCACCCGTCCGCGTTTTTCCTGAGAGATCAGCCCCGCGCGGGTCAGGATCACCAGATGTTTGGAGATCGCGGCCAGCGACATCTCGAACGGCTCGGCCACATCCGTTACGGCCATGTCGTCCTCCAGCAGCATCGCAAGGATGGTGCGGCGGGTGGGGTCGGCGAGGGCCGCGAAAACGGTGTCGAGGTCGTTTGACATAAATCTGCAGAACCACAGCTGTCCAGGTTGGTCAACCACTTGGTTGAATATGCAGATTCAGGTCCATCAGCCTGCTCGGTCGCTTCCGTGCATTATTCCAGTTCTGCGAAGGCGATAAATTATTAATAAGAATCAGATGTTTGCTTGTATTTCGCCTGCGACTTCAATGGCGTTGACTCTGTGCCTTCGGCCCCTTAGCACCCTACCCAAGACTGTACGAGGGACCCGCCCGTGACCGATGACGACCAAAAGCAGCGTATGGCGCAGCTTGAGGCCAAGATCGAAGCGGCGAAAAAGGCCAAAGCGCCCAAACCCCGCGCAGATGCTGACGTGTCCGGGGGCGAGCTTGCCTGGAGGATGGTCATCGAAATGGTATCCGGTCTGGGGATCGGATTTGGCATCGGATACGGGCTGGACAGCCTGCTCGGGACGATCCCGATCTTTCTGGTGCTGTTCACATTGCTGGGCCTTGTCGCGGGTGTGAAGGTTATGCTCCGCAGCGCGAAAGAGGTTCAAGATAAACAAGCGGCTGCAAGCGCGGCCGAGAAGGACGAGAGGGACTGAACGTGGCGACCGAGACCACCGCAGCAGAAGGCAGCAGCCTGGTATTCCACCCGATGGACCAGTTCATCGTCAAGCCGCTCTTTGGCGACGGTGCGATTGCCTGGTACACGCCCACCAACGTGACCCTGTGGATGTTCCTGGCGATTGCCGCGATCTTCGGCCTGCTGGTGCTCAGCACCTCGAAGCGCGCGATTGTTCCGACCCGGATGCAGTCGGTGGCCGAACTGGCCTATGGCTTCATCTACAAGATGCTGGAAGACATCTGCGGCAAGGAAGGCGTCAAGTACTTCCCCTATGTCATGACCCTCTTCATGTTCATCGTCTGCGCGAACTTCCTGGGGATGATCCCGACATCGTTCACCACCACATCGCATTTCGCCGTGACCATCCCGCTGGCGCTGGCCGTGTTCCTGACCGTGACCGTTCTGGGTTTCGTTAAGAACGGTGCCGCGTTTCTGGGCCTGTTCTGGGTTTCCAGCGCGCCTCTGGCGCTGCGCCCGGTTCTGGCGATCATCGAGCTGATCTCGTACTTCGTACGCCCGGTCAGCCACTCCATTCGTCTTGCCGGTAACGTCATGGCTGGCCACGCGGTGATCAAGGTGTTCGCAGGCTTTGCCGCGATTGCCGTGATCTCGCCCGTGTCGGTTCTGGCGATCACCGCAATGTACGGCCTCGAGGTCCTCGTGTCCTTCATTCAGGCCTACGTATTCACCATTCTGACCTGTGTATACCTCAAGGATGCGCTGCATCCGTCGCACTAAGGTCCGAACACCCAACATCGAAACTTCCAATTCGTAAGGAGACACATCATGGAAGGCGATCTCGCACACATCGGCGCAGGCCTGGCAGCAATCGGTTCCGGCGCAGCCGCAATCGGGGTGGGCAACGTTGCAGGCAACTTCCTGGCCGGCGCCCTGCGCAACCCTTCGGCGGCTGCTTCGCAGACCGCAACCCTGTTCATCGGTATCGCGTTCGCAGAAGCGCTGGGCATCTTTGCATTCCTGGTCTCGCTGCTGCTGATGTTCGCCGTCTAATCTGCGGAACCTGATCCTTACGCGCAGGTGGGTCCAAGCCATAGCGGCCCACCTGTTGTAAAGACAACGTTCCGACGGAGGACATCATGGCGACTGAACCCATTAGCGAAGAAGTAGTTGGCTCGTGCGTCGACTCGCATGGCTCTGCCATCGGGATGCCGCAGCTCTGCTTCGATTGGTTCCCCAACCAGATTTTCTGGCTGGTCATTACGCTGGTCGTCATCTTTCTGGTCCTGTCCCGCGTGGCTCTGCCCCGCATCGCGGCAATCCTGGCTGAACGTCAGGGGACCATTACAAATGACCTGGCTGCGGCCGAAGATCTGAAGGCCAAGGCGGTCGAGGCCGAAGAGGCCTATAACAAGGCGCTGGCCGATGCCCGTTCTGAGGCACAGCGTATCGCAGCGGAAGCCCGCGCCGAAATCCAGTCTGGTCTGGATGACGCGATTGCCAAGGCGGATGCGGAAATCGCTGCAAAAGCGGCTGAATCGGAAAAGGCGATTGCCGATATCCGTGCTGGTGCGCTGGAAAGCATTCAAGTGGTTGCCAAGGACACGGCGGCTGAACTGGTCACAGCGCTGGGCGGCGAGGCGGATGCCAAAGCCATCAACAGCGCTGTAGACGCGCAGACGAAAGGATAAGTGACATGCGGAACACTCTTGCCTTTATCCTGACCGTCGGTGCCGCCAGCCCCGCGCTGGCTGCAAGCGGCCCGTTCTTCTCACTTGGCAACACCGACTTTGTCGTCCTTCTGGGCTTCATCGTCTTCATTGCGGTCCTGTTCTACTTCAAGGTCCCCGGCATGATCGGCGGGGCGCTGGACAATCGTGCCGAGGGCATCAAGTCCGAACTGGACGAAGCCCGCGCCCTGCATGAAGAAGCCCGCAGCCTGCTGGCCTCATACGAGCGTAAGCAGCGCGAAGTGCAGACCCAGGCTGACGCCATCGTCGAAGCGGCCAAACAGGACGCGGTTCTGGCGGCGGAACAAGCCAAGGTCGATCTGGAGAAATCCATCGCCCGCCGTCTGGCCGCTGCTCAGGATCAGATCGCATCGGCTGAAGCCTCGGCTGTGAAAGAGGTGCGCGATCAGGCCATCACCGTGGCCGTTTCGGCAGCCAACGCGGTTCTGGCCAAGCAGATGACTGCGACGCAGGCGAACAAGCTGATCGACGCAGCCATCGCGGATGTCGGTGAAAAGCTGCACTGATCTGTAAGCCAGATGATTTGAATGAACCCGAGGGCCTCAGGCGCTCGGGTTTTTTTGTGCGCTCAGGTTCTTCGCCAACTGAGAAACCAAACAAGCAATGCAATCAGCGTAATCACGATCTCGACCTTGAACGTCCAATGGTTGAGGAAGGACAATATCCAATGAGAATGGGTGGCCTGCACCACGATCAGCGGATGCGTTGCGTCTAAGAACGGCCAGAGCCACGCAACCTCCCCGGTGATCGAATCCAGCACCATGTGAACCAGCCCTCCGGCACCAAAGAAGGTCAGGAAGGTACCAGTTCTCAAGGCCCATTTACGTATCATGAACCCGGCGAGCAAAATGCCCGCCCAGATGATCGGGCGATGCGTCAGGTAGGAGTGGTGGTGGTGCCCCTGATCGTCGACAAGATAGAACCAGAGGATATCGATATCAGGGGCGACGGCCCCTACCATCGCCGCCGCGAAAGCAAGCCTGCCGAGACCTGGAGCTGCAATCCGAAAGGTCAGATACGCTCCGGGTAGGTGGCCGATAAACATCAGACTTCGCCGGTTTCATGCTTCAGGCGCTGCTGTGCAATGGCTTCGTTCCGGTTGGCCTTTTGCTGGTCGGACATGCAGCTTTCAACAAAGCTCAGATGATGGTCGATCGCCTTCCGTGCGCCCTCGGGGTCGCGCTGCTGCAGCGCCGAGTTGATGGCGCGGTGCTGATCCAGAATGGCCTCGCGCGTGGTGCGCTGCTGGAACATCAACTGGCGATTATAGAACACGCCCTGACGCAACAGGTCATACATTGATCGCATCATATGCAACATGATGACGTTATGGCTGGCCTCGATGATGGACATATGAAACTGCGCATCAAGATCAGCCTCATCCTGCGCCGCATTGCGGTTATGCGCGGCCTCCATCTTGTCGAAAATGGTCTGCACCACTTTCAGATCGCTTTCCGACCCCAGCCGCGCCGCGCGCTCGGCCGCCAACCCTTCCATGTCGCGGCGAAAAGACAGGTAATCGGACACGGCTTCGTCATGGCTGCCAAACAACCGGATCAGCGCCGGGGAAAAGGCAGAGCCCAGCACCTCGGCCACATATATGCCGGACCCGGCCCTTGCGGTCAGTAAACCCTGTTCCTGCAACTGCGAAATTGCGTCTCTCAGCGATGGGCGCGACACGCCCATGCGCTCGGCCAGATCCCGTTCCGGTGGCAGCCGCTCTCCGGGGCGCAGGATGCCACGCAGGATCAGAAGCTCGATTTGGCGCACTACGGCCAGAGACAGTTTTTCAGAGTGGATTTTTTGAAAGGGCATGTCGCTTCATTCGAAATCGGTCAAAACATATGACCACGTAATCCATAGGTGTTCAAGAAAAGCCGTCACATCTGCTGTCATATTAGGTCAGTATTATTGACTTTAAATTCTGATCCGCTAGCGTGCCTTTCAGGCACGAGGGTTTGGCCAATGGAAACAGGTTTTGCGACGCGCGCTGCACGAATGAAAGCGTCAGAAATCCGCGAGTTGCTCAAGGTGTTGGAGCAGCCGGGAATCATTTCTTTCGCAGGTGGCATTCCGGACGCCGATCTGTTCCCGGCCGAGGCTTTTGCCTCTGCATTCCAGTCTGCGTTGACGGCCCGGAACAAAGCGCAGGCGTTACAGTATTCCGTGAGCGAGGGGCATCCGCCTCTGCGCGAGTGGATTGTCGATTACATGAATCAGATCGGCGTGAGCTGCGGGATCGACAATGTGCTGATCACCTCGGGCTCGCAGCAAGCGCTCGACTATCTTGGTAAGCTGTATCTTTCCGCTGGTGATACTGCTCTGGTCGGCTGGCCGACCTACCTGGGAGCGTTGGCGGCGTTCAATGCTTACGAACCCCGGTTCGACCGGCTGAGCATCCACGGCAACCGCAGAGCTGAAGAATACAAGGCTGCTGCTGGCGAAGGTTCGGTGAAGTTCGCCTATCTCTCTCCCGACTTTGCCAACCCGACAGGTGAAACGGTCGACCGTCGCGGGCGTGAAACCTTGCTCGACCTCGCAGACGACCTGAATTGCGCCGTGATCGAGGATGGGGCCTATCAGTCATTGCGCTACGACGGCCCCGCCATTCCGCCGGTTCTGGCGTTGGAGGTCCAGCGAAAGGGTTCGATCGAGGCCTGCCGCACGATCTATTGCGGGAGTTTTTCCAAGACGCTGTCGCCGGGTCTGCGGGTGGGCTGGGTTGTTGCGGCCAGACCGATTATTTCTCAGTTGGTTCTGTTGAAACAGGCGGCCGATCTGCATTCGGCAACGATCAACCAGATGGCCATTGCACAGGTGGCGAACAGTTGTTTTGAAACCCATATACCAACGCTGCGGCGCGTCTATGGCGCGCGGCGGGATACGATGCTGCAAGCGCTGCGGGCGCATATGCCCGACGGAGTCGATTGGACCAGACCCGAGGGCGGTATGTTCATATGGGTGACGCTGCCCGCCGGAAAAGATGGTGCTGCTCTTTTGCGGCGGTCGCTGGATACAGTCAAAGTGGCATTTGTACCGGGGCAGGCATTTTTTCCGGACGGGTCCGGAGAAAATACCATCCGCCTGAGTTTCTCGAACTCCGATGAGCCGACAATCCGTGAAGGCATTCGTCGGTTGGGCGAAGTGTTGCGTGCCTGAGGCGCGAAAGGTTTCATTAACCATCGTGCGGCTAGAAAGGCGGCATGATCCGTCTGTTCGCATTTCTGTTGCTTGCCGCCTGCTCGGGCGCTTCGCCTCATTTCCGGGGCCTGCCCGCGACGCGGGTCGAGGTCAATGGCAGCGTTTTCGATGTCCGCGTGAATGATGCCTTGGCCGAGGCAGTGCGCGTGAACCCCCAATACGCTCCGCGTTTGGGCCCGATCCGCGACCGCGCCGTTTTGGCCATGGCGCAGGTTTCGGGCTGCCCTCTGCTGGACGTTCTGGGTGATGCCGCTGTGACCGTGGGGGTGTTGGGCTGCGATCAGGAACTTGGAGAGAAGTTGATTTTTGGCGCGCTCATGATGCGATCCTATGAATGCGTCAACTATGGCTATTCGGGCGGCTACGGCTATCAGGTTTTTGAATGCACGCCGTATTGAGTTTTGCAAATCCATGCGTGGAATTGCCAAGATGTTGTGGATAACTCGGGTGAATGATCCATATCCTGCGCAATCACGTTGACACCTCGCCCATCCCTTGCGCAGAATTTGTAATCAGAGGAATCATACCAAGAGCAGCCATTGCGCTTTAGCAAACTCAAACTGACCGGCTTCAAAAGCTTCGTGGACCCGACCGATCTGATCATCGCGGACGGGTTGACCGGTGTGGTGGGTCCCAATGGCTGCGGCAAGTCCAACTTGCTTGAGGCTCTGCGCTGGGTGATGGGCGAGAACCGCCCCAAATCCATGCGCGGTGGCGCGATGGAAGATGTTATTTTCGCCGGGGCCGCTACAAGGCCTGCCCGCAATTTTGCCGAGGTGGTCCTGACCATGGACAACTCGGAACGTCTGGCGCCTTCGGGTTTCAATGACAGCGACCAGTTGGAGATCGTGCGCCGCATCACCCGCGATGTGGGCAGCGCCTACAAGACCAACGGCAAGGATGTGCGGGCCCGCGATGTGCAGATGCTGTTCGCCGATGCCTCGACCGGGGCGCATTCGCCTGCGTTGGTGGGTCAGAACCGCATCGCCGAGCTGATCAACGCCAAACCCCGCGCCCGCCGCCGTATTCTGGAAGAGGCGGCCGGTATCTCGGGTCTCTATCAACGGCGGCACGAGGCCGAGTTGAAGCTGAAAGGCACTGAATCCAACCTGACCCGCGTTGATGACGTGCTGGAGCAGTTGGGCGGTCAATTGGCGCAATTAGCCCGTCAGGCCCGTCAGGCCGCCCGCTATCGCGAGATTGGCGAACAGTTGCGGCAGGCCGAAGGGATGCTGCTCTATCGCCGCTGGAAAGAGGCCGACATGGCCCGCCAACAGGCCGAGGAAAAGCTGCGCGAGCGTCTCACCGAAGCGTCACGCGCCGAAGCCGCCGCCCGCGAAGCTGCCGCCAAGCGCGCCCGGATCGAAGAGACCCTGCCACCCTTGCGTGAGGAAGAGGCCATCGCCGCCGCCGTTCTGCAGCGCCAGATGGTGCAGCGCGATCAGCTGAGCGATCAGGAAACCCGCGCCCGCCAGACCATTGAAACGCTGACCAACCGCATCCAGCAGCTTGGTAAGGATATCGAACGCGAATCCGGCCTCAATCGCGATGCGGGTGAGATGATCGAACGGCTGGAATGGGAAGCCCGCGAGCTTGCCAAAGCCGCCGAAGGTTATGACGAAAAGGTCACAGAGGCGGCCGAGATCGCCCGCGAGGCTGCGTCGGTCCTGCAGGACCGCGAGGATCACCTTTCGCAGCAGACCGAGGATATGGCCCGTCTGGTCGCCCGTCACCAATCGGCGCAGCGATTGGTTGAAGACAGCCGCAAGACACTGGCCCGGTCCGAGGGCGAAGAAGAAAAAGCCCGCGCCGCCGTGGATGAAGCGAAATCCGCCCTGACCCGCGCCAGCGAAGCCTTCCAGACGGCGCAGGAGGGTGAGGAAGAAGCCCGCGAGGCGGCTGAGGCCGCCGAAGAAGCGCTCGCCGCTGCCGATGAGTTGCGCAATGAAACGCAGGCGCGCGAGGCTGAGGCGCGCGCGAAACGGTCAGAGGCCGAGGGCGAACTGGGCGCGATCCGGGCCGAGACAACCGCACTGGCTAAGTTGGTCGAACGCGACACGGCTGAGGGCGGGCAGGTGCTGGACCTGCTGCGCGTGGCACCGGGATACGAAAAGGCGTTGGGCGCGGCTTTGGCCGATGACCTGCGCGCGCCTTTGGTCGAAGGCGACGGGCCATCGGGCTGGGTGCAGGTTGCAGGCTATGACGCCGATCAACCGCTGCCCGATGGGGCCGAACCGCTGGCCCTGCACATCTCCGGCCCCGACCGCCTCAGCCGCCGCATTGCGCAGATTGGTCTGGTCGACGCAGATCAGGGCGCACGCCTGCAAGCCTCGCTGAAACCCGGTCAACGTCTGGTCTCGCGCTCGGGCGACCTGTGGCGCTGGGACGGGTTCCGCGCCTGGGCCGAGGATGCCCCAAGCGCCGCCGCCCTGCGTTTGGAACAGCTCAACAAGCTGGAAACGCTGAAACAGGAACTCGCCCGCACCGAGGCGCAAGCTGACGGGGCCCGCGCTGCGCATGAGGCGCTGTCGCAGCAACTGGCCGACGTGACCGAAGCCGACCGCCGCGCGCGCGAGGCCCGCCGCGCCGCCGATCAGCGCATGGCCGACACCGCGCGCCAGCTGAGTCGGGCCGAGGCGGATCGCAATCTTGCGCAGGGCAAGCTGGAAACCCTGACCCTCGCCGTCGACCGCCACAAAGAAGACGCCATGTCTGCCCGCGCCCAACTGCGCGAGGCCGAAGGCGCGTTGACCGGTCTGGGCGATCTCGACAGCGCCCGCGCGCAGGTCGAAGACATCAAGCAGACGGTCGAGGCCGCGCGGATCACCATGCTGACCCACCGCTCGACCCATGACGAGCTGCGGCGTGAGGGCGAGGCCCGCACCCGGCGTAGCCAAGAAGTCACCAAAGACCTCAGCGGCTGGAAGCATCGTCTGGAAACCGCAGAGAAACGCATCGCGGAGCTGGCCGAACGCAAGGAAAGCTCGGAGGAGGAACTGCAAGAGGCCATGGCCGCCCCCGGCGAGATTGCCGAGGCACGCGAGGAACTGAATGAACTGATCGAAACAGCTGAGGCCCGCCGAGCCGAGGCCGCCGACAAGCTGGCCGAGGCCGAGACCGCGCAGCGCGAGGTGGTGCTGGCCGAACGCGAAGCGGAACGTCAGGCCTCGGAAGCGCGCGAAACCCGCGCGGCGGCTGAGGCGCGCTGTGACGCGGCCAAGGAAAGCGTGATGGCGGCGGCAGAACGCATCGCCGAGGATCAGCAACTGACGCCCAACCAGTTGCTGAACCAGTTGGACGTGAACCCCGATCAGATGCCTGCCGCCGATGCGCTTGAGTCCGAGGTAAACCGCCACAAACGTCAGCGCGACGCCATGGGTGCGGTGAACCTGCGCGCCGAAGAAGACAGCAAAGAAGTTCAGGAAGAATTCGACACCCTGAACGGCGAAAAGGCCGATCTGGAAGAGGCGATCAAAGCCCTGCGCAGCGGCATCGCCAGCCTCAACCGCGAAGGCCGCGAACGCCTGCTGACGGCGTTCGAACAGGTGAATTCCAACTTCGCCATGCTGTTCAAGCACCTCTTTGGCGGTGGTGAGGCTAATCTGGTCATGGTCGAAAGCGACGATCCGCTGGATGCGGGGCTTGAGATCATGTGCCAACCGCCGGGCAAGAAGCTCTCGACCCTCAGCCTGCTGTCGGGCGGCGAACAGACCCTGACCGCCACCGCTCTGATCTTTGGCGTCTTCCTCGCCAATCCGGCCCCGATCTGTGTGCTGGACGAGGTAGATGCGCCGCTGGACGATGCCAACGTCACCCGGTTCTGCGACCTGTTGGACGAGATGTGCCGCCAGACCGACACCCGCTTTCTCATCATCACCCACCACGCCGTGACCATGGCGCGGATGGACCGACTGTTTGGTGTGACCATGCAGGAACAGGGTGTCAGTCAACTGGTCTCGGTTGACCTCAAGAAAGCCGAGCAGATGGTCGCCTGACCGATAACCGCATCGTTATGCCTGTTGCAGGGCGCTTCGGGCTAGACTGCCCGCATGACCCGCTATCTGATCCTTGTTCTGCTGGCTGCCAGCCCCGCGATGGCCGCCGAATGGGCCACCAAACCCGGCGATATCCCGTTATCCGCCGAGGAACTGAACGGTCTGGCTGGCCGCACCCTGACCTTTTTCGACGACGGTCAGTCCAAATACTCGGCTGGAGGGGCCTATTCCTACACCTACGCCAGCGGAGAATCCGCCTTTGGCACCTATTCCATCGCTGAGGATGGCAGCATCTGCATCGCCTATCGCAACGGCTTCGAACGCTGCGACCTGTATGTGCGCAGTGGCGAGCGGTTGATCTTGATTGATGAGAAGGGGAACCGGTATCCGGTCAGGCCGGAGTGACGTCTCTTTCAAAAGCCTCGGGTTCTGCCGCCATGTGCAAGTATGGCGCATCCCAAATATGCCGACCTTCTCTGATTGCTTCTTAATTTAGCGTACAGTTACCAGAGCGCGGGAAGGTGCGGATTAACCTCACTCCGATTTGTTTCAGTGGCTGCGCTTCCTTTCGGAGTGTGGATTGAACAAAAGAGTGAATTTCTCCTTGTTCCAATTCGGATGCGTGCGCGAGATCAATTGCGTCTTTGATCTTTTGCCGGATCAGCGGAGTTGCAGCTTCGCGCCCTTTGGCATGATAAACTTCCAAATCCGCGATCCTCCAGACAACAAATACCGTAATGTTGCATCCATCAATCATTTCGGAGCTTTCTTCGCCTACGTATCTTTCAGGTATGGTTTCCTCAATAATTACGTTTTCCAGCAATGGGGTACAAAAGTGCGTTCCGGGTCCCAGCTTGCGCTTAATGCCGCCCTTGCGATCAAGCACAAGCGCTTCGCTCTGAGGTGGGACGTTCACGCGCCCACATCTGGACGTTGTAGTTTGGGCCAGTGTCAGATGTGGTAGCGACGACAGTAAGATAAATAGACCAGCAATGCGTAACAGTTTGAGTTCCTCAGAAAATGAATTCGCGACTATCGTAAAGGGTGTATGACTGCCTTTAGGGCACATGGCAAGACTGGCACCTTATTCCTGTTTTTTGTCCATTCTTTTCTGCTTTAACTGGTCTACGAATGCTCAGTTTTGTTTGGTCGTGCCAGAAACTCCCAATCTGTTACAACCGCCCCAACAACTCCACCGTCGGCCATGCATCCGCAGGTAG
Source organism: Ruegeria sp. K11 (assembly GCF_056531905.1). Classification (NCBI taxonomy): domain Bacteria; kingdom Pseudomonadati; phylum Pseudomonadota; class Alphaproteobacteria; order Rhodobacterales; family Roseobacteraceae; genus Ruegeria; species Ruegeria sp. K11. The sequence continues at coordinate 269,533 of NZ_JBQFMP010000005.1, forward strand.
GCCCAGCCGCCCCTGCTCGGCCTGCACGGCAGCCCGCGTTCCTGCGCCCAGAATTCCGTCGATCTTGCCGACATCATGCCCGCGCGCCTGCAGCTTGCTTTGCAGCTGTGTCATCTGCGCACCCGACAGGCCCGGTGCCGGGTTACCTGCATCATAAATCTGTCCACCCTCCAGCCGCGTCCCGAAATAGGCGGCGGTCAGGACATAGACAAAGCTCTGGTTCCATTCGAAATAGACGTCGAAATTCGGATAGGCCAGAAACGCAGGCCCTTTGTGCCCCTGCGGCAGGATCAGCGAGGCGGGCAGGTTCGCCAGCGATCCGCTGCGCGCCTTGACGCCCATCGCCTGCCAGTCAGACACGGCGCGCGACTTGCCCGGACCGGACAGGGACCAGTCCATATCCGCAGGCACCGTCACCTCTTGGAGCCATGGCTGGCCCGGTTGCCAACCCAGATGCGACAGCATCTTTCCCCCCGACATCAGCGCATCAGGGGCCGAAGTTTTCAGCGAGACCTTGCCGTCCCCATCCCCGTCCACGCCGTTCTCCAGAATGTCCTGCGGCAGCATCTGAACCATTCCGATCTCACCGGCCCATGCGCCCGTGGTGCGGGCAGGGTCAAAATCGCCCTGATCGTACAGCTCGATGGCGGCGAAGATTTGCGGCCGGAACAACTCGGGGCGGCGGCAGTCATGGGCCAGAGTCACCAGCGCATTACGTGTGTTGAAGTCACCCTGAAACGCGCCGTAATCGGTTTCGAACGCCCAGAAGGCCAGCAGCACGCCGCGCGAGACGCCGTATTCCGCCTCGATCCGGTCAAACACCGCGTCGTATTTCTGCGCCATCGCCTTGCCCCGGTCGATCCGGTTTTGCGAGATCAGGCGGCGTGAAAAGTCGATGAAGGGTTTCTGAAACACCCCCTGCGCCCGGTCGGCTTTCAGCACCGCATTGTCCTGCTGGACGCCTTGGAAGAAGGCGTTGACGGTTGCGGCGTCATAACCACGATCGGCCGCCTCGGATTTCAGGCCCTTCACGAAGGCATTGAACCCGCCGCCGCATTGGGCGAAGGCGGGCGAGGCGAACAGGGCGGTGGCCACGAGGGCAGAGAGAAAGCGCATCCGGCGTCCTTCAAAAGATCAGGCTGACCCCAACCCACACCGAGATCAACCCAAGCGCAAGCCCCCAGACGCGCCACAGCATGTCACATGCGCGGAAAATCCCCGCCGCGCCGATGTCACGCGGGGCATCGCCGTTGACCCAGGCCAGCTCACGCATCTGCCCGTCATAGCTGCGCGGCCCGGCCAGCGCGACGTTGAGCGCCCGCGCCATGGCGGCCTCGGGCCAGCCTGCGTTTGGTGAGACGTGACGACGGGCATCCGCCACCATCTCGGCCCAGCGAGACCATTGGCCGGACAGCGCCACGATCAGCAGGAATGTCAGCCGCGCCGGGATCAGGTTCAGCAGATCGTCCAACCGTGCGGCGGCCCAGCCGAAGGCCGCGTATTTGTCATTGCGATAGCCGATCATGCTGTCTGCGGTGTTGACGGCCTTGTAGATCAGCAGCCCCGGCAGCCCCCCGATCAGAAACCAGAACGCCGGAGCAATCACCCCGTCACTGAGGTTTTCTGCTGCGCTTTCGATGGCGGATCGCGCGACCTGCGCCTCGCTCATGTCGCGCGTGTCGCGTGAGACGATCATTGCGACCTGCGCCCGCCCCTCGGCCAGCGTGCTGCGCAGGCCGTCGCCTACAGCGCGCACATGCTCGACAAGTGATTTCTGCGCCAGCAGGACTGCACAAATCACGATCTCGGCCACCGGTCCCAGCAGCGCAAGAACCCGACCCAGAGCAAACGCGCACAGCACCAGCAGCAAAACCACTGTGAACCCCTTCAGCCGCCGCTGCGTGCCTTGGTTCATGCGCTTATCCAACCAGCCAATAGTGTTTCCGATCATCACCGCCGGATGGCGAAGGCGCGACCACAGCCAGTCGGGTTCGCCCAAGGCGGCGTCCAGACACAGTGCGCAGATCAGGACGAAGGCGGTGCTCACAGCGCGGCCTCCAGCCGTGCCCAGCCATCGGCGGGCGGCAGGCCGAGGCGCAGATACGTTGTGGAATAGGGGAAGATGCGGCTCCAGATATGCGCGTGGGCAAGGCGATCCTGCCACGCGGCGGCGTCATCCACCTCATAGAGTCGGAACAGGCTGGTGCCGCCGACCAGATGCGCGCCCTTGGCCAGCACAAGCTGGTCCAATCGCGTCGCCTCATTCTCCAAATGCACCCGTGTGTCCTCGGCCCAGTGCACATCGCGCAACGCCTGCGCGCCGATCCGCAGGGCGGGGCCGGAGACCGCCCACGGCCCGGTCAGATCGTTCAACCGCGCGATCAGGTCGGGATGGCCAATGGCAAAGCCCAGCCGCAGACCTGCCAGCCCCCAGAATTTGCCAAAGCTTTTCAGCACGATCACGCCGGGCCGTTCGGCCAGCCGCACCAATGACGCCTCGGGCGCGACATCGCAGAAGCTTTCATCGATAACAGTGAGTGCGGCATTGGCATCTGCCTGTTGCCAGAGGCGGCCATCGGGATTGTTAGGATGCACGATCACGCGCGCCTCGGCCGGGCCGGTCTCCTGCACCTGCCAGCCCTGCGCCGCAAAGGCTGCCGCGTGTTCGTTATAGGTGGGCGGAGTGATCTGGACCCGGCCCGCCGCCGCCAGTGCCGGGATACGCGCAATCACTGCCGAAGCCCCAGGCACCGGCAGAATGGCCGCCCCGTCCGGCACGCCCCAGAAACTGCGCGCGGCATCCGACAGCCGTTCAAACGCGCCATGATCAGGCAGTTCCATCCAATCCGCAGGCTGCAGCCCCGCGACCGGGTAAGCGTGCGGGTTGATCCCGGTCGACAGGTCGATCCAGTCGCCCCGCGCGCCGCCAAAGCGCGCCATGGCTCCGTCCAACCCGCCGCCATGATCGCGTGCGCCCCGGGGATTCAATCTGTCTACCGTTTCCACCATCTGCCCCTGCCGGAATCGCCAAGTCTTGCTGCTTCAAGCGGATTTTTGCCGTTCGCACAAGCGAATCCGCCGGATCACCGTTCTGTGCGGCTGTCGTTAACACTTTGTTAAGGAAATCGCGTGATCACGGATCACAAGGGTCGGCACCTACTCACCCATATCACGTGCCGAGGTTGTTGCAAATGAAAGTACTGATTGTTGAGAGTAACCCCGATCTTGGTCGGGTCTGGCAGCGGCATCTGCAAAGGCAGGGCGCCGAGGTGACCTTGGTCGGAACGCAAGAGGCGGCGATCCTCGCGTTATATGGCACTGATTTTGAGATCATCGTGCTGGATCTGGTTCTGGAAACCGGCAGCGCGCTGGCGGTTGCCGATTTCGCCAGCTACCGCCGGCCCGACGCGCGGGTGATCTTTGTCACCAACACCACCTTCTTCTCGGACGGGTCCATCTTTGCCCACAGCGCCAATGCCTGCGCCTATGTCCAAAGCTCGACCCCGCCCGAGGATCTGGCGGCCATGGTGGAACATTACGCCGCCGGACGCTGATCCCTTCCGTGCGGTTCCGCGTAATCCAGCACCGGGTTCACCGGGATGATCCGGTGCGGATTGATGCTTTCGTGACTATAGTGGTAGTGGCGCACGATGTGGTTCATGTTGACTGTCTCGGCCACGCCCGGCCACTGGTACAGCTCTCGCGTATAGGCCCATAGGTTCGGATAATCGATCAACCGCCGCTTGTTGCATTTGAAATGCAGGTGGTAGACCGGATCGAACCGGATCAGCGTGGTGAACAGCCGCCAGTCGGCTTCGGTCACGCGATCGCCCATCAGATAGCGGTTGCGGGCCAGACGATCCTCAAGCCAATCCAGCGTGTCGAACAGCGGGTCGATGGCGGCGTCATAAGCCTGTTGCGAGGTGGCGAAACCGCATTTGTAGACCCCGTTATTGACGTCTGAATAGATGCGCGCGTTCACCTCTTCGATCGCGTCCCGCATCGCCTCGGGCCAGTAATCGTCTGAGTTTCCGGTGATCCCGTTGAAGGCCGAGTTGAACATGCGGATGATCTCGGAGCTTTCGTTCGAGACGATGGTCTTTTCCACCTTGTCCCACAGGATCGGCACCGTGACCCGACCCGAATAGTTGGGATCGGCGCGGGTATAGATCTGGTGGGCAAAATCATGTCCGAACAGCTTGTCGCCTGTGGCGCCATGAGTGTCCGTTTCAAACGTCCAGCCCTTATCCAGCATGTCAGGATGCACGACCGAGACCGAGATGTGATTGCTCAGCCCCTTCAGCGCTCGGAAAATCAGGGTGCGATGTGCCCAGGGGCACGCGTGAGACACATAGAGGTGATAGCGCCCCGATTCAGCCTCGAACCCGCCACGTCCCGAGGGGCCGGGCGCGCCATCGGCGGTGATCCAGTTGCGAAATTGCGCAGCCGAGCGTTTGAACGCCCCGCCGCTGGATTTGGTGTCATACCAGGTGTCATGCCAGACGCCCTCAACAAGCAGGCCCATCGTTTGTCCTTTCGCTTTGCGATTGGGGCAAAGATAGGACGTCGCAGCTGATGTTCCTATTTCACCGCGCGCGCATGTGGCCTGCACCCACGCACAATCCGGGATTGTTGCGCAACAGATCGCGCCTTGTCTGGATCACGTGACGCAGTTCACTGGATTTTTACAAATTCTGGTCCACAATAGAGAGTGTTAAGGGGGGAAGTTTGTTATGAGTACCTATGTTTCAAAGGAAATTCGCGCTGAATTGGATGCAGCCCGAATCGCGACCCTGAAGAAATCCAGCCGTTTGCGGGTGGAAATGGACGACAATACCTTCAAAATTTTGACATTGTGGAAGGATGGATTCACCGTCGAGGCTGAAACCACACCTCGCCTGCGCGGGTTGGTCGATATCTACGACGGCGCCAATCACATGTACCAATGTCTGATCATCGCGGATGAGGAAGCCGCCGGGGAGATGCGCTATGAATTCAAGCGCAGCACCGTGGCCGCCGACAAAGCTCCGCTGGATTTCTATCGCGCGCCGGATGCGCCGATCGCTTTGTTGGGGGTTGACGAGTAGGGCGCTGCCCGACGGTCAGGCCGCCGGACCAGTATTACTGCAAATCGCTGAACGCAGCTTTTAGTCGCCTGCAGGCCTCTTCCACGCGCGCGCGTTGCGTGGCCAGATTGAATCGTTCGAACGTTTCGCCCCCCGTGCCGAAGCCGGGTCCAGATGAGGTGGCGATGCGGGCGTCTTCGCGCAGGCGACGCACAAACTCGGCGTGATCCATCCCGGTGCCCGAGAAATCGACCCAAGCCAGAAAGGTCGCCTGCAGCGGCATCGACCACAAGCCCGGAATTTCGGCGATTGCGGCGTCGAACACGCTGCAGTTCTCGGCCAGATGCGCGACCTGCGTGTCGACCCATTCCGCACCTTCGGGGCTATAAGCGGCGGTAATCATCGCCACCCCCAGCGCGCTGGGGTCATAATCCAGCGTCTGCAACCGGTGCCGCATCTCAGCCCGCAGTTTGGCGTCGGGGATGATCAAGTTGCCGGTGCGCTGGCCTGCGATGTTGAATGTCTTCGATGCCGCCGTCAGCGTCACGGTCCACGCCCGCGCATCCGGTACGGCCACATCCATCGGCACGAAGCTATGGCCGGGATAGACCAGATCGTGGTGAACCTCGTCGGACACAAGGATCAACCCGTTGCGTTCGGCAAACGCCGCCACCGCGCGCAACTCCTCTGGTGTCCACACCCGACCCGAGGGGTTCTGTGGCGAGCACCACAGCAGCAGTTTCTCGGACCCGTCCAGCCGCGACTGCGCATCGTCCAGATCCAGCGCATAGGTCTCGCCGTCCCGCACCAGCGGGCATTCCACCACGCGGCGGCCCGCCTTGTTCACCTTATGCGCAAACTCGTGGTAAACGGGCGAGAAGATCACGATCCCGTCCCCGGGCTCGCTCCAGACATCCAGACACAGCGCAATCGCATTGCCCAGACCCTGCGAAGTCAGAATCCAGTCGGTGTCGATCTCCCAATTATGGCGAGTCTTCATCCACCACTGGATTGCGTTCAGATAGTCCGGGTGCGCCCATGAATAGCCAAACGCCCCATGATCCGCCACCTTGCGCACCGCCTCGATCACGCAAGGCGCGGTGGCATAGTCGGAATCGGCGGTCCACATCGCCAGCCCATTCTCGGGCGAGACGCCGTACAGACGCTCCATCTTGTCCCATTTCGAAGACTGTGTGCCCCGGCGGTCGATCAGGTCGTTGAAAGTCATGTCATCTCCATCTGTCGAGGCGAAAGCTAACCTCAATTCCGCCATGTGCAAGGGGGCCGTTGCGGTGGCGGGCGCGATGGCCTAAATCAGCCCCATGAAACGCAATATTCTGATCCATCCCGACCCCCGCCTGAAAAAGGTCTGCGCGCCGGTGGCCGACATCACCGATGACCTGCGCAAACTGGCCGACGACATGCTGGAGACGATGTATGACGCGCCCGGCATTGGTCTGGCCGCGCCCCAGATCGGTGTGCTGGACCGGTTGATCGTGGTGGATTGCGTCAAGGAAGAGGGCGAGGCCCCGCGACCGCTGGTGATGTTCAACCCCGAGGTCATTGCGTCGTCGGACGAGACCAATGTCTACGAGGAAGGCTGCCTGTCGATCCCCGAGCAATATGCCGAGGTCACCCGCCCCAAAACGGTGGACGTCACATGGTTGGACCGCGACGGCAATCTGCAACAGGAAACTTTTGACGATCTCTGGGCCACCTGCGTGCAGCACGAGATCGACCATCTGAACGGCAAGTTGTTCATCGACTATCTCAAACCGCTGAAACGCCAGATGATCACGCGCAAGATGCAAAAGCTGAAACGCGAAAAGGCCCGCACATGACCGTGCGGACCTGCCTGCCATGGCCCGACAAACGCCTGCGGACCAAAGCCGAAGACGTGCCCGAGATCACCGATGAGATCCGCGCCATCTGGAACGACATGATCGACACGATGGAGGCGATGCCCGGCGTCGGCCTCGCCGCGCCGCAGATCGGGGTGATGCTGCGGCTGGCCGTCGTTGATGGTTCGACCCAGCGGGGTCGGGCGGTGCGTCTGGCCAACCCCGAAATCCTGCACAGCTCGGTCGAGCTGCGCGAACATGATGAGGCCAGCCCGAACCTGCCCGGCGTCTCGGCCAAGGTGAAACGCCCGCGCGCGGTGACGGTGAAATTCCTCAACGAACAGGGCCAGATCGATCGCCGCGATTTCGTCGGGATCGAGGCCACCAGCGTGCAGCACCAGATCGACCACCTGAACGGGCGGATGTATTTCGACCGCCTCAGCAAGGTCAAACGCGACATGCTGCTGCGCAAGGCCAAGAAGATGGGGTGAAACCCCATCCTACGGAGGAACGGATGCGTATAATTTTTATGGGTACCCCCGATTTCTCGGTCCCTGTTCTGGACGCTCTGGTTGATGCGGGCCACGAGATCGTCGCCGTCTATTGCCAGCCCCCGCGCCCTGCTGGGCGTGGCAAGAAAGACCGTCCGACCCCGGTTCATGCGCGGGCCGAGGCGCTCGGCCTTGATGTGCGCCATCCGACCTCGCTGAAATCCCCCGAAGCCCAGGCCGAATTTGCAGCGCTGAATGCCGATGTGGCAGTGGTCGTGGCCTATGGCCTGATCCTGCCGCAACCCATTCTGGATGCGCCCGCCCAAGGCTGCCTGAACATCCACGCCAGCCTGTTGCCGCGCTGGCGCGGGGCGGCGCCGATCCACCGCGCGATCATGGCGGGCGACGCCGAAACTGGCATCTGCATCATGCAGATGGAGGCAGGGTTGGACACAGGCCCCGTTTTGCTGCGCGAGGCTACCGATATCGGGGCTGAGGAGACCACCGCGCAGCTCCATGACCGCCTGTCGGGAATGGGCGCGCGCCTGATCGTCGAGGCACTCACCAAACTCCCCGACCTGACCCCGGACCCCCAGCCCGATCAAGGCGTCACCTACGCCGCCAAGATTGACAAATCCGAGGCGCGGGTCGACTGGTCGGCTCCCGCAACAGAGGTTGACCGGCACATCCGTGGCCTCTCTCCGTTCCCCGGCGCATGGACCGAAATCGGAGGCGACCGGATCAAACTTCTCGCCTCACGTCTGGCCGGCGGGCAGGGCGCACCGGGCGAGGTTCTGGACAGCTACCTGACCGTGGCCTGCGGCACAGGCGCGGTCGAACTGCTGCGCTTGCAAAGGGCGGGCAAAGGCGCGCAGGATAGGGAAACCTTCTTGCGGGGCTGGCCGATCCCGGTCGGTACCCGCCTGACGTCGGAGTAAAGCCAGATGTTCATGATCCTGATGGGCACCGTCGTGATCGCCGGGATCGTCGGCTATCTGTCCGAGAAAACGGGCTTTACCCATAACGGCTACCTTCCATCCATCATCATCTGCGTCGGCGGGGCCTTCCTGTTCTATTTCGTCCGCATCATGTTCGGCATCAGCTTTGGCCCGCCGGGGCTGGACGCGGTCCTGTCGTCGATCGGTGCGCTGATCATCGTGCCCACCCATTGGAGGAAATGACATGCCCATCGTCGCCCTGATCGTCATCGGAGCTGCCGCAGGCTTCCTCGCCACCCGCCTGATGCGGATCGAGGCCGACATCCCCACCACAATGCTGATCGGCATCGTCGGCGCGCTGGTTGGCGGGCTGATCCTGCGCACCTTGCTGGCGGTGATGGGTTGGCTTTCGGGCTTTGTCGGGGCCGTGTTGGGGGCGCTGCTGGTGATCTGGGTGTGGCAAACTTATGTGCGGCGCTGACGGCGGCCCAAAATGAAAGGTGATCAATGATCCGCGATCTGAATCCCGGTGATGTCGCGTTGATGGGCGTGCCGTTGGACCTGCATTCCTCGTTCCTGCAAGGCCCCGCCTTTGCCCCGGGACGCATCCGCGAGGCGCTGCATTCCGGAGCTGCCAATCTAACGGCTGAAGATGGCACCGATCTGGGCAAAACCGACCGCTTCAAAGACACTGGCGATCTGGATGTGTTCGAGATGATGGGGCAGGAACCCATCGACCGGATCGAGGCCGGCACTGCCGCCCGGATCGAAACGGGTGCGCGGGTGCTGTCGCTGGGGGGCGATCATTCGGTGGCCTATCCGCTGATCAAGGCCCATGCCGACCGGTATGAGGGGCTGAATGTGCTGCATATCGACAGCCATCCAGACCTCTATGACAGTCAGCAGATCGGACCGCTGGGCCATGGCTGCCCTTTTGCGCGCGTCATGGAGCTTGGCAAGGTCAAGCGTCTTGTGCAGGTCGGTATCCGCACGATGAACGCCCATCAACAGGAACAGGCTGACAGGTTCGGGGTCGAGGTGATCGACATGCGCAATTGGCGTCCCGATCTTGAGGTCAGCTTTGACGGCCCGGTCTACCTGTCGCTGGACCTCGACGCGCTGGACCCGGCTTTTGCGCCGGGTGTGTCGCATCACGAGCCCGGCGGGCTGAGCACGCGGGAGGTGATCAACCTGATCCACCGCTTCCGGGGTCAGCTAATTGGCGCGGATATTGTCGAACTGAACCCGCACCGCGATCCATACGGTATGACCGCCATGGTCGCGGCGAAATTTGTCAAGGAGATCGGCGCGCGGTTGCTGAACGGCTAACGGATTTCGCAATTGGCCGCTCTGCCCAGTTGCGGAGTGCTGCGGGTGGTCATGTCGAACCGGTTCGCCTCGGCTGCGGTCATCCAGTGCATCTCGTTTTCCGAGGCCGCGTCCAATGTGAACCAATAAAAGGCGGGATCAACGCCAAGATCGGCAAAATAGTCCAGATACCGAACATGTTCCGGGTGATCCTCGGGCAGCTCTGCGGCCACAAACCCGCCGCCGCCCCAGCTGTGGACGCCGACGCAAGCGCCGGGCTCAAGCACCCGCCGATTGCCCGCCAGAAACAGATCGGTTCCACCCGAAGCAACCAGCCCGTCCGAAGGCACGACCGTGTCGAACCCTTCCTGCCGCACCACGCGGCTGAAGACCACATTGGCATCATCATCGACCGAGCCTTCGATATTCTGCAGCACCAGCGTTTTGATGTCGGGATGGTCTTCGATGATTTCCTCAAACGCGCCCAGCGTTGTGTGGTCGATCGTGCCGCTGGCCACGATCTGATCCCCCTCAGCGACGAAGCTGACCGGCGAGTAGGGGGAGGCGCATCCCGCCAGCAGCAGCGCCGAAGCCAGATATGAAAATCGGAGGGTCATTGGTGATTCCTAAACCTTATTGCCTCGGAGGCCGGGCTTTGTAGACCGGCAATTGCCATCCGAAAAACAGCGACCCGGCCCGCAATGCCCAGCAAACAAGGGCGCATAGCGCAAGCGCGGGCAGGCCTTCAAGTCCCGCCCGGGTTGCCACAACCGCAGTCAAAGCCCCTGCAAAGGCGCAAGAGACATAGAGCTCACCCTGTTTCAGCACCAGCGGCACCTCGTTGCAGACCACATCGCGCATCAACCCGCCCAGACAGCCGGTGGTGACGCCCATCAGCACCACAATGGTGCCGGATTGGCCAAGCGATAGCGCGGCGCCCGTTCCGGCAGCCACGGCGATAGACAAGGCGAAGCTGTCCAGCCAGATCAGCCAATTGTACCGGCTTTCCACCAGATGGGCGGTGAAAAAAACCAGCACCGCCGCGCCGCAGGCAATCAGGATGTAATCCGGCTGGCCCACCCAGAACACCGGGTGCCGGTCCAGCAGCAAATCCCGAACCGTGCCCCCGCCCACGGCCGTCAGGCAGGCAATGAAGGCAAAGCCCACCAGATCCAACTGTGCCCGACTGGCCACCAGGGCTCCGGTCAGCGCAAAGACCAGAACCGAGGCATAGTCCAGCATCGCCAGCCCGCTCATGATCCGGCCTTGTCCGGCTTGAACGGGGCCATGCCTGCGCGCGCCAGTTCGTCGGCGCGTTCGTTTTCGGGGTGGCCTGCATGGCCCTTGACCCATTCCCAGGTCACATCATGCCGCTGCGCTGCCTCGTCCAGCCGCTGCCACAGATCGACATTCTTGACCGGCTTCTTGTTCGAGGTCTTCCAGCCATTCCGCTTCCAGCCGAAAATCCAGCCCGTCACGCCGTTCTTCACATAGGCACTGTCGGTCACGATGGTCAGTTTCGAGGACCGCTCCAGTGTCTCTAGCGCACTGATCGCGGCCAGCAATTCCATCCGGTTGTTGGTGGTCTCGGCCTCTCCGCCGTTCAGCTCGCGCTCTTTCAGGACGGTCTCACCGTCCATCGCGCGCAACAGCACGCCCCAGCCGCCGGGGCCGGGATTGCCGGAACAGGCGCCGTCGGTATAGGCAAAAAGATCAGGCATGGGCAAACACCAGAATGAACCCGTCATATGACCCCGCCAGACCCTTGCCCACCCCTTTGACGCTGCGGTCGATGGTGAACCCGGCCTCTGCCAGCGCGGCCTCAATCTCGGCCTCCGAGTAATAGGTATAGTATCGATCGATGCCGTCGCGGTGCTCGCCCGTGCCCAGCTTCATACCAAGGAACAGTTGACCACCGGGTTTCAGCGCCGCGTGGATCGCGCCCAGATGGCGCGGAAAATCGGCGCGGGGGGCGTGCAGCAGGGAAAAGCTGGCATAGATGCCGTCATATTCAGCCACTTCCGTGACATTATCGAAGGTCCCCAGATGCGCATCCACGCCGTTCTCGCGCGCATGGTCCACAAAGGCAGGCGTCGCATCCAGTGCCCGCACCTTCAGCCCCTGCCGCATCAGAAACGCGCTGTCCGATCCGGGCCCCGAGCCCAGATCCAGCACATATCCACCCGCGCCAACGGTGTCGGCAAAAGCCTGCCGCGCCTCAAGCTGTTCAGGGGGCAGGGGGATGTTCAGATACTCCGCGACGCGCGCCGTATAAGCGTTGATCGTCCGTTCGTCGGTCACAGGTAAACTCCTACCGCAAGACAGGCCAAGACCACGCAGGTCAGCAGGATGCGCAGGCGCATCCACCAGACCGGGGTTAGCCGCCAATACGAGAACAGCGCATCCAGCACGAGTAACCCGGCGAACCCGTACATCAGGTTCGTCCCGGCACCGACTGGCCCGCCGCCGGTCATGAAAAACGCCCAAAGCGCGGGCAGAACGGACAGTGCATAACAGGTCGCCGCCTTGCTGCCCGAGGTTTTGGTGGCAAAGCCCCACAACACGCCGGACATGAAGCTCAGGATGACCGAGCCATAGAACAGCTGGATATAAGGCCCCACGAACCGCGACCCCAGTTCCTGACGACCCCAATCGTTAAGATCGCCACTGAGATAGGTCAGAGCGCCCCAGAGAAAGGGGAGCAGCCCGGCCAGCCCAAGAAACAGCGGCGCGCGGGGGATGCCGCTCATGCCGGTTGCCTCAGGACGCGGGGCACTTTGAATTCCACGTTTTCCACCGCGGTCTCGACCAGCTCGACGGTGACATCATAGTGGTCGCTGAAGGCGTCGATCACCTCATTCACCAGCACTTCGGGCGCGGAAGCCCCGGCAGTCACGGCGACGCTTGAGATGCCTTCCAACGCGCGCCAGTCGATCTCGGTCGCGCGCTGAACCAGTTGTGCGTAATTGCAGCCTGCGCGCGAGGCGACCTCGACCAGACGGCGGGAATTCGAGGAATTCGGAGCACCGACGACCAGAAGCGCGTCGGATTTCGGCGCGACCGCCTTTACTGCCTCTTGCCGGTTGGTGGTGGCGTAGCAGATGTCTTCCTTATGCGGCCCGACAATGGCGGGAAAGCGCGCCTCAAGCGCGGCAATGATATCCTTGGTGTCATCCACCGACAGGGTGGTCTGAGTTACAAAGGCCAGTTTTTCGGCGTTGCGTACGGAAACCTGCGCCACATCCTCAACCGTTTCGACCAGCAGCACCTCGCCGTCCGGCAGTTGCCCCATGGTTCCGACCGTCTCGGGGTGGCCTTTGTGGCCGATCATGATCATCTGAAGGCCTGCATCCGCATGGCGCTGCGCCTCGACATGCACTTTCGACACCAGAGGGCAGGTGGCATCGACATAGATCATCTCTCGCTGGGCGGCGGTGGCGGGAACTGATTTCGGCACGCCGTGGGCGGAAAAGATCACCGGGCGATCATCGGGGCATTCATCCAGCTCCTCGACAAACACTGCCCCCTTGGCGCGCAGACCGTCGACGACGAATTTGTTATGCACGATCTCGTGGCGCACATAGACTGGCGCGCCCCATTTCTGCAGTGCCATTTCCACGATCTTGATGGCCCGGTCCACGCCGGCGCAAAACCCGCGCGGGGCGGCAAGATAAAGGGTCAGGGGCGGCTTGGTCATGTCACTGTCTCCTTGTCTGAGACAGGTAAGTCTTTTCATTGCCATGGTCCAGACAGGAGCGCGTCATTTACCTGACATGAATCGCTGTTAGCAAAGGGCTGATTTTAGTACCTGTCCCTTTACAAAGAAGCGCGGTCAGGGTGGTGACATCCTGACCGCGCCAATTTTTCCCCGGAAGTGAGTGGCCGGGGATCAGTGCCCGCCAGCCGCCGCAACGCTGCGCGGCTCGACTGGCATTTCACGTGGAGGGCGTCCGATCACGTCGCGCAGATCCTCAAGCTCGATGAAGTTGTCCGCCTGACGACGCAGCTCATCCGAGATCATAGGCGGCTGGCTGCGGATGGTCGAAACCACCGAAACGCGTACACCCTGACGCTGAAGGCTGGCAATCAGCGGGCGAAAATCCCCATCGCCCGAGAACAGCACGATATGATCAACGCGCGGTGCCAGTTCCATGGCATCGACAGTCAGTTCGATGTCCATGTTCCCTTTGACCTTCCGACGCCCCATGCTGTCGGTGTATTCCTTGGCCGGTTTCGTCACCATGGTGAAGCCGTTGTAATGCAGCCAGTCAACAAGGGGACGGATCGGGGAATACTCGTCGTTTTCCAGTAGCGCTGTGTAATAGAAAGCTCTAAGCAGTTTGCCTCTGCGCATGAATTCCTGGCGCAGCAACTTGTAGTCGATGTCAAACCCCAGTGCTTTGGCGGCTGCATAAAGATTCGAGCCGTCGATGAACAGCGCTAGCCGTTCGTCTTTGTAAAACATAAAAATGGTCCTTCCGGTATAAGCCACCGCGCCTTGAGATCCGTGAGTGAAGAAAAATGGTCAGCGCAATGGTGTCCCTAAAATAGGTCTTTTGGGTCTTATCGCAAGCATTCTCTTGTCCGAATATGGGGTGAAATATGATCAAATCAGGGTCAATGGCTGTTATTGCGCTCGGCGCAAATCTCAGCCTGAGAGGAAACGGACCCAATGTGACACTAAAAAACGCGCTGACGGCCATGTCCGAAGCGGGTTTGGTGATTCGCAAGACCAGTCGGTTTTATGCCACTCCGTGCTTTCCGGCCGGAGCGGGGCCGGATTATGTCAATGCGGCGGTTTTGGTCGAAACCGTTTCTGATCCCGAAACCGTGTTGCAGATCCTGCATCGTATCGAGCATGAATTCGGCCGGACCCGCGAGCAACGCTGGGGCATGCGGACGCTGGATCTGGATCTGGTGTGCTGGGGCGATCAAGTCAGGCCCGATCGGGCCGAATTTCAGCGATGGTTGACCTTGCCAGCCGAAGATCAGATCAAGTCGGCGCCCGAACGCCTGATCCTGCCGCATCCACGTCTGCAGGATCGCGCCTTTGTTCTGGTTCCGATAGCCGATGTAGCGCCCGATTGGGACCATCCGGTTCTGGGCAAGACGGTCGACGAGATGATCAGCGACCTGCCAGCCGGGGATGTTGCCGCCGTCACACCGTTGTGAGCATTGCATTTGCGGTATTTCCTGCTTGTCAAGGCGGGGATTCGCCCTTAGATAAACCTCTTCCTGACATGGATTCACTAACGGAGAGCGCCCCATGGCCCGCGTGACGGTAGAAGATTGCGTAGACAAGGTACAAAACCGGTTCGAACTGGTGATGCTTGCCGCCCATCGTGCGCGTGAGATTTCCGCCGGTGCGGCGATCACCGTGGATCGTGACAACGACAAGAATCCGGTCGTGTCCCTGCGCGAAATCGCCGACGAAACCCAGAGCGCTGACGAATTGCGCGAGCGTCTGATCGAGGCAAACCAGACCCAGATCGAGGTTGACGAGCCGGAAGAGGATCAGATGGCCCTGCTGATGGGCGCGGAATCCGACAAGCCCGCAGATGACGACATGTCCGAAGAAAAGCTTCTGCGCGCTCTGATGGAGGCGCAAGGCCAGGGGTAATCCCCAGACACGAAGGTGCGGACCGGATGATTTCTGCTGAAGACCTGATTGCGCTGGTCCGCAACTACAACCCCAAGACAAATGCTGACCGCATCGCCAGTGCTTACGAGTTCGGGTATCAGATGCATGACGGTCAGTTACGCCATTCCGGCGAGCCCTATTTTACCCATCCCGTTGCCGTCGCCGCCATCCTGACCGAACAGCGTCTGGATGATGCTACGATCATCACAGCCCTGCTGCACGACACGATCGAAGATACCAAAGCCAATTACGGCAAGGTCTCGGATCTGTTCGGAGACGAGGTTGCCAAGTTGGTTGATGGGGTCACCAAGCTGACCAACCTGCAGCTGTCGAGCCGCGAAACCAAACAGGCCGAGAATTTCCGCAAGCTGTTCATGGCTATGTCCAAGGATCTGAGGGTCATTCTGGTTAAGCTGGCCGACCGTCTGCACAACATGCGCACGATCAAGGCGATGCGACCGGAAAAGCAGGTGGTCAAGGCGCGCGAGACGATGGATATCTATGCGCCGCTTGCCGGTCGCATGGGGATGCAATGGATGCGCGAGGAGTTGGAAGACCTCGCTTTCCGTGTGTTGAACCCCGAAGGTCGTCAGTCGATCATCCGCCGTTTTATCACCTTGCAACGCGAAACCGGTGACGTAATCCATCGCATCACCGGCGACATGCGGTTCGAATTGGAAAAGGCCGGGATTGACGCCGAGGTCTTTGGCCGCGCCAAGAAACCCTATTCGATCTGGCGCAAGATGCAGGAGAAAGATCAGGGCTTCTCGCGCCTGTCC
Source organism: Ruegeria sp. K11 (assembly GCF_056531905.1). Lineage (NCBI taxonomy): Bacteria > Pseudomonadati > Pseudomonadota > Alphaproteobacteria > Rhodobacterales > Roseobacteraceae > Ruegeria > Ruegeria sp. K11. The sequence continues at coordinate 285,597 of NZ_JBQFMP010000005.1, forward strand.
GATATTTACGGCTTTCGCATCATCACGCAGACCGAGGAGGATTGTTACCGGACACTGGGTGCGATCCACCAGCGTTGGCGCGCGGTGCCCGGGCGGTTCAAGGATTACATCAGCCAACCGAAATCAAACGGCTACCGTTCGATCCACACCACTGTTTCGGGACGCGACGGCAAACGGGTCGAGGTTCAGATCCGCACCCGTCAGATGCACGATGTCGCCGAAACCGGTGTCGCGGCGCATTGGTCTTACCGCGATGGCGTCCGGTCCGAAAACCCATTTGCTGTCGATCCGGCCAAGTGGATTGCCAACCTGACCGAGCAATTTGATAGCGAAGAGGATCACGAAGATTTCCTCGAAGCCGTCAAGCTTGAGATGTATTCGGACCAGGTCTTCTGCTTCACCCCCAAGGGTGACGTGGTGAAACTGCCGCGCGGGGCGACGCCGATTGACTTTGCCTATGCCATCCACACGCGGATCGGCCACGCCTGTGTCGGGGCCAAGGTCGATGGCATCCGCGTTCCCTTGTGGACCCGGATCAAGAATGGTCAATCGGTCGACGTGATCACCGCCGATGGCCAGACCCCGCAGGTGACATGGCTCGAGATCGCAGTGACCGGCAAGGCCCGCACCGCTATCCGCCGGGCTTTGCGGGAGGTGGACCGGGAACGGTTCATCAAGCTCGGCAAAGAGCTGGCGCGGTCAGGTTTCGAACATGTGGGGCGTAAGGCCACCGAAAAGGCATTGGACACGGCCGCCAAGCACCTGCGTCTGAAAGACCGGCATGAGTTGCTGGCGCGTCTCGGCAGTGCCGAGCTGACCGCGCATGATGTCGTCAGCGCCGTCTACCCGGAACTGACGCAGGACGAAGGCGACGCCATCCCGTTGCGCCGCGCTGTGATCGGTCTTGAACCCGGCCAGAAATTCGACCGCGCGCCCTGTTGCCAACCGCTGCCCGGAGAGCGGATCGTCGGGATCACCTATCGCGGCAAGGGTGTTGTGGTGCATTCCATCGACTGCGACCGCCTGACCGAGTTCGAAAGCGAGCCGGACCGCTGGGTCGATCTGCACTGGCATTCGGGGACGCATCCTGCGGTCTATGGGGTGACGCTGGATGTGACGATTGGAAACGACGCCGGTGTACTGGGACGTATTTGTACATTGATCGGTGAGAAAAAGGCCAATATCTCCAACTTGGAATTTGTGGACCGCAAACCGGATTTTTACCGTCTTCTGATCAGCGTCGAACTACGCGATCTGGAGCAGTTGCATTCGCTGATGCTTATGCTTGAGGCCGAAAGCGACGTTGCCGCGGTTGAACGGTATCGGGACAGGACCAAGACCGCAGTTGCGGCTGGCTGAGAAGGGGTGATCAGGAGTGGTATTCAAGCGCCGAGATCGACGCTCGCCTGTCCGGATCGCATCAGAATTCGTCTACCCGAAGGGTGGGTGGACCCGCGCTTTTCACTATGTCAAACATCGCGTCCGCCGTTTGCCAGATTCTCCTGAGCGCATTGCGCGCGGGATCGGGGCGGGGGTTTTTGCGGCGTTCACTCCGTTCTACAGTATGCACTTCGTGGTGGCCGCCGTTCTGGCGCGTCTTATCAACGGGAATATTCTGGCCGCGCTCAGCGGGACGTTTTTCGGCAATCCTCTCACTTATGTCCCCATCGGTGTCGTCAGCCTGCAAACGGGGCATTTCCTGCTGGGGACCCGGTTTGACAAGGATGACACCCATGGGTTGATGGGTAAATTCGCCGGAGCCATCGGTGATCTGAAAGACAATTGCATCGCCATGTTCACCGAACGGGAAGCCGACTGGCACGGGCTCAGTCGGTTTTATGATGATGTGTTTTTTCCCTACATGGTGGGTGGCGTCATTCCGGGCATCGTGGCCGGCGTGGTTTGCGGTTACCTCAGTCTGCCGCTGATCCGCACCTATCAACAACGCCGCCGGGCCAAGATCAAGGCGAAGTTCGAAGAAATCAAACGTTTGGCCGAAACCGAGACTGCCGTTTCCGTCGCAAACCCACTAGGCTCGGGCCAGAAGTCGGGAAAGGAATCAAGCGATGTCTGATAACCAATTGCGTTTGGGCGTGAATATCGACCACGTGGCCACCATCCGCAACGCACGCGGCGGAGCCTACCCTGATCCGATCCGCGCCGCGAAGCTGGCCGAAGAGGCCGGGGCCGACGGCATCACTGCCCACTTGCGCGAAGACCGCCGTCACATCCTTGACGCCGATATCGAAGGTCTGATGGACGCGCTGACCGTGCCGCTCAACTTCGAGATGGCCGCAACGCCCGAAATGCAGCAGATCGCCCTGCGCCACAAACCGCACGCCGTCTGCATCGTCCCCGAAAAGCGCGAGGAACGCACCACCGAAGGCGGGCTGGAAGTCGCGCGCGAGGAAAACAAGCTGGCGCATTTTATCGCCCCCCTGCGCGAGGTCGGTTGCCGTGTGTCGATCTTCATCGCCGCCGATCGCCGCCAGATCGAAGCGGCCCACCGTATCGGCGCCGAGGTGATCGAACTGCACACCGGCGCCTATTGCGACCTCCACGCCGAGGGCAAACCGGACGAGGCCGCCCGCGAACTGGACGCCCTGCGCGACATGTCCGCCTATGCCCATTCGCTGGGGTTGGAAGTCCACGCAGGCCACGGCCTGACCTATGATACCGTAAAACCCGTCGCCGCCTTCCCCGAAGTGCGCGAGTTGAACATCGGCCACTTCCTGATCGGCGAGGCTATTTTTCTGGGGCTGACACCGGCGATCACCGAGATGCGGAGGCTGATGGACGAGGCGCGGGGCTAGAGATCTGTGAAAGTGCTATTTGCCAGGAATGAGAAAGTCGGTCTGCATCGGGGATACTTTCTCGGCTACCTGTGCGTGAGCCTGATTGGGCTCAGCTGGATGAGAATCCTGCTTGGTTTTGAATGGCCCTTCCGGTCGTTCCCGGTTTTTGCCGGAATGCTTTTTGCCGCATTCTTATACGGGTTTGATGCTGGTCGCCGCGGAATGCAATGCGGCCCCGCCGTCAAAAGTTGGATTCTGGCGCGTATGATGGTCGTGAGCGCTCTGGGCGCTGCGCTGGGCCTACTGGCTTTTCTATTTGTTTTTGAAGATTTGAGAATTCCGGACTTCGATATGGGCTCCTTATTCCGGGCCATCATCAAGATTGTCGCCTCGTCGCTGGTTATGATCATCATTTGCCGGTTCTCATTCGTTGTTGGCGTCCAAACCGGCTATTCGGCCTATCAGCGGAGAAGAGAACGCGGACAATGATCCTCGGCATCGGCACAGACCTCGCCGATATCGACCGCATTCAAGGCACGCTCGATTGCTTCGGCGACCGGTGCCGCAACCGCGTCTTCACCGAAACCGAATAGCGCCAGATCGACGTCGCCCCCCGTATCGGGGCCGAGGTGCGCGAGTTGAACATCGGCCACTTCCTGATTGGCGAGGAAAACCGATTGACGATCTCTCTGGCTTAGGGCACAGCAGAGAGTTCGACGAACCACTGTGCCACCTGATCTGCCCAATCCGCTTGTCTGCCGTGGCCGTGTGGGCCAAGGGACAGCACAATTGAACCCGCCTCGCACTTGCTCCAGTGCTTTTGCCAGGTTTCGGTATCGATGCTTACGTCGTTGGCCATCTGCCCGCAGCCATTGGTGCGGGTCAGCAATTCTACCGACTTCATGACGCTGCCCTGTTCGAATTCGTAGCCGCCGAAAACGACAACCCGGCCTTCGAGCGGAACCGTGCGATCGGCAAAACCATGCGAGTGATGCATATGAACCGGGCCGCTGCACCGCCGCCACATCGGTTCCCAGAATGCGCCGGACGCGGACGCGTAGGCGAAGGCAAAATCGTGATTGTAACAGGCTTTGTCCCAAACCATGGACCCGCCGCGTGAATACCCTGCCAGCAGGATGCGTTCCGCGTTCAGCCCGAACCGACTTATTGCATCGGCCTTGATCTGATCCAGGGCTTTCAGGTCATCTCTGGGCCAGCGATGACCGTCATGCACTCCCCAATCCAACGCCTTGGGATTGCCAACATCGACCTGACCATCGGGCACGATCAACGCGATCCCCCGATCCGTAAACGCCCGCGCAAGGTTTGGCAGCTTGACGGCCGAGTTTGCTGTGGCTGCATATCCATGCAGGTAGATGACGCCGGGTGCGTTCTCGGAGTCTTCGGGAAGGACCACGCGATAGGTCAGATCTCCGACCCGACACGGATTCTCTTCGCTTCCGCAATCGCGCGGAGCCGCCAGGACGGCGGTGCCCATGGCCGCAGCGGCCAGCGCGATCGCGGTCATAAGTCTGGTGATCATCCGGCCTCTCCCCGCTTAAGCTTTCATTTCAATATAACAGGGTTGCCCCCGCAGGCCATCGGCTTGCCAACGGGACCAAATTGCCGTTGATTGTCGCCACAGCAGAAATGAGAAACACATGATCCTCGGCATCGGCACAGACCTCGCCAATATCGACCGCATTCAGGGCACACTTGACCGCTTCGGCGACCGGTTCCGCAACCGCGTCTTCACCGAGACCGAACAGCGCAAGGCCGAACGGCGCGCGGATACCGCGGGAACCTACGCCAAGCGATGGGCGGCAAAAGAAGCCTGCTCCAAGGCGCTGGGCACCGGCCTGCGCATGGGCATCGCGTGGAAGGACATGGCCGTCACCAACCTGGCGACAGGCCAGCCAGTGATGCATGTCACGGGCTGGGCGGCGGAACGCCTGCGCGAGATGACACCCGACGGGCACGAGGCGATCATCCACGTCACTCTGACCGATGACCATCCCTGGGCACAGGCCTTCGTGGTGATCGAGGCGCGCCCGCTTCACGATGCGGCCGCACGGCCTTGACTTGCCCCAATCTGCCCCGCATGTAGCACCCCAACCAATCAAGGACCGGAGAGCAGTATGGCCGAGGAAGCCAAATCAGGAAACGCCGTCTGGGAGACGATCAAAACCATCGTCTACGCCCTTCTGATCGCGGGCGTTTTCCGCACACTGTTCTTTCAACCCTTCTGGATTCCGTCCGGGTCGATGAAACCGACTCTGCTGATCGGTGATTTCCTGTTCGTCAACAAGATGGCCTATGGGTATTCCTACGCTTCCTGCCCCAGTCTGATCATCCCCAGTGTTGGTCTGAATGTGGATGCCGAAGACCTGTGCGGCTGGATGCAGGGCGACAACTCCCGCGTTTTCGGTGGTGAACCGGAACGGGGCGATGTCATCGTATTCCGCCATCCTGTCACCGGGCGCGACTATATCAAACGCCTGATCGGGTTGCCGGGGGATCGCATTCAGATCCGCGAGGGCCAGATCATCCTGAACGGGACGCAAGTTCCGCAGAAGCCGGATGGAGTATTTACTGAAGTCGCCGCGCGTCAGGGCCCTCAGGGCCTCAGCCCGCGATGCGAGAACGGGCCGGTTGGCATCGGCGGAGCGTGTGAAAAATCCCGTTTCATAGAAACGCTGCCGAACGGTGTATCTTACGAAGTTCTCAATATCGGCAACCAGGGATCCGACAACACCGGTGTCTATGTCGTGCCAGAGGGAGAGTATTTCTTCATGGGAGACAATCGGGACAATTCGGCCGACAGTCGGTTGCCGCAATCGGCTGGCGGTGTCGGCTATGTGCCTTTTGAGGATCTGATCGGTCGCGCGGACAGGATCATGTTCTCATCCTCCGGGCGTTCGATGCTGTTCTTCTGGACCTGGCGCAGCGATCGCTATTTTAAGGCGGTCAATTGAAGCTATCGGCAGAGATAAAGGCGTTCCAGCGGCGGTTGGGCTATGAATTCTCCGACGCTGAGCTGCTGGTGCGCGCCCTGACCCACGGCTCTGTCTCCTCGCCTACAAGACCGGACAATCAGAGACTCGAATTTCTGGGTGACCGCGTATTAGGTCTCGTCATGGCCACCGCGCTGCTTGAGGCCGACAAAAAAGCCTCGGAAGGTCAGTTGGCCCCACGTTTCAATGCGTTGGTGCGTAAGGAGGCCTGCGCCGATGTCGCCCGCCAGATCGATTTGGGCGCAGTGCTGAAGCTGGGCAGGTCCGAAATGCTCTCGGGTGGACGCCGCAAACAAGCCCTTCTGGGTGATGCGATGGAGGCCGTCATCGCGGCCATCTACCGCGACGCAGGGTTCGAAGCCGCCCGCGACGTCATTCTCGCGCTCTGGGGGGATCGCATTCACACGGTCGAGGCCGATGCGCGCGACGCCAAAACCGCGCTGCAGGAATGGGCGCAAGCCCGCGGTCAGAAACCACCGTCCTATATCGAGGTCAAACGCACCGGCCCCGACCACGCCCCCATCTTCACCATTGCCGCTCGCCTGCAGGACGGCACCGAAGCGCAGGCTACCGCAGGATCTAAACGTCAGGCCGAGCAAGCCGCAGCCAAGGCGTTGCTCACCTCACTTATGGCATGAGTCGCAAATCCACCACGCACATGATCCGCTTTTCATCTGGCTAAAAATATCCCGGGGGGTTTGGGGGGCTGGCCCCCCCCGTCACTGTCTTCTGGAATACGCGCGCTCTTTGCATTTCGACAAATCCCTCTGGCCCACCGGTCCTTTCTGCTATAGGGGTGCGCACTTGCAAACAGGATCGCATCACCCATGACCACACGCGCCGGATTCATTGCCCTGATCGGAGAGCCCAACGCAGGCAAATCCACCCTTCTGAACCGCATGGTCGGGGCCAAGGTCTCGATTGTGACACATAAGGTCCAGACCACCCGTGCCCGTATTCGCGGTGTGGTGATGGAAGGCGATGCGCAGTTGGTTTTCGTGGACACGCCGGGCCTCTTCAAACCGCGCCGCCGGCTGGACCGTGCCATGGTCGCCGCCGCCTGGGGCGGGGCTGCTGATGCCGATGTGGTTGTGCTGATGGTCGAGGCCCATCGTGGTATCACTGAAGGGGTCGAACGCATCCTCGAGGGACTGGAAGAAATCGGGCAGGGCCGCACCATCGCGCTGGCAATCAACAAGATCGACAAGGTTCCCTCGGAAAAACTGCTGGCGCTCACCAGCGACCTGAACGTGCGCTATCCCTTTGCCGAAACCTTCATGATCTCGGCCGAGAAAGGCCATGGCGTTGACGATCTGCGCAAATGGCTGGCCGCAGAGCTGCCCGAAGGCCCGTGGCTCTACCCCGAAGACCAGATCGCCGACCTGCCGATGCGCATGATTGCGGCCGAGATGACTCGCGAGAAACTGACCCTGCGCCTGCATCAGGAGTTGCCCTATCAACTGACCGTCGAGACCGAAAACTGGGAAGAACGCAAGGACGGGTCTGCCAAGATAGATCAGGTCATCTATGTCATGCGCGACGGTCACAAGGGCATTGTGTTGGGCAAGCGGGGCGAGACCATCAAGGCTGTCAGTCAGGCCGCGCGGGCGGAACTGGAAGAGTTTCTTGATCGCAAGATCCACCTGTTTCTGCAGGTCAAGGTCCGGCCCAACTGGCTGGAGGAATCCGAGCGCTACTCGGAAATGGGTTTGGATTTCAAAGACGGTAACGCATGACACGGGCGAAGAATTTTCGACGAAAATTCTCGGCACAAACGGACAGGACGGCACCATGACCCGGCTGACGGCGGAGTTTTGGGTTCATGCCTACCTGGCACGGCTTCGGTTTCAGGACATCCCCGCTTTTGTCGTCACCCATGGCGATGACACGGCAGGCGCAGTGCTGGTCAAGCTTAACACGCTGGATGGCGATGCAACCGCCTTCCAGCGCAGCTTTGACCTGATGAGCGGCGATCGGAAATGGGTCGAGCTTGCCAGGGGCCCCGAGGCCGAGGTGGATCAGGCCATCTCACGTCAACGTGGATTTGATCCCGATCTGTGGGTGATAGAAGTGGAAGACCGGAACGGGCGGCATTTGCTAGGAGATGAAGGTCTCGACTGACCCGGCATTGTGCATGGCATTGCGATTGCGTAGCTTTTGGGTTGCAAGTCCAGAGCGGGCGCAAATACTCAGGCGGAACATGGTCGTCGGTCTGGTCAAAGATGCGGGGGCCTTTGGATCGGACCAAACGGCGGTTCCGATCACAGGCGAATGGGATGAAGGTATGATCGACCTCAGCAATCAAAATCCATTGCGGGCCAGCCGCAATTACAAGATTTACGACCATCCCCATTTTGAAGGCGTGCTATTGAAGGTCCGGACGGACAAACCGCGTAAACGGTTTTTCAAACGATATTCCACATTCCGGTACAGCAACCTCAGACAATGGCAGCGTGAGGCCAATGAATACCTTGCCGCCATGAGCCGGGGGTGCCCTGAAATCTGGCGGCTGGCCGGGTTCTATGGCTATGCGCAAACCTCGGAAGGGCCTGCGATTGCGGTGGAGAAAATGACTGGCCCCGACGGCGATCTGGCGCAAACGATTACCGAAGAGTTGCGCGGAGTTCCGAAAAGCGACCCACGGCACGCTGCGTTGATGAAGGAACTGGACGAATTGCTGACTGATCTGGAAAACGGTCGGATCATTGTCGGCGACATCAGCCGCCAGAACATCGTGCGTGCGCAGGAACGGGGCGGAAAACTGGTGGTCATCGACGGGTTGGGGGAACGCATTATGCTGCCACTGACCCTGATCAGCGACTGGGCCTTCCGGAAATCCTCGGCGCGCCGCCGCAAGCGCATGATGCTGTGAGCGCGGCTTGGACTGGCGCGACCAAGGGATATTGTTGACCACGCGCCGCCATGGTGAGACCGCGGCGATCATCGAGGTGTTCACCCAATCCCATGGCCGTCACGCCGGGGTGGTCCGTGGTGGAACCAGTCGCAAGATTGCGCCGATCCTGCAGCCCGGAGCGCAGCTGGATGTTCTATGGCGCGCTAGGCTTGAGGAGCATATCGGCACGTTTCAGGTCGAACCGCTCCGGTCCCGAGCGGCGGCAGCGTTCTCGGGGCGTTTGGCGTTGTCCGGGTTGAATGCGGTGGTCTCGCTGCTGTCCTTCTCGATGCCCGAACGTCAACCACATCCGGAGCTGTACAAAACGACCGAACAACTGTTGGACCTGCTGGGGCAGGACGACATTTGGCCCCTGGCTTATCTGCGCTGGGAGTTGGCGGTGTTGGAAGAGTTGGGGTTTGGTCTGGACCTTAGTCAATGTGCGGTCACGGGAGCGTCGGAAGGGCTGAAATACGTGTCGCCCAAAACAGGTCGGGCTGTCAGTGCGGCCGGGGCCGGAGACTGGGCGGACAGGCTGTTGCCGCTGCCCCCGTGCCTCAGGGGAGAAGGGCAGGGCGAGGACACGGAAGTTGCCGACGGGTTCAGGACCACCGGGTATTTCCTAAACCATCGATTGGCCCCGTCGCTGGGCCACAATCCATTGCCCGAGGCCCGAGAGCGATTTGTGGAACATTTCACTCGGCGGCTTTGAAGACCATCTCGTGCCCGGCGTCATTTCGAAGGATCAACACGTCGCCGGATACTTCCGACTGTGTCATGGCCAGCAAAGCGGCAAAGAAAACCCCCTCGGCCTCAAGCCCTGCACAGGCTGCCCGCGTTGCCGACAGGTTCTGAATTTCGAACCAGGGATAAGGCGCGTTCAGGGTGGCGTTGAAGCTGTTGCATGGACCATGTCCGGTGATTTTACCATCTTCAGGAAATTGCAACAGGGCACTGGTCGCGAAGGGTTCTCCGTCGATCTGTTGCAAAACCCAGGTCCTATCCGCGGCAGCATAAGCCGCAACGGTCTCATCCCTGTCGCATTGAAACAGAGCCAGCAGGGGGAGAATCAGGGTCCGGCGTAACATGGGCGTTCTGTCCTTCGGTTGCGGCGTCGAGCCGCCTCAATAGGGGTTTGCGCCGCTGAGCAACGCGTCGCGCACATCCTGACGCGGACGCCAGTTATATCTGGTGTCCTCGCGCACCGCTGACCAGTACAGCGCGCCACTGTTGCGCCACGGGTCCAGGATGATGCCATCATACATCGAGTCCCCCTTGGCGCTGATCAGGGCCGAGTGATGGATGATCCTGAACGCGGTTGGAGGAGACGTGGCCCAATGCAGATCGAGTGTGCGGAAATTTTCCTGCCGCAGCCGTGTGGTCATAGCTTGCGCCCAATCGTTGCACAGTCCGAACTCACGGAACCCATTGATGATCTTGGCGTTATGGACGATGGCCGGATCGGTGATCTGCCATTCCTCGGCCAGATTCTGAGAATATGTATAAGCTATGCGCGCCGCGTCCTGGGCCTCGGCGGGGTCAACCTTTGGGTCAAGGCTTTGGATGGCCTGCGCCAACTCATCAATGCCGGATTGGGTGACAGTGGGTCGAGGCGTCGCACAGCCGCCCAGCGTCGCGAGGGCTGCCAATAGGACCAGCGTCAATCGGATCATGTTTGTGCCACCTGCTCGGACTGTGTCGCCCGGTGATCTACCGATCCTGAAAGGGGAATCCTAGGGGGAGATTTCGCGTCATTCCGTCCCCAATGACAGAGAGGTCTGTATGAATGGCGCGAAAAAAGACCCGGCGCGGGCGCCGGGTCAAGTTGGGGAAACAGGGTGCTGAAATGGTCAGCCCAGCAGACGCCGGGCAATCACCTGTGCCTGAATCTCAGCAGCCCCTTCAAAAATGTTCAGAATGCGTGCATCGCACAAAACGCGGCTGATCTTGTATTCCAGTGCGAATCCATTGCCACCATGGATCTGCAACCCGTTATCCGCCGCAGCCCAAGCAACCCGCGCGCCCAGCAACTTGGCCATTCCGGCCTCGAGATCGCAGCGCTGGCCATGGTCTTTTTCCCAGGCCGAGAAATAGGTCAGCTGTCGCGCGATCATGATTTCGACCGCCATCATTGCCAGTTTGCCCGAGACCCGGGGAAAGTTGATCAGCGATTTGCCGAATTGTTTGCGGTCCTGCGCGTATTGCATGGCGATATCCAGCGCGCTTTGCGCCACACCGATGGCGCGGGCCGCAGTCTGGATACGGGCGGATTCGAAGGTTTCCATCAGTTGCTTGAAGCCCTTGCCTTCGTCGCCGCCCAGCAGGTTCTCGCCCCTGACTTTGAAGCCGTCAAAGCCCAACTCGTATTCCTTCATCCCGCGATAGCCCAGAACCTCGATCTCGCCACCGGTCATGCCGGGCGTTGGGAAGGGGTCTTCCTCAGTGCCCGGGGTCTTTTCGGCCAAAAACATGGACAGGCCGCGATGGTCGGTGGTTTCGGGGTTGGTGCGCGCCAGCAATGTCATCACATGGGTGCGCGCAGCATGGGTGATCCAGGTTTTGTTGCCGGTGATCTGGTAGTCGCCACTTTCATCCTTGACCGCGCGGGTGCGCAGGCTGCCGAGGTCTGATCCGGTGTTGGGTTCGGTAAAGACGGCGGTCGGCAGAATCTCGGCGCTGGCGATTTTGGGCAGCCAATGCTCTTTCTGGGCGTCGGTGCCACCCGCAATAATCAACTCTGCCGCAATCTCGGACCGGGTGCCCAGCGACCCCACTCCGATATAGCCGCGCGACAACTCTTCCGAGACCACGCACATCGAGGCTTTGGACAAGCCGAAGCCGCCAAATTCTTCGGGGATGGTCAGGCCGAAAACACCCATCTCTGCCAGGTCTTCAATAACTTCGATCGGGATCAATTCGTCCTTGAGGTGCCAGTCATGGGCGTGCGGTTCGACCTTTTCCTGCGCGTAGCGACGGAACTGATCCCGGATCATCTCAAGCTCTTCATCCAGACCCGAGGCCCCGAACATCGTGGCTCCGGCCTGATCCTCCATCAATTCCACAAGCCGCGTTCGCGCTGCTTGCGAATTGGCCTGGGCCATCAAAGTCTGAACCTCGCTGCATTGGAAACCCGAGAGCGCATCCCAGCCGAGCCCGAGGTCCTGAAGGCGCACGACCTCGCCCTGATTCATCGGGATGCCGCCGGCAATCTGATGCAGGTATTCGCCAAATGCGATCTGGTGCAGCAGCTGTTCGATCTCGCCGAACTTGCCTTCGGCCGTCAGCGCCTCGGCCCAGCGTTGCATCTGCTGCAATGCCTGATGGTAGGTGGCCAGCCATGACAACCCATGTGCCGCTGTCTGGTGCGCTTCGATCAGGGCACCAGAAACCTTGCCATCCTGCGAGACCATGTCGCGGACCGAGGCGCGGGCGCGGGTGAAAACCGTTTCGACCGCCGGCAGGGCAGTAGCGGTCAGCGTCAACAGATCGGGCAATACCGTCGGTTGGGTCATGGTGGTCAAATCCTGTCCGTCATGGGCCATCAGTCACGTCCTTCTCAAGGTCGTCTGGTCATATCATGCTGCACGTGCAGCGCAACAAAAATACGTAATAATGCCTAAAAAAGTTCGAAAATTACGAGATCGTTTTTGCAATGCAGAATTCCGCACGGGTGATATGAAAGCGATATGGCGCTGTTTTCACTCATGAGTCCGCAGGATTTCTACCTCGCTCTGATTGTTGCATTTGTTGCGGGATGGATCAAAGGTATGGTTGGGTTCGCTATGCCGATGGTATTGGTGTCCGGGCTCAGCATCCTGTTGCCGCCCGATCTTGCATTGGCAGGGTTGATTCTGCCGACATTGGCAACCAATGGCCTGCAGGCGCTGCGCGAAGGACCAGTGGCGGCGATCGCCTCTGTCCGTCAATTTCGGGTCTTTCTGGGGGTCGGGCTGATCTTTCTGTTAGGGGGGGCACAGTTGGTCAGTGTTTTGCCGACAAAGACTTTCCTGCTGGTGATCGGGCTTCCGGTGTTTTTTTTCGCGCTGGTTCAGCTGTTGGGCCTGCGGCTGACCTTGCAGAACCCTTCATTGCGTGTCGAGGCTGCAATCGGCGCCGTCGCAGGCTTTGTCGGAGGGATGTCCGGTGTTTGGGGGCCGCCGACCGTGGCATATCTGACGGCGCTGAACACGCCAAAACGTGACCAGATGCGCGTGCAAGGGGTGATCTACGGGCTGGGGGCGGTGGCTTTGATGCTGGCGCATTTGGGGTCGGGTATCCTGCGGGCCGAAACTGCGGTGTTTTCGGCCCTGCTGGTGACGCCTGCGGTGCTGGGCATGTGGTGCGGGCTTTCTCTGCAAAATCGGATTGATCAGGCCCAATTTCGCAAGTTGACGTTGCTGGTTTTACTGATCGCCGGGTTCAACCTGCTGCGTCGCGGATTGTTGGGTTGAGGCGTCAGCCGCGCTTTTCCATCAGTCTGAACGCATAGAGCAGCCCCAGCATCAGGAAGAACAGGCCCGAGATGTCTCCGATCAGATAGGCTATAAATTCCGCAGTTGCGCTGCCGAATGCCAGATTGGTCAGGCTGGCAACCAGGAAAGAAGTCACGACCCCGACCCCCATGATACACAGCCAGCAGGGCTTGCGGTCGGGGCTGGGGAACAGGTCCCATCCCAACCATTTGCATAGATAAAACACTGCAGGGACAGTTGTGACCGCGATGCCTATGGCCAGCAACCGGCTGGGCGCAAACACATCGACCCCGCCAATGGCAAAGAAGACAAGGAACACGCCGGGCAGCAAGGCAAAAATGGCGCGCCAGCCCAGCAGCCACGCAGTCAGCACGCGGACGCCATGCGGCAGAAACAGCAGACTGGCGCGGCTTGGATATTCAGGAAAGAACATGTTTTGCAGCGGCATCAGCACCTCGAAGGTGAGGAATGATGCAGCCACATAGGCCAGAGAGGCGAAAAATGTGTCCGAGACCCACCTGCGCACGGCATTCAGCCATCAATGCGCAGGCTTGCGGTATCACCTGGGGGCATGAACGACGTACCGCCCGCGATTGGCGTTGCCGCTTTGCGAAAGGTAGCCCTTCTGCACCAGCGATTTGAGTGCCCGGAAGAACGTGGGGCGCGAGACGCTTTTGACCAGTGTGTGCTCGATCAGGCCAAATGTACGAACCTCTTGGTCCGCTTTCGAAAGCTCTTCGGCCGCATAATAGATATCCCGTTCGACAGGAGAAAGCTCCTCCAGCCCCAGCGTCTTTTCCATGCTTTGCATCAGTTTGCGCAGTTCCGTGAGTTTCGAAATTTCTGTCATGGTCTACCTGTCATTTATCGTGTCGGTGCGAGATGATTGAGGCTGCGAGAACCCGGTTAACATTTCAAACTGACACTCATCCCCAAGTGGCTTTGATCGTTACATTTTGGGATCGTCCGGCACGCAGTATTGACTGAGCGTGCGCGGCTGACCTCTGGTTCACGGTCCGACACCTGCATAATCTGAAACACAGCCACAGGCACCTGACTGATGGGGTTCGATATCCCAACAGCTCTTTTGTCGCAATGCATTTTTGCGTGAGCTCGTGTTGCAACCGCACCGATTGCACCGGGTTTCAGCGTAATCTGTCAATGGGGGCATGATTGCCCCCATCTGCGCGATTACCCGATTGCGACGGCTTTGATGTCGTCGTCGATGAAGGGAACATACTGTTCGAAATTCTCGGCGAACATCTGGACCAGCTTTTCAGCCTGACGGTCAAACGCGGCCTGATCGTCCCAGGTGCGGCGCGGGTCCAGCAAGACTTCGGCGACGCCGGGAACCGAGACAGGCACATCAAAGCCGAAATTGGCATCCTTGCGGAATTCGGCGTCACGCAGCGATCCTTCCAAAGCGGAAGTCAGCAGGGCCCGTGTGGCCCGGATCGGCATCCGGCTGCCCACGCCATAAGCGCCACCGGTCCAGCCGGTGTTGACCAGCCAGCAGGTGGCGCCGTGCTGGGCAATCTTGTCACGCAGCAGGTTGCCGTATTCCTCGGGGCGACGCGGCATGAAGGGCGCGCCGAAGCAGGTCGAGAATGTGGGCTGCGGCTCGGTCACGCCCCGCTCGGTCCCGGCTACTTTGGACGTGAAGCCTGACAGGAAGTGATACATCGCCTGTGCCGGTGTCAGCCGTGCGATCGGAGGCAGGACGCCAAACGCGTCACAGGTCAGCATGATGATGTTCTTGGGGTGCCCACCCAACGCGCTTTTTGACGCGTTCGAAATGTACTCAAGCGGGTAGGCGCAGCGCATGTTCGCTGTCAGCGAGTCATCTTCGAAATCCAGCTCTTTGGTTTCCGGATCAAAGACCATGTTTTCGATCACGGTGCCAAATTTGCTGGTGGTGGCGTAGATTTCCGGCTCGGCCTCGGCGTTCAGGTTGATTGTCTTGGCATAGCAGCCGCCCTCGAAATTGAAGGTGCCGCGATCTGACCAGCCGTGCTCGTCGTCGCCGATCAGAATGCGCGCCGGGTCAGCCGAGAGGGTGGTTTTTCCAGTGCCTGACAGGCCAAAGAACACCGCAGTATCAACAGGGTTGCCGACCGCATGGTTGGCCGAGCAGTGCATCGGCATCACGCCTTTCTCGGGCAGCATGTAGTTCAGCAGTGTAAAGACGGATTTCTTGTTCTCGCCTGCATATTCGGTGCCGCCGATCAGGATCAGCTTGCGGTCAAAGTTCAGCGCGATCACCGTCTCGCTGCGGCAGCCATGCTTGGCCGGGTCGGCCTGAAAGCTGGGGCAGTTGATGATGGTGAAATCCGCGGTGAAGTCATCCAGGTCCTCGCGATCCGGACGGCGCAGCAGATGACGGATGAACAGATTGTGCCAGGCCAGTTCCGTGACCATGCGCACATTGATCGAATAAGCCGGATCAGCCCCGCCGACCAGATCCTGCACGAAGTAGTCGCGGCCCTTCATATGCTCCAGCATATCGGCATGAAGCGCATCGAACCCTTCGGGGCTCATCTCGGCATTGTTTTCCCACCAGATGCTGTCGGCCACGCTGTCGGTCTTGACGACATGCTTGTCCTTGGGGGATCGGCCGGTGAATTTGCCGGTGGTCACCAGAAAAGCACCGCCATTGCCCAGCGTGCCTTCGCCGCGTTTCAGCGCCTCTTCGATCAGCGCGGGTTCCATGAAATTGTAATAGACATTGCCCAGACCCTCGATGCCCTGATCCTCGAGGCGGAATTGCGGGTTAACCCGTCCAGATGTCATGTGTGTCTTCTCCGTGTGGTGGCGCGAAGGCGGTTGGGCCGCGTGCGCCTTGGGCAATAGGCCGGGAAAAACCGGCGGATGCGCGGGTCTTATCATGGTCATTTGGGGCATGAACAGGAGGGTTTGACGCAGTTAGCGCAACCAAGTCCAGGTTTAGCGCCACCACGGTTTTCCTGTCGGAAATTCAGGCGCTTTTCCGGGAAACGATACGGCTTTTTTGCCGCAACTGTGTGGCAACAATCTCACGTTTTATAGATACAATTTGATTCGCAGCCTTAAAAAAGCCAAAAATACTCTACTAATAGGCGGAATATTGCGTGTTTGAGCAGGAACAGGGGTAAACCCGATGTCTAAGATTGCACTGGTGGATGACGACAGGAACATTCTGACGTCCGTATCCATGACGCTTGAGGCCGAAGGCTTTGAGGTTGAAACTTATAATGACGGTCAGGCGGCGTTGGATGCGTTCAACAAAAAGCTTCCGGACATGGCCGTGCTGGATATCAAGATGCCGCGTATGGACGGCATGGATTTGTTGCAGCGTTTGCGGCAGAAAACACAGATGCCGGTCATTTTCCTGACGTCCAAGGATGATGAAATCGACGAGGTTCTGGGTCTGCGCATGGGCGCGGATGATTATGTCAAGAAACCTTTCTCGCAACGCCTGCTGGTCGAACGCATTCGTGCGCTTCTGCGTCGGCAGGAAGCCACCGAAGGCGATGTTGCCAATACAAACGCCGGCGATGCCAAGGTCATGGAGCGTGGAGAGCTGCGCATGGACCCGTTGCGTCACTCGGTGAGCTGGAAAGGCAATGACGTCTCTTTGACCGTGACCGAATTCCTGCTGTTGCAGGCGCTGGCCCAACGACCCGGCTTTGTCAAAAGCCGCGATCAGCTGATGGATGTGGCCTATGACGATCAGGTTTACGTAGATGACCGGACCATCGACAGCCATATTAAGCGTTTGCGCAAAAAGATGCGTGCTGCCGATTCCGAGTTTTCGGCTATCGAAACACTGTACGGCATCGGATATCGGTACAACGAAGAGTAAACGCGCCTGCTGCCTGCAGGAGTAAAGAGGTCTCGTGCGCGATACCGAGCAAGTCAATGAAATGCGCGACGGTGACGTTGTTCTTGGGGATGACTGGGTCATCCCCCAGGATCCCGAGTCTGCCGAACTGCGGGCCAGGCGGTCGCGGCGGAACCTTTTTTCCCTGCGCAATTCGCCTTTGGCGCGTCGGATCATCACGTTCAACCTGATCGCGCTGGTCATTCTTGTGGCGGGCCTGCTGTATCTGGATGATTCGCGGAAGGATCGGGTACAGCAGACTGCAGGAAACCTGATCGGTGATGCGCGACTTGTCAGCAACGTGTTTGAGACGCAGTTGCGGCAGCCTGGTATCGGGGCATCAATCGCACTTGACGTGAACGACACTCTGTCCGGCCTCAGCCTGCCGGAAGGCGGTGAAGTATTTGTCTATGACAGCTCCGGCACTCTGATCGGCTGGACCCGCGGGGCAACCGCTGTGCCAGAGTTTCCCGGGCTACTCAGGTCGAATTCCAGCGGGGCGACGGGCGGCACCCTGATCAGCGACACCTTGAACGCGGTCTGGAACGGGCTTTCCTCGATCATCAGCAACGCGCCTGCCAGTGACCCGCCAACCCTTGCCCAACGTGTTCAGGAAATCATTCCGCGCACGCTGGATGGCGACTTGCAGGTACAAGCGGTTCAGGACGAGGCCGGAGAAACCGTCATCGTGGCCGCCGCGCCCATTCGTCTGAACAATGTTCTTGTCGGGGCGGTCGCGATGGCCGGCCCCGCTGGTGAGATTGATGCGCTGGCACGGAAAGAACAGGAACGCATTTTGCAGATGTTCGTCGTGGCCTTACTGGTGTCTATCGGTCTCAGCCTCGTGCTTGCGTCTACCATTGCCAATCCTTTGGCAGATCTGGCCTCGGCTGCAGAGTTGGGCAAGGATCGGGGCGCAGGGGTCAATCCCGGTCGTATCCGCATCCCCGACCTCAGTGCGCGCCCGGACGAAATCGGACGTCTCAGCCAGGCTTTGCGTGGAATGGTGACAGCGCTTTACAACCGGATCGATGCCAACGAACAATTTGCCGCTGACGTCGCGCATGAGATCAAGAACCCGCTGGCCAGTTTGCAGTCGGCCGTGGGCACGCTTCGGATGGTCAAACGCGATGACCAGCGCGAAAAGCTGCTGGGTGTGATCGAACATGATGTACGCAGGTTGGACCGTTTGGTCAGCGACATCTCGAACGCGTCGCGGCTGGACGCTGAATTGGTAAAAGAAGAAGAACAGGCGTTTGATCTGCTCAACCTTCTCAACAATATCGGCCAGTTTCTTGGTGAGGATGCAAAAAAGAAAGGCATCGACTACATCACCGACCTGCCCCCCGGTCCAATCATTGTTAACGGGCTTGAGGCGCGGTTGGCGCAGGTTTTTGTCAATCTGATCACCAACGCCATCTCCTTCTGCGAGGAAAGCGATGCCATTCGTGTCTGGGTACGACGCCGCGACAACCGGGTTCTGATCGTTGTCGAGGACACCGGCCCGGGCATTCCGGAACAGGCGCTGACCAAGATTTTCAAACGCTTTTATTCGGAACGCCCGGAAGAGCACTTTGGCAACAACTCGGGTCTTGGCCTCGCGATCTCCAAGCAAATCGTTGAGGCTCATGGGGGCGTAATCTGGGCCGAAAACATCCGGCCAACGGAAACCGATATCACCTCGGAACCTCTGGGTGCGCGCTTCGTTGTGGGACTTCCCGTCTAAGCCATGGGCGCGGCTCCGCTGTCAGAATATGCGGATTGCGACACAGCCCGTCTTCATGCCAGTTGCGTCGCGGTTCAAGGTCATGGCCTGTTGATCACCGGGCCGTCTGGTGCGGGCAAATCGGGTCTTGCCTTGCAGTTGATGGCGCTGGGCGCGCAGTTTGTGGCGGATGACCAAGTCGCGTTGAGCACTCAAAAGGGGCAACTCATCGCAAACGCGGTCCCCGCGATCAGCGGTTTGATCGAAGCGCGCGGGATCGGTCTGTTGCGCGCTCAATCGGTTGGGGCCGTTCACGTGTCTTACATTGTCGATCTGCAGGACGCGGCAGACAGCCGTTTACCTGAGCCGACCGAAATTCTGCTGCTGAGGCAAACTGTTCCCTTGCTTCGCGCGCGCGGCATCCCCAATTTGGCGGCAGCATTGATGCAACTTGCAAAAATGGGGCGGGTTGACCCGGAATGGCCGAGCACATGACCTCTCAGCGGCAGATTGTCCTGGTAACTGGCCCGTCAGGTGCGGGCCGCTCGACCGCGATCCACGTGCTGGAAGACCTGGGGTTCGAAGCAATCGACAATCTGCCCATGCGGTTGTTGTCCCGTCTGTTGGACGGCGCGGACCTCAAGCGTCCCATGGCATTGGGTATTGATGCCCGAAACCGAGATTTCTCGACGATCGGGTTCATCGAACTGGCTGCCAAGTTGGGACGCATGGAAAACGTGGACCTGACGACGCTTTATCTGGACTGCAGCGAAGATGTGCTGCTGCGGCGCTTTTCCGAAACGCGACGCCGCCACCCGGTTGCCATGGACGCAAGCCCCGAGACGGGGATTCAACAGGAAAAGGAGCTATTGGCTCCGATTCGCGAAATTGCGGATACTCTGATCGACACCAGCCCCTTGAATGTTCATCAACTGCGCGACGAGGTCGAGCGCTGGTTTGCTCCTCGGGACGGGAGGCATCTGGCCGTGTCCATCGAATCGTTTTCCTATAAACGCGGCCTGCCGCGCGGATTGGACATGGTGTTCGATTGCCGGTTTCTGGCCAATCCCTACTGGCGTCCGGAATTGCGCGCCGAAGACGGTCGCAACCCGGATGTTGCATCTTATGTTCAGGCGGATGCGAATTACGGTCCTTTCGTCGACCGGGTTAGTGATTTGCTGACCACGCTCTTGCCAGCTTTCCGGGCCGAGGGTAAAGCCCATCTATCCGTGGCCTTCGGATGCACGGGGGGGCAGCACCGTTCAGTCGCCGTGGCGGAAGCGGTTGCAAAGGCCCTTGCAGAAGGCGGCCAGCAGGTGTCAATTAGGCACCGCGAAATGGAACGACGAGCGTTGAATGTGAGGCCGGGTTGATCGGTATCGTGATCGTAGCACATGGCGGATTGGCGCAGGAGTATCTTGCCGCCACGCAGCATGTGGTCGGCAAACAGCCAGGCCTCGTGGCGATTGCAATCGAACCCGAACATGACCGCGAAGAAAAGCAGGCGGAGATCTGCCGCGCTGCCGATCACGTCGACACAGGCGACGGCGTCGTTGTGGTGACCGATCTGTTTGGCGGCAGCCCATCGAATCTCAGCCTGCGCGCCTGCGCGCCGCAGGATCGGCGAATCCTCTACGGTGCGAATCTGCCCTTGTTGATAAAACTGGCCAAAAGTCGCCACTTGCCGGTGGCCGAAGCGGTGCGTTTGGCCATGGAGGCCGGGCGCAAGTATATCAATGCGCAAAACGTGACATTTGAATAAATCCGGATTGACCTGAATGACCCTCAAAAGCTTGAAAATAATAAATGAAAAAGGCCTGCACGCCCGCGCTTCGGCCAAGCTGGTAGAGGTTGTGGAAGGCTTCGATGCGTCAGCCGAGGTTTCTCGTGATGGGCTTTCTGCATCGGGGGACAGTATCATGGGGCTTTTGATGTTGGCAGCGTCGCGTGGAACCACTATTGACGTCGAGACGTCCGGCCCGGATGCTGAGGCGTTGGCAGAGGCGCTGGAAACGCTGGTGAACGACAAGTTCGGAGAGGGCTTCTAGGGCATAACCCTGCCGCGACACCAAGAACGGGAAGACCAGGAATTGGCGGAAACGACGCACGATACCAAAACAGGACCGGTCGTGGACGGGACCGACGATCAGGGTGAAATCTACGACCGTAGAACTCTGACCTATGCAAATTCCTTTGACGACGCCTGGACATCGACGGCCATTCGCGCCATCGAATGGTGTACCGGCAAGCTGACCATTCTGCGTATGGTCAACAAGTTCGAAAAGAAGAACGAATACTACCGTGGTCAACGGTTCTGGGGCGGTGCTCTTGAGGTCATGGGCATCGATCTGACCACTCCGCAAAGCCAGATCGACCGTATTCCCCAAAAAGGCCCGGTCGTGGTCGTGGCCAACCATCCGCACGGGATGGTCGATGGGATGATCCTGGCTGAACTGATTGGCCGGAAACGGAACGATTATCGCATTCTGACCCGCTCGGTCCTGACCGGTCTGGATGAGGCCGCGACCTCGTTCATGATCCCTGTCCCGTTCCCGCATGACCCCGAGGCGCAGGCGAAAATGCTGGAAATGCGCGGCAAGGCGATGGAGCATCTGAAAAACGGCGGCGTGGTTGCCCTGTTCCCGTCCGGTGTCGTGATGTCTTCGGATGATTGGTTCGGTCCGGCCATTGAACGGGAATGGAATGTCTTTACCGCCAAGATGATCCGCCGTTCCGGTGCGCAGGTTGTCCCGATCTATTTCCCAGGCAGAAACTCGCGCGCCTATCAGATTGCGAACAAGCTTTCCGCAATTTTGCGGCAAGGCCTTTTGCTGCATGAGATCGTCCGCTCTTGCAATAAACCGCAATCACCGGTGATCGGCGACCCGATTTCCGATAAAGACATGCAGATGCTCGAACGTGATCCGCGCGGCTTCATGGCCTGGCTCAGAAAGCACACGCTGGCGCTCGGCCCAAAAAGCTGATCCGCGCCTTCATCTGGCTGGAAATATCCCGGGGGTGAGCCCGGATGAAATCCGGGCGAGGGGGCTGGTCCCCTTTTTCAGCTACCGTGTCGGAACCGGAACTTCACCGCGATAATCATAAAATCCGCGCTGGGTTTTGCGCCCTAGCCACCCCGCTTCGACATATTTGGTCAACAGCGGACAGGGCCGGTACTTGGTGTCTGCCAGCCCGTCATGCAATACGTTCATAATGGCTAGACAGGTGTCCAGCCCGATAAAATCCGCCAATTCCAATGGCCCCATCGGATGATTGGCCCCCAACTTCATGGACTGATCAATCGACTGAACGCTACCGACACCTTCATACAGCGTGTAAACGGCCTCATTGATCATCGGCATCAGAATTCGATTTACGATAAAGGCTGGAAAATCCTCAGCACTGGCGGCGGTTTTTCCAAGACGATCCACAACCGCCTTGCACGCGCCAAATGTTTCTTCGTCCGTTGCAATGCCCCGGATCAGCTCGACAAGCTGCATCACCGGAACAGGGTTCATGAAATGGAACCCCATGAATCTCTCGGGCCGATCTGTTCGGCTGGCCAGACGTGTGATCGAAATCGACGACGTGTTCGAAGTCAGGATCGTATGAGGCAGCAGATGTGGCTGCAGATCCTCAAAGATCGCCTGTTTGACGGTTTCTCGTTCTGTGGCCGCTTCGATCACAAGATCGGTTTGACCCAGCTTCGGCAAGTCCAGCGTCGTCGTGATCCGGGCCAAAGCGGTTTGCATCGCTTCATCGCTGATTTTCCCGCGCGAGGCCTGCCGAGCCAGATTGCCTTCGATTGTCTTGATCGCGTCGTTCAAAGCGTCCTGACTGATATCATTCAGCAACACATCATAATCTGCCAGTGCCAGCACATGGGCAATACCGTTGCCCATCTGGCCTGCGCCAATCACTCCGACCGATTTGATATCCATGTTCAGCTGCCTCTGGTTCGCGGGATTGTTGCGACAGTATCGGCAGATCGGGTCGGGCGGCAAGAGGCGCGGTTCGGTCAAATTCGCTTCAAATGCGCACATTAGGAATTTCTCAAGACCTGCGGCGGCAACATGGCTATCGGGTGAAATATTTGGGTGAGCGTGATGAGCTATCAACCAGTTGTCGTGGATGGTCCTGCCAATCCGATGTGTCGATACGGCACGTCAAAACTTCAGTTCCGAGGCCCGGCGCGCAAATTGGACAGCGCGTATGTGGCCTGTCTGGGCGGCGAGGAGACATTCGGTCGATTCGTCGATCAGCCATTCCCATCCGTTCTTGAACGCAAACTGGACCGGAGATGCATCAACTTCGGTAGCCTGTTTTGCGGGGTTGAGGCACTGGCCAAGGATGATGGGGTGCTGGAGTTGGTCAACAGCGCCGAACTGGTGGTCCTGCAACTGCCCGGGGTTTTAGGGCAATCCAATCGGTTCTATCGGGTGCATCCCCGCCGAAACGACCGGATTATCGAAGCCACGCAAGACCTCAGAACGCTTTTTCCTGAGATCGAATTTACCGATGTTCACTTCGTGCGGCACCTCATGAGCCGTCTCAAACGGTTCCCGGATGCGCGCTTTGAAGTTGTTGCGGAAGAGTTGCGCCAAAGCTGGGCCAAAAACCTGATCGGGTTTCTGGGGCAAATCGCCCCTCCGGTCTTACTACTATGGCTCGAGATCGAAACCTGTTCGGGTGGCATCTGCTGTCATGATCCGGTTCGGGTGAACGCTGAAATGGTGAAAGCCCTGGACCTGACAGGCACGAAATCAGTTGTTTTGCGGGTGCGACGATCCGGCGACTCGGATGAGTTGGAGGACATGCTGTTTGGGACATTGCAGCAACCCATGGCCGAGCACATGATCGGGCCAGCTACCCACCGTCGTATTGCCGAGGCATTGACCCGGGCTGTGCTGCATCCGTAATAAAAAGGCCCGCCAATGGCGGGCCTTGCAAGATTTTTCGACGAAAAATCTCGGCCTTGGATCAGCCGAGTTTCTCGGTCAGTTCCGGCACTGCCTGGAACAGGTCGGCAACCAGTCCGAAATCGGCAACCTGAAAGATCGGGGCTTCTTCGTCCTTGTTGATCGCAACGATGACCTTCGAGTCCTTCATACCGGCCAAGTGCTGGATCGCGCCCGAGATGCCGACAGCGACATAAAGGTCAGGGGCAACAACCTTACCGGTCTGACCCACTTGCCAATCGTTCGGCGCATAGCCCGAGTCCACAGCCGCGCGCGAGGCACCGACGGCGGCACCCAACTTGTCTGCCAGCGTTTCGATCAGTTTGAAGTCCTCTTCCGAGCCGACACCACGGCCACCCGAAACAACAACGCCAGCCGAGGTCAGTTCCGGACGATCGCTTTCGGCCACTTTGTCCTCGACCCATTCAGACAGGCCTTCGGAACCCGGAACCGAGACAGTTTCAACCGAGGCCGACCCACCTTCGCCTGCCGCGTCAAAGCTGGCGGTACGAATGGTGACGACTTTCTTGGCGTCGTTCGATTTCACGGTCTGGATCGCGTTACCCGCATAGATCGGGCGCTCGAAGGTCGAGCCGTCAACCACGCCTGACGCATCCGAGATCACCATCACGTCCAGCAGCGCGGCTACACGCGGCATCACGTTCTTGGCGTCGGTGGTCGCAGGGGCAACGATATGCTCGTACCCGTCGGCCAGGGACACGATCAGCGCAGCCGTCGATTCTGCCAGACGATGACCCAGCGACGCATCTTCAGCCACCAGAACCTTGGACACACCGTCGATCTTGGCGGCGGCCTCACCGGCAGCGGCGGCCGAACCGCCTGCGGCCAGAACGGTCACATCGCCCAGAACTTTTGCAGCGTTGACAGCCTTGGCGGTGGCGTCCAGCGACAGCTCACCATTGTTGACTTCAGCCAGAAGAAGAACAGCCATTACACAGCCCCCGCTTCTTTGAGTTTCCCGACCAGCTCGTCGACCGAGCCCACGATGATCCCGGCAGCACGCGCCGGCGGCTCGTCGGTTTTGACGATCTCCAGACGCGGAGTGACGTCGACGCCGTAATCGGCGGCGGTTTTCTCGTCCAGCGGCTTTTTCTTCGCTTTCATGATGTTGGGCAGCGACGCATAGCGCGGCTCGTTCAGGCGCAAATCAACCGTCACGATGGTCGGCATCTTGACGCTGATGGTCTGCAGACCGCCGTCAACCTCGCGAGTGATCTTTGCGCTGTCGCCTTCGATGTCCAGTTCGGACGCGAAGGTGCCCTGCGACCAGCCCAGCAGGGCCGACAGCATCTGGCCGGTGGCGTTCATGTCGTTGTCGATCGCCTGCTTGCCCGCCAGAACGATGCCCGGCTGCTCTTCCTCGACCACTTTGGCCAGGATTTTCGCAACGGCCAGCGGCTCGATATCGGTATGGACGTCATCAGCTGCGACAACCAGAATGGCGCGGTCGGCGCCCATGGCCAGCGCGGTGCGCAGGGTTTCCTGCGCCTGCTTGACGCCGATCGAAACAGCAACCACTTCGTCAGCCTTGCCCGCTTCTTTCAGACGGATCGCCTCTTCCACGGCAATCTCGTCGAACGGGTTCATCGACATTTTTACATTGGCGAGATCAACACCGCTGCCGTCCGCTTTGACGCGAACCTTCACGTTGTAGTCGATCACGCGCTTGACAGGCACAAGTACCTTCATTTTTGCGTATGCTCCTTACAAAAACGGCAAGCCGCGCCGCGACTCCACCAATGCTCTCGCTGGTTTAGATAGCGGGTCGTGATGCCCTGCAACAGAGCAAAATCGTCACGTCATGGTTTCGGGACGTCGCGTTTTGTCATTTTTTCGACAGGAAACGAAATTTTATTTCCGCCGGGCGCGCAGATCAGCGGTTCGCGCCGACCTTTGGTCCGGGGCTCCGCCCTTCCGGTCGCCGCAACGTCCACCGGACGTTGCGCCGCTTTCAGCGGTTCGCGCCCGGAATCCACAGAACATCGTCACGCCCGTCATTGTTGGCGCAGCGCGCAGCGACAAAGAACCAGTCGCTGAGACGGTTGAGGTATTTCACCGCCACCTCGTTCACCGGTTCCATGTTGGTCAGTTCCACCGCCAGACGCTCGGCCCGGCGCGAGACCGTGCGGCACACATGCAGATGCGCTGCCAGACGCGAGCCGCCGGGCAGGATGAAACTGCGCAGCGGTTCCAGCGTTTCGTTCATCGTGTCGATCTCAGCCTCAAGCCGGTCGATCTGGGCAGGAACGATGCGCAGCGGGGTGTATTCGGCCTCGGCATCCTTATCCATGTCGGGGCGGCAGAAATCGGCCCCCAGATCGAACAGATCGTTCTGGATGCGGGACAGGGCGGCTTCGACCTCGCCTTCGGCCTCGGTGCGGGCGACGCCGACAAAGGAATTCAGCTCGTCCACCGTGCCATAGGCGGCCACGCGGCCCGAATACTTGGCGACCCGTTCACCATTGCCGAGCGCGGTTTTGCCATCATCTCCGGTGCGCGTGTAGATCTTGTTGAGAACGACCATTCTATTGAACTCCTTGTCCGCGCAGATAGACGTAGAGCACGATCAGCACCACGGCAATGAACTGAAACAGGATGCGCAGCCGCATCATCTTGTTGCTTTTCATCGCGGCGTCCTTGCCGGGTTTTCCGAAATTCGAGATGCCAATGACCAGCACAGCAACCACCGCCGCCATGGCCAGAAGCAATATGACCATCAACAGGTCCATGCGATCACCGTCCGTGTTTTGTCTCGTTGCGCCTGATGTAGCCTCAAAGCGCGCAAAAGCGAACGGGTAATTTCGCCTCAGATGTCCGACAGAATACGGTCAATCATGCGTGTCGGCAGGATACGGCGCAGATATCCGGCGATATAGGTGGGCGTGGTCACATAGTACCGGGCGCGGGGACGGGCGGCTTCGACCGCATGGGCCAGCTTGGCAGTCACGGCCGAAGCGGGCAACTCGAACCTGTCTGGCCCCGAGGATTCGTAGAGACGTTTTATCACCGTATCCTCGTATCGCTGGCGCAGGACCGAGTTTTCCCAGTCGATAAAACGCTCGAAGACCGGAATTGCGTTTTCGCGGATTTTCGACGTGACCGGACCGGGTTCGATCAAAATGACCTTGATATCGGTGTCGCGCAACTCCAGCCGCAGCGTGTCCGACAGGCCCTCGATTGCGTATTTGGTGGCGACATACGCCCCGCGCCACGGATAGGCGACCAGGCCCAGAACCGAGGAATTCTGAACAATCCGCCCATGCCCTTGGGCGCGCATGACGGGAATCACCTGTCTGGTCAGTTCGTGCCAGCCAAAGACATTGGTTTCAAAAATCTGGCGCAGGCCATCCGTGGGAACATCTTCGACCGCGCCCGGCAGGCCATGGGCGCCGTTGTTGAAAAGGGCGTCCAATGTGCCACCGGTTGCCTCAAGGACTTCGGCCAGGCCCGATGTTATACTGTCGGCATCGGTGTAATCAATGCGCGGGCTGTCGAAACCCTGCGCCCGCAACCGGTCGCAGTCGCGTTGCTGTCGGCAGGACGCAAATACGCGCCATCCGCGCGCGCGCATTCCGTGTGCGGCGTCCAGCCCTATGCCGGACGAGCAGCCGGTGATCAATATGGTTTTCTGCATGGGTGTCCCGGGTGTGAGTCTGTGCCAAAGCTATGGCGCACATTCGGTCAGGACAATGACGGCACAAGGTCAGTTTGATGTTTTCCGAACAAGCGATGCAGAAATCCAACCAACTTGCCGCGCGGGTAACACGCGCAGGCGCAGCCAACCTGTGCCGGACTCGCTCAGCACCTCGACCTTTTGGCCGATGGTCGCTTTGCCGATGATTGGATAGATCGTTCCCGGGCCGTCGCGCATATTGACGCGGGTGCCCGATATCTCGCGAATGTCCTTTGGCAGTTCCTGCACGACCGGTATTTCGGCGGCATCGCTCTGGACCTCTTGTGGGGCCTGCCTGATTCCGGCCAACCCATCCTCCAGCGATGCCAGAGTGATATTGGCCCCTGGCGCTGCGAAAGTGGGGCGACCGGTCAAGAGGCCGGGTTCGCTTTCCTCAAAGACAACGATCTGGGGTGGAGGGGCTGCCGGTTCCACAGGTTTTGCCGGGGTGCGGGCGGCGACATTGGTCACAAGCGCTTCTGCTTTTGCAGGCCGCACAGGTGCAGGCTCGGGCGCAGCCGCTGTGCGTTCCGGTTGATCGCTGCGCAGGCCGCGCGGCTCGAAATCCGGTCCTCCGCTCATGATGTAAAAACACCAGCCCAGTGCGGCAAAGGTAACAAGTATCAGGCGCGTCATGGCGCATCCCCCAAGGTCAATCGTAACAATAAAATCTGGCAGCAGTTCAATTGATGAAAGGCTAGCATATTTTTGGTCCCGAGTCGAAAAACCGGGGAAATCCGGGACTTGTCTCCCCCTGTTGCAAAAAGCGCGACTTGTCCCCAGCAAAATGCGTGTTGCTTGCTTTACCAAGCCGCGCTTGCGTCGTATCACATCATGTATGAACGACACGATCGACGACCCCAACATGGAGGCCCCTGACAACGGGGGCGAGGTAGCCGAACCGCTGCGCCGGGCGATTGGAGACCGCTATCTGACCTATGCGCTGTCCACCATCATGCACCGCGCTTTGCCCGATGCGCGCGATGGTCTGAAGCCGGTTCACAGGCGAATCCTCTATGCGATGCGCGAGTTGCGACTCAGTGCGACGGGGGGATTCCGTAAGTCGGCGAAAATCTCCGGCGACGTGATGGGTAACTATCACCCGCATGGCGATGCCGCGATCTACGACGCGATGGCGCGTCTGGCGCAGGATTTCAACGTGCGCTACCCGCTGGTCGACGGGCAGGGGAATTTCGGCAATATCGACGGCGACAACCCGGCGGCCTCACGCTATACTGAAGCGCGGATGACCATCGTCGCTGAGGCACTGCTTGAGGGTCTGAACGAAGACGCCGTCGATTTCCGTGACAACTATGATGGCACGCTGACCGAGCCGGTCGTGCTGCCCGCGCAGTTTCCGAACCTTTTGGCCAATGGCGCCAGTGGTATCGCTGTGGGGATGGCGACGAATATTCCGCCGCACAATATCTCTGAACTCTGCGATGCCTGCCTGCATCTGATTAAAACGCCGGACGCGCGTGACGACACGCTGTTGAATTACGTACCGGGCCCTGACTTCCCGACTGGCGGTGTGATCGTTGAGCCGCCCGAGAATATCGCGCAGGCGTATCGCACCGGGCGCGGGTCCTTCCGGCTACGCTGCAAGTTCGAGGTTGAGGATCTGGGCCGTGGTCAATGGCAGATCGTGGTCACCCAAATCCCCTATCAGGTTCAGAAATCCAAGCTGATCGAAAAGATCGCCGAGCTGATTCAGACCAAGAAAATCCCGATCCTCGCCGATGTGCGAGACGAATCCGCCGATGACATCCGTTTGATCCTTGAGCCGCGTTCCAAGAACGTGGACCCCGAGGTGCTGATGGGCATACTCTATCGCAATTCGGACCTTGAGGTGCGGTTCAGCCTGAACATGAACGTGCTGATCGACGGCGTAACACCTAAGGTCTGCTCGATGAAGGAAGTGCTGCGCGCCTTCCTCGATCACCGGCAAGAAGTGCTGCTGCGCCGCTCGCGCCACCGCATGGCGAAGATCGACCATCGGCTTGAGGTGTTGGAGGGCTTTATCGTCGCCTTCCTCAACCTCGATCGTGTGATCGAGATCATCCGCTATGACGATGATCCCAAGGCCGCGCTGATGCGCGAGGATTGGGGCATCGATCACGTCCGCGCGACCAGCGAGGCCGACTACGTCTCGCCCAAGCCGGGTGAGGGCGAACTGTCCGAGGTTCAGGTCGATGCTATCCTCAACATGCGCCTGCGCAGTTTGCGCCGTCTGGAAGAGATGGAGCTGGTACGCGAGCGCGACGCGTTGATGGAGGAGCGCGCCAACCTCGAAGACCTGCTGGCCGATCCTGCCTTGCAGTGGGCGAAAATCGCCGAGCAGTTGAAAGAGACCAAAAAGACCTTCGGCAAAGACTACGAAGGCGGCGCGCGCCGGACACGGTTCGCCGAAGCGGGGCAGGTCGAAGAAGTGCCGCTTGAGGCGATGATCGACAAGGAACCGATCACGGTCGTCTGCTCTCAGATGGGCTGGATTCGCGCCATGACCGGTCATATCGACCTCAAGCGTGAGCTGAAGTTCAAGGACGGCGACGGGCCACGGTTCATTTTCCATGCGGAAACAACGGATCGTCTGTTGGTCTTCGCCTCGAACGGTCGATTTTATACGGTCAGCGCCGCCAACCTGCCCGGTGGGCGTGGTATGGGCGAACCGCTGCGTCTGATGGTCGATCTGCCGAACGAGGCGCAGATCATCGACATCCTGATCCATAAACCGGGCCGCAAACTGCTGGTGGCCTCGGATGCGGGCAATGGCTTTATGGTGCCCGAGGATGACGTTCTGGCCCAGACCAGAAACGGCAAACAGGTGCTGAACGTCAAAGGCGATGAGACGGCGATGATCTGTAAGCCGGTTGAAGGCGATCACGTGGCCGTTGTCTCGCAGAACGGCAAGTTCCTGGTCTTCCCGACCGAAGAGCTACCCGAGATGACCCGCGGTAAAGGCGTCCGCCTACAGAAATACAACATGGCTAGGGGCCGTCAGGGCACGTTGGAACTGGATGGCGGGTTGTCGGACGTAACCACCTTCAACTGGGAAGAGGGCCTGAAATGGTCGATGGGCGGCGACAAAACCCGGCATGAGGCCGATATGTCCCAGTGGCTGGCCAAGCGCGCAGGCGTGGGCAAGAAAGCCCCCTATGGCTTCCCGCGGGATTATAAGTTCTCGTGATCCAAGGGCGTGTTTGGTGAAATTCCGCCGATACGGCTTGGCACAACCCGTATCGGTGCGCTACATCGAAAGAAAACAGGCCTATCGAGACGAGAGACATGCTGCGCATTCTGACCCTGATCACCGGACTGGCCCTGATGGGCGCGTGTACGCAGACGCAGGTTTACGAGGAGCCTGAATCGCTGGGTGAATTCAAGCTGCGGGTCAATTATGCCTTTGCGGACAAGGCGGTACAGGGCCCGGTCTCGCGAGATGCAACGCCGGACGAGTGGACGGCGGCAATCCAGAATGCGGTGGATATTCGTTTGGGCCGCTATGAGGGCGCACAGGACTATGACATCGGCATCAGCCTCGAAGGCTATATGCTGGCCCCCCCGGGCATCCCGGTGATCTACAATCCCAGAAGTACGGCGATTGTCCTGGTGAACGTCTATGACGTGAAAAAGAAGGAATTTCTGGCCAAGGGCAAACAGTTCCAGGTGTTGGAAGACACGACCGGCGGAAGTGCCTTTAAAGGCTCCGGGCATGAGCGCACCAAGGAAGAGCAGATGAGCGGGCTTGCCCTCAAGGTTGCGGACCGGGTCGAAGAATGGCTGGCCGAAGAACATCTGGACAACGGCTGGTTCGACAAGCGCCCCGACCTGATCCAGCCGCTCAACCCGGTTGAGGTCACGCAAAATCCGGCATGAGGGCGCTTTTCCCTCAGGATGTGCTTGATTTTCCCCCCTGAACCAAATATCTCGCGCGCGCAGATGTAACCACGGGACCAAGGGTCCCCCAAATTGCAAAAAGGGCGCCTGAGGAATGGCAAAGGAAAAGTTTGAGCGTAATAAGCCGCACGTCAACATCGGTACGATTGGCCACGTTGACCACGGCAAGACCACGCTGACCGCAG